>NZ_MWLL01000232.1 GCF_002198675.1 Kineosporia sp. R_H_3 | reverse complement strand
GTCAAGGATCAACCGAAACAGATCCGTCAAGCATCAACCGAAGGTCCACAGGCCCACAAACCCCCCGGTCACAGACCCGAGAGTCCCCATGAGCGCAGCTTGAACGGCCCTGCGGGACATCATTGGGACACTATTCGCCGGTCGGGACATCAACGTCCCCTCCAGGACGTCGGCGGTCTGCCGGTCGGTCAGGCGCCCGGCGGTGACGACGCCACAGCACTGATCCGTTTTGGGAGCGGAAGGCCGTTGACCTCACGGTGCCGAGGAGACCACATCAACACCACCGCGAATTCTGCACTTGCCCATCAAACGAGTACGCGGACGGTGTAGCAGCGGACCTCCCGGAGCATCACGCATACTCCTGTTCCAGGATGGCCAGGTCACGGTCGGCGAACTGCACGTGCGCCCACTGGTCGCTGAAGATGACTTGCAGGCACTTGACCGCCGTACGTTCGGCGAGCGGCGGGCAGCCGATCGCGGTGTTCGGCCCCCGCACGCGGTCCAGCTCCTCCTGCGCGACCTGCGCCAGGTATCCGCGCAGATCGGCGATCCGCTCGGCGCGCACGGCCAGGATTTCGCCGAGGGGGGCGCGGCCGACTCGTCGATGCCGAACTCGGCGCCGTTGGTGGTGAACGATGCGGGTACGCCGATCGGATGGAACGGCTTCGGGCGAAGGGCCGCCGCGTGGCCATACCAGGCATCCACGACGAAGATCGTGTGGCGCAGGGTTTGGGCGAGCGACCATTCGTCGTTCACTGATCTGTGGACGGCTTCCTCTGGCAGCACGCTTGCGCGTTGCAGCGTCGCTTGCCACAGCTCCTCGATGACATCCACCGCATCGCGCATCGTCTCGGGTGTGGTTGGCTGCAGTCGAAGCCGTTCGGGGTGCAGGCGATCCAACTCGGCCTCGATCAATGGCATGACCTCCACGCCGTTGACGCGCAGGCCGTCGATCGCCCCGTCGATGTCGGCGTCCAACAGCAGCACGCCACGCATCCGGGCGCCGCTGAGATCCACCTCGCGGAAGGTCGTGCTGGCCATGGACAGGTCGATGAACTCCGCACCCTCGTAGTCGGGCTGCTGCACGAATCGTGTCATCGGCACAGCGTAGGGACCCGGTACGACAAGACCACCAAGTCAAGATCCAAGCATTGGGCTGCCCGGAGGTTCGGCTGGCACAACGGGCCATGAGACAGCCGGGCGATGACGAATGCTCGATGTCACGCCGATGTCACTGGACCAGCGCGACAGCCCGAGACCGACGCCGACCCTGAAGGACGCGGATCGCCTACTGGCCGGTTCTGACATAGGCGCAACGGTTGTCACCAGGCCACAGCCGACGGTGGTTACCGCGCTTGTAATCGGATGCACGGCGACGAGGCGGGCAGTCATGATGCTCACGGACCGGTGGCAGAGGCTGGTTATCGCAGAGCTGTGCACTCCCACGTCGAGCACACTCGGCGGGACCACGGCTCGCGGGGGCTCGGTGTGCCAGCCCCCGCCGGGGGTTCAAATCCCCTCCGGTCCGCTTACGTCCTGCGTGACTAACTGCGTGACAACCAGGCCCACCCGGACAGGACTTCCACGAACTCTCTGGAACGTCTCTGAGCAGGTGAAGGTCACTGCCGGCGCAGACCAGCGGCGTCCCCGATCCTCCGACGACGACGGATACGGGACGGCCGTTGGTCGGCCGGGCGATGAGCCTCAATCGGTGTGGTCGAGGATCAGTCGAGTCGCTTCGTGCGGTGCGTCCCATTGTGGGAAATGACCGCATCCCTCGAACCAGTGCAGTACCGCGTCCGGGAAGAGCTGCGTCGCGCGTGCGGCCTGTCTTGGCACGGTCACCAGGTCGCGACGACCCCACCCGATCGTGACCCGGCCGGGGACCTTGCCGGCCGGGGCTCCCTGCTGTTTGGGCCCCTTGATCAGGGCGATCAAGGCCGCGTCGGTCGAAGGGGAGTCGGCCAGCCCGCGCACGTCGTTCAGCACGGTCTCGCGCGAGAGCGCCCAGGGGCGTGCCGACAACTGCGCCAGAAGCAGAGTCCTTCCCGCCGGGTTACTGAGCAGCGCCGGCAACATGCCCCGCAACGCCTTGACCAACGCGATCGACGGCCGCAGTGTGGCGCCGAAGAGAGCAACCTCTCGGTCGCTCCAGAAACCGCCCGGGTCCAAGGCCACGGTGTCGCCGCCGACACCCCGCCGCGCAAGCTCGAGCACCATCCGGCCGCCCATCGACTGACCGACGGTCGAGATCCCGTCCAAGTCCTGTTCGCGGATGAAGTCCACGACCGAGTCGGTCAAAGTGGCGATCGAGACGTCGCCGGCCAACGGCGGCGTCTCGCCGAATCCCGGAAGGTCGACGGCGATCACCTCACGGTGCTCGGCCAGTCCATCAAGAATCGGGGACCACGATTGCCATCCGGCACCCAGACCATGCACGAGCAACAGCGGGCTGCCATTCCCCCGCCTCACGTGATTTAGCGTCATACCGGACTGATACCCCAACCAGGATGGGCCACACTGAGGCACACGGCACTGATCGCGCCCAATCCAACGCGCTGTCGTCGGCATGAGCGGGCACTGGACGTGGATCGTGACAGGCTTCGTTGGTTGGCGTGGGCCGAGCTCACTGTCGTCGAGGCAGCCCGCCGCCGAGTCCGCCGCCGAGCTCGGGCAGGCACGGCGACTGGGTCTGCAAAGCTAGGCCAGGCGTCTGCTCAAGGGGTGCTTGTACACCCGATCGAATATGTACCCATCCGTCGATCTACTGGGTACACTTTCATCCATGGTCCTGCCACGTGCGTTACCTGCGACCTTCACCACGGGGCAGGCCTTGGCTGCCGGCGTCCATTCACGAGACCTCTACCGATGGCGGGATGACGGTCTGACGGTGGAGCTCTCCCGAGGGGTGTTCCGCCGAGCGGACGCCCCCACGGCGTCGTACCCGGACCTGCTGGCGGTGTCACGTCGGGCACCCCGGGCCGCGGTCTGCCTGGTGTCCGCGGCCGAGGTCCACGAGCTGACCGACGAGATCCCGCGCGCGGTACAGATCGCCGTCCCGCGGGGGACCCGCCCCCCGCAGATCACCCACCCGCCGGTCCAGGTCTTCAAGTTCGCTGCGGCGACGTTCGACCTCGGCATGGACGCGTTCGAGGCCGCCCCGGGCGAGACCGTACGGATCACGAACCCGGCCCGGACGGTCGTCGATCTCATGCGACTGCGACGCAGCATCGGCGAACCGCTGGCCCTGGTCGCCCTGCGCCGCTATCTGGCTGGCGGCGGCCGCCCCGCGGCACTCGTCGAGCTCGCACGCCCCTTGGACATCCTCGGTCCGGTCAGGGCGGCCGTCGATGTGCTGGCGGCGTCGTGAGCCGGCCGACCCGGGCCCATGCCGGCGGCCAGGCGTACCTGGACCTGCAGAACCGGGCCCGTCGCCAAGGCCGCCCAACCCAGGAGCTCCTCGTCCTGTACGCCCTCGAACGCTTCCTCGCCCGTCTCGCGGCGAGCCCGCACGCAAGCGCGTTCGTCCTTAAGGGCGGGATGCTCCTGGCCGCCTTCGACGCCCGCCGCCCCACCGTTGACGCCGACCTGCTCGCCACCGGCTTCCCGAACGACGAGGACGCCGCACTGTCCCGGATCCGGGAGGTCGCCGGCACCGAGCCCGCGGACGACGACGGCGTCATCTTCCTCCCCCAGACCGCGCGAGCACGTGTGATCCGCGAGGAGAACCTCTACTCCGGCGTCCGCGTCACCATGCAAGCCTCGATCGCGACCGCCACCGTCAAGGTCCAGCTCGACATCAACTTCGGCGACCCCGTCACCCCCGGCCCGCAGCTCATCGAGTACCCGACCCTTCGCGAGGAACACCCGCCCGTGCGGATCCTGGGCTATCCGATGGCCACCGTCATCGCCGAGAAGGTCTGCACCGCGATCGACCTGGGCGACACCAGCACCCGGGTCCGCGACTACGCCGACATCTGGATCCTCACCCGCCGCCACGACCTCGACGCCGCCGACCTCCGCAACGCACTGGCAGCCACCGCCCGCCACCGCGGCGTCGAGCTACGCCGGCTGTCCGATGCGATCGGCGACCTGGCCGCGTTACGCGCGGACGTCTACACGGCTTTCCTGTCCCGCATCGACGACGACGCCCTCGACCTACCGACTGACCTCGCCGAACTGCTCGACGACTTGATCGCCTTCGCCGACCCGCTCCTCAGCGACGAACCGGCCGGCGTATGGTCGGCCCCAGCCCGAGCGTGGCACGGGACCAGCACATGAAACTCTGGATCAGCTCGACGACAGTTGCTGCACAACACACGTCGTGACACCGATGTGACACGAACAGCCGGAGATCCACGCGCCAGCAGATGACCAAAGTGACTGCGTGGCGCACAGATGAGGCCCCCAGAGGCCCCAGTACACGCTCGTCAGAGTCCTCTTGATCCGCGGGTTGTGGGTTCGATCCCCACGGGGCCATTGATGTGATGTCGCAAGACATCGGAACTGGTCCGAACCCTACGGGGGTTCGGACCAGTTCGTTTGGGCCTGGCCAGAGGCCTCGGCGTTGGTAGTCCTTCGTGGTCGCGGCGGCGGTCAGCGCGAGTCGACGAGGTTCCCGGCGGAGTCGAAGTGGAGCCAGTGACCGTCCGACACGACCTCAGGTTCGACGGCAGAATCACGCACGAGCAGTGCGGAGCCGTCGTCGATGCACCACAGCGGGCTGCCGAGCCGGGCTGCGGTGCGCTGCGCCCACTCGTCCGTCGTGTGCGAGAAGTACGGAGCACCGAGGTGCGCCGTGAGGAACCAGTCGAACAGCGGCAGCGCCGGGCCGACAGTGTCGAGCCGAAGCATGTCGACCTCCTCCTGGTCGTCGAGCGCGTCGACGGCGGCGGCGTGCGCCCGCGAGAAGATCATCGAACCCGCACTGGCCCCGACGTAGACCTTCTCGTCGAGCAGCTCGCGCAGAACCGGCGCGAGCCCCGACTGCCGCCACGCGTGCGCGAGCCAGTGGTTCGTGCCGCCGTACCCGTAGATCACGTCCGCCGACCGCAGCCGAGACTCGACCAGCGAGGCCGGCCCCGAGAAGAGCGTCAGCAGATCGCACTCCGCCCAGCCCATCGCTCGGTACTGCTCCAGGTGCTGCAGGAGTCGTGTCTTGTCACCAGGGAACGGGAGGATCGCGTCGAGCACGACGACCGTGCGGCTCGCCGACACGGGCTTGTCCAGCAGGTCGAGCAGGGTGTCCCGGACAGGGCCGTCCTGCACCCCGTTCGACGTGAGCAGCATGCGCATGCGGGACATCATGACGGCACCACCTCGGCCGCTCGAACTGGCCTCGCCGCCGGACGAGGGAGGCAGCGACGGCGCGAGGGTTCATGGTGGCGTCCTGGCCGGCCGAGCGCAGCCGGTGCCCGAAGACCCAGGACGTGTGTTGCACCCACGGTCCGCGTGCAACGCGCCGCCGATCACCTCGGTCTCACGCCTCGCCGACCCGTGGCCAGGCCGTTGCCGGGATGTGCGGTGGCGCCGGTGCAGGCCGGCAGCGGTCCACCCGCGGTGAGCGGGTCGGGGCCCAGGCCCGGGTCTCCCGCGCGGCCGGGCAGGTCCGCCGGGCCGGGACCATCACCGTCACCGCACTGATCGGACACGTCACCGACCGGCTCACCCACGGCCGCCCCACGGCCACCGGAGCACGCACGACAATCGTGTCGTGGACGTCTTCTGCTACCACCGGGACCGCGTCGGGTCGACACCGCTGCGGCAGCAGCTGTCGGAGAGCCACTGGGCGTACATGGATGCCTTCCAGGACCGCATGATCGCCCGCGGGCCGACGTTCACGGACGAGACCCTGACCGGGAGCGTGCACATCGTCTCCCTGCCGGACCCGGCGGCGGCGCGGGCGTTCGCCTTCGACGAGCCCTGCTACCAAGCCGGTGCGTACCGCGATGTCCTGATCCGTCGCTGGGAGAGCTTGTCCGACCGGACGATGTACGACCCCTCGGTCGGCTCCGACGACTCGGAGCGGTTCCTGGTTCTCGGGTTCACCGTTGCCCCGACCACCGAGCGTGTCGAGGCTCCGTACCGTCCCGGGACCATCGTCTGCGGCGAGCTGCTGTCGGATGACGGCATCCACGTCCTGGGTGCGGCGGCGCTCGTCCAGCCGGCCGTCGCGGGCGACGTCCGAGATGTGCTTCCCGAGCGCCACTACGCAGCCGTGGAGGTCCACCGCTGGGACTTCGGCGGGCGGCGTTGAGCCCCGTCGAGCAGGGGCCGGTCCTGGCCCGGCGACTTCGTCGTTCGTGAAGAAGCCGCGCAGTGTGTCCTGCCCTGACCGCTCGCACCCCGTGCGGTTCAGGCGAGAGGAACCTGCTTCGCGAGGTCGTCGCCGGCGATGACGGACGTCATGAACGTGTACCCCTTGCTCGCTTGCCGGAAGCGGGGGTCGGTCTTGACCAGCTTCATGAACGCCTTGTGGTCGGCGTCGACCCGCCCGACCAGGCAGCCGGCGCTGGCCTTGCCGATGCTCTTCAGCGACTGGTCGAGACCGGAGTGCTGGTTGATCCCGAACACGCCGGTCTGGGTCGCGTCGCCCGGTCGGATGCCGTCCTTGTTCTTGTCCCGGAACACCGTGATGGGGAGCGCCTGCGTCAGGGCTTCGTGCCGGCGAGGCGGCAGCAGGTGCGGATGGTGGGTACCGACGCGCCACGCCTTGAACTGACCGAACGCGATCCTCGCGGCGCCGCGCGAGGACAGCGGCTTCACAGCCGTGTAGAAGCGGCCGGGCTCGGTCGTCGCCAGCGCGGAGAAGGCGACCTCCGGCGTGCCCTTGGCGTTCCTCCGCAGGACCAGTCGCAGGTCGTTCCACCTGTCCGCGGCGTCGGCGTTGGGTCGGCCGTCCGGGTCGGCGCCCTCGAGGTAGACGATGGTGAGGAAGCCGGGGAGCCTCGCGAAGAACTGGCCGTTGCGGCCCATGTACGTGGCGATCCGGCCTGCGACATCGTTTCCCGGCTGCATCGGCAGGAAGGTGCCGCTCTTCCGCTCGAGCAGGGCCGTGGCGATCGGGCCCGTGACCTTGTCGTCGTAGGTCAGCTTCATCTGGCTCGCGAACAGGGCGAGCGTCAGCTTGCTCACCGCCCCGAAGATCCCGTCGGGCTTGGGGTCCAGACACCCCAGCGCGGTGAGCCGTGCCTGGATCTCCTTGCACAGGGCCTTGTCGTCACCCAGATCGTTCACGTGCACGGACTTGCCCGACCCGGCGACATCGGCGAGCTTCATGGCTGCCTCCCTGGGAGCGTTCGGCTGTCGCACGACGCCGACGGCTGTCACCCGCCCGGAGCGACGGACGAGACCGCCTGATACGCGGGCTGCACGGCGGCAGCACCGGCCCAGGGCGTCCGACGTCAGGTGACGCCGTCCGGGTCCACGGCCTCGTTGCGCCCGCCCGGCACGACCGGCCGCACCCGGATCTCCCGCACGGCCAGAGGTTCGGGCGCGGGCAGGCCCGCCAGGTGCTCGGCGTACAGGGGCTCGCCGAGATCGCGGTAGCCCCGGTCGACCAGTCGCAGGTACCTCGCCATCACCGTCCCGAGGGAACGGACGGCGGGCGCGCGCCCCACGACGTCGTCGCGCGGGACGTAGGTCAGCACCGGCCCGTCGGGGCGCCGCGACGTGACGGCGCCCAGGAGCGGCGTCACGTCGACTCGGTCGTAACTGCGCTCCCTGTCGTCGAGGGCCTCCAGGTCCGCGTCCGTGAGGCGCCAGGCCGCGCCGGGCGTGGTGGCGCCGACCGCCGGCTCGAGGCCGAGGAACGCGAGCCAGCCCTCCCAGGCGCTCCCGCCGTCGTCGGTGAAGACGTACTCGGGCCGTTCGCTGCTGTGCCCCATGACGTTCCAGGCCCGCCGGTACCCGTGCAGCCGCAGGCGGAACGGGCCGTCCGCGG
The DNA here is from genome assembly GCF_002198675.1 of Kineosporia sp. R_H_3. GTDB lineage: Bacteria > Actinomycetota > Actinomycetes > Actinomycetales > Kineosporiaceae > R-H-3. The sequence continues at coordinate 45,322 of NZ_MWLL01000232.1, read as the reverse complement.
CCGCCACCGGGCGGCCGATGCTCGCCTCGAGCGAGCCGCGGTCGACGAGCGACCCGTAGCCGAAGACGTACGGCATCGGTCAGTGCATCCGGTCCGCGAGCCGGCGGGCCGCGAGCTGGACCGCCTCCCAGACGGTGGCGAACGGTGGCGCGTACGCGAGGTCGGCGGCCGCGAGGTCGTCGACCGTGAGGCCGGCCCACAGCGCGGTGGCGATCGTGTCGATGCGCTTCCCCGCGCCGGTCCCGCCGACGATCTGCGCGCCGAGCAGCCGCCGGCTCCCCCGCTCGGCGACGAGCTTCGTCGTCATCGGCCGGAACTCGGGCATGTAGGCGCTCGCGGTCTTACCCGGCGACACGTACGACGCCGCGTCGAGGCCGAGGCGGGTCACGTCGGCGGCGCCGAGGCCGGTCCGGGCCACCTCGACGGCGACGCCGCCGGCATCGAAGCGCGTGATCGCCGTCCCGAGCACGCCGCCGAACCGGGTGGAGCCGCCGGCCGCTCTCTCGCCCGCAACCCGCCCCTGCTTGTTGGCGTGCGTCCCGAGCGGGACGAACGCCCGCTCGCCGCTGACCCGGTGGACGCTCTCGCAGCAGTCCCCCGCCGCCCAGACGCCGTCCGCGACCTCCTGGCCGTCGTCCGGCAGGTAGCCGCCGCGCGCACCCGTCACGAGCCCGGCCTTCGCACCCAGCTCCGACGCCGGCCGGACGCCGAGCGCGAGGACGACGAGATCGGCCGGCAGCACGTCGTCCCCGGCGGCGACACCGTCGACGTGGCCGTCCGCACCGACCGTGAGGCCGTCGACGCCGCACCCGACCCGGACGTCGACACCGGCCGCCACGAGCTGCTCTCGGACCCGCGCGCCCATGTCGGCGTCGATGCTCGGCATGACCTCGGCGAGCTCGAGCACCGTCACCGGGTAGCCGCGCCGCACGAGCGCCTCGGCCATCTCCAGGCCGATGTACCCGGCACCGACGACGACCGCGCGGGCCGGCGGCCGCACCCGGCCCATGACGTCGAGCCACGCCAGGCCGTCGTCCCACGACTTCACCGGCAGCACACCGGGCCGCAGCTCACCGCCGGCGGACCGCGCCCAGTCCGGGACGACGGGCCGCGCACCGGTCGCGAGGACGAGCCGGTCGAAGCCGACGGCGACCTCCGCGCCGTCGACGAGCGCACGCACCTCCCGCCGGTCGAGGTCGACCGCCTCGACGCTCGCGCCCGTCCGCAGGTCGACGCCGCGGGCCCGGTGCTCCTCGGGCGTCCGGGCGACGAGGTCGTGCGGGTCGTCGAGGTCGCCCGCGACCCAGTACGGGATGCCGCACGCCGAGTACGACGTCCGCTCCGTCCGCTCGAACGCGACGACCTCGAGGTCGAGCCCGCTCCGCGCCGCCGTGCGCAGCGCCTGGTGCGCCGCCGACATCCCGGCGGCGTCGCCGCCGACGACGACGAGCCGCTCACGGCTCACGCCGCGCCCCGCCGGGCGTGGAGGCCGACGATCCGCTCGACGACGACGCACGCGACCGGTGCACCGGTGAGCGCCTCGATCTCCCGCGCACCCGTCGGGCTCGTCACGTTGACCTCGGTGAGCCGGTCCCCGATGACGTCGAGCCCGGCGAGCACGATGCCCAGCGCACGCAGGTCCGGCGCCAGGGTGTCGCAGATCTCCTTGTCCCGGCTCGTCACCGCGTCCGGCAGCACCGTCGCGCCGGCCGCCATGTTGCAGCGGAACTCGGTGCCGGCGGCCACCCGGCGGATCGCGCCGACCGGCTCGCCGTCGACGACGATGACCCGCCGGTCGCCGTCGACCGCCTCGGGCACGAACCGTTGCAGGATGACATGGCTCTGCCCGCGGCCGGTCGACAGCTCGAGGAGCGAGGCGAGATTCGGGTCGTCGTCGCGGAGCAGGAGGATTCCGCGGCCGGCCATCGCGTCGGTCGGCTTGAGGACGGCGCGGCCCCAGCGGGCGACGGTGTCCCGCAGCCCGTCGAGGTCCGCCCGGACGACGGTCTCCGGGACGAGGTCCGGGTACCGCAGCGTGTAGAGCTTCTCGTTGACCTCGCGCAGCCCGCGCGGGTCGTTGACGAGCAGCGTCCGCGGCGCGCGGGCGGCGTCGAGCACGTAGGTGCCGCGCAGGTAGTCGGCGTCGACGGGCGGGTCGGTGCGGACGAGGACGACGTCGACGTCGGCCAGCGCCACGTCCCCGACCGGCTCGGCGCGGTACCACTGCTGCGGGGCGACGAACCGGCCGTCGACGACGCGGCACGGGTCGACGGTCACCCGGACGGCGCGCGCCACCGCGCCGCCGTCGACGACGGACAGCTCGCGCATCGTCGTCGCGAGCACCTCGTGGCCGTCCGCCTGCGCCGCCTCCATGAGGGCGACCGACGTGTCGTGCGCCGGCAGCAACCCGTCGAGCGGGTCGACGACGAAGAGCATCCGCAGCCCGGTCATCGCGCGCCCCCGCAGCCGGCCGTCCAGGCCACCGGGAGGTCGTCGGCGTCGACGCCGTGGTCGCTGCCGCGGGCCTGCCGGACCACGCCCGTCGGGGTCGCCGCCGCGTCGTCACCGACCCGGTGCACCCAGCCGATGCCGTCACCGAACCGGTTGCGGGAGAACGCGTCCGCGAGGTCGCTCGGCGCGCGCCAGGTCGCGACGGCCACGACGGGGCCGAGCGGTTCGCGCCACGGGTCGTCGTCCGAGCGGGGCCCGAGCCGGCTGCCGACGGCCCCGACCGTGACGACGGTCGCGGGCACGAGCCAGCCCATCCGGTGCGCGACGTCGTCCGGGACGCCGCCACCGGTGAGCACCCGCCCGCCGAGCCGCCCGAGCGCCCGGACGGCGGCGAGCGCCCGCTCCCGGACCGGCTCGGTGGGCAGCGGCGCGGGACGGGTCGCGGACACCGCGGCGACGACGGCGTCGACGACCGGGCCGGCGGTGTCGGCGTGGACGACGAGCCACGGCACGGCCGCCGGCCCCGACGCGTTGTGCAGCCGGATCCCCGCGGCCACGGTGGCCGCGACGAGCGCCGGGTCGGCGTCCCGGCCCGCCAGAAGCACGTTCCCGCCGGCCCGCAACGGGTGCAGCGGCACACCGGTCGACGCGACGGCGCGGGCCGCGAGGTCGAGCGTCCGCTCTCCGCCGCGGACGTGGAGGACGGCGAGGTCGCCCCGCCCGGCGAGGGCGGCCCCGACGTCGGTGCCGGTGCCCTGGACGACGCCGAGCACACCGTCCGGCAGCCCGGCCGCGGTGAGCCGGTGGGCGAGGACGACGGCGCTGAGCGGCGCCCGCAGCGACGGCTTGACGACGACCGCGTGCCCGCGCAGCAGCAGCGGCAGGATGCCGGACACCGCCTCGAGGAACGGCGCGCCCCAGCCGAGGACGACACCCGCGACGCCCGGTGCCCGGACCGCGGGCGGCCCCGCGTCGTCCACGGCGGCGAGTGCGACCCAGTGCCGCGCCCACCGCACACCGGTGCGGACCTGCTCGACGGCGTCCGTGAGCTCGAGCCCGGTCTCGGTCGCCACGAGCTCGGCGACCGGCCCGGTGAGCCGGTCGAGGTCGGCGACCGCCCGGGCGACGACACGCAGCCGGGCCGCGGGGTCGGCGGCCCACGCCGCGACGGCCCGGGCCCCGGCCCGGACGGCGGTGTCGACGTCGAACCGGCTCGACAGCGGCACGCACGCGACGACACGGCTGTCACGCGGGCTGCGGATCTCGAACTCGTACGGTGCGGCGGGGAACCGCCACCGGCCGTCGACGAGGTTGCGGGCGAACTCCTCGTCGCCCGCGACCGTCGTGCCGGCCGTGCCGGGCGGGTCCGCCGCGGTGGTCCGCGTGGTCGTGTCCGTCGTCATCGTGACCGTCCTGTCGTACGGGCCCGGACTGCGGGCCGGGTTCAGAGGAACCTGTCGAAGAACGTCCGGTCGGCGCCGACCCGGCCCGTGCGGACGAGGCCCGCGAGGAGAGCGTCGACCATCGGCGTCGGACCCGCCAGGTACACGTCGTGACCGGCGAGGTCGGCGGGTCCCGGGTGGTCCGCGTCGACGGCGTCGACGACGCGGCCGTCGCGGACGGCGAGCGGTGCGAGCCGGCCGGCGGCCTCGGGCGACGCCGGCCGGTCGGTGACGACGTCGACCTGCGCACCGCGGGACCGCAGCCGGTGCAACCGGTCGGCGAGGACGACGTCGGCGTCGGTGCGGGCGCCGTAGTAGAGCCGGACCGGCCGGCCCGGCGCCTCGGTGAGGCAGCGCTCGGCGACCGCCAGGACGGGGCCGAGCCCGCTCCCGCCGCCGACGCACACGACCGGCCGATCGACCGGGGACTGCACGTGCGCCCTGCCGTAGGGGCCCTCGACGACGAGCAGGTCACCGGCGGACGCGGCCGCGAGCCGGGACGACGCGACGCCGCCGGGCGTCCGGCGGACGACGAGCTCGAGCGACGTGTCACCCGCCGCGTCGTCCGTGGGCTCGCGGCTCATGGAGTACGCCCTGCGGGTGCCGTCGGGCAGCTCGAGGAGGACGAACTGGCCGGCGAGGTAGCGCACCGGTCGGTCCGGGACGACGGTGACGAGGACGGTGTCCGCGGACAGCTGCTCGACGGCACCGATCCGGGCGGGGACCCGGTCCGGCAGCGGCCGGTCACCGGGACCGGCCTGCGCCCGCTGCGGCCCGGCGGCACCGGGCAGCCGGACGGCGCAGGCGCCCCCGGGCACGCTCTGGCAGGCGAGCACCCGGTCACCCTTGCGCCGGTCCCGCTCGGTGAGGCCCGGGGCCTGCGGCCACAGCGACCCGACGCGGCCGTCGAGGAGCACGACCTTGCACGAGCCGCACCCGCCCGACGCGCACTCGTAGGGCACGTCCCAGCCGGCGCGCAGGGCCGCGAGCAGCACCGTCTCGCCGCGGCCGCAGGCGACGTCGGCGTCACCGATGCGCACGCGCGTCACCGTCGTCACCGCCGCCGCCGTCCTGCCCGTCACGACCGGTCCCGTCAGGCGTCCGGCAGGCGCAGGCCCGCGTCCGTGACGAGCGCCGACCAGGCGGCGGTGACGGACTCCCGGACCCGCCCGGCGCCGTCCTCGTCGTCACCGGCGAGCAGCCGGGACCCGGCGGCGACCGCCTCGTGACCGAGCGGTGCCCAGGCGTCGAGGTACTCCTGGAGCACGGCCGCGTTGCCCGGGTCGGCCTCGACGACGAAGCGCGTCAGCGCGACCGAGAACCGCTGCGAACGGCGGGCGTCCTTGGCGAGGCTCTCCAGCACGAGGGCGTCGAGCGTGGCCCCGGCGGCACCGAGCCGGTGCGCGAGGGCGTCGAGCAGGAGCAGGTCGGCGACCGGCTTGACGACGAGCTGGGTGGCGACGACCGCGCGGTCCCAGTCGTACTCGACCAGCGCGAGCTCGAGGAGCCGGCGCAGGGGCTGCCAGTGCGGGTGCTCGCGCCACGCCGACCGCTCGGCGGTGCCGAACCCGTGGTCGGGGTGGGTGCGGGCGAGCTGCGTCGTCCGGTACGCGAGGGTCTGCACGCGGCGCAGCTGGTCGGCGGTCTGGAACGTCGCGGCGGTCGCGACGAAGCTGCTCGGGGCCAGCTGCTGGACGTACGCCGAGAGCATCTGCTCGCCGTGGCCGAGGAAGCGGCAGGGCGTCAGCGCCCGGGCGAGCAGGTCGAGCGCCTCCAGCGGCAGCGAGGCGTCGTGGCCGTCGGCGTCGAACTGGGCGAGCAGGCCCTCGACGTACGTCTCGGCGTCGTCCTGCATCGCGACGTAGCTGCCGTAGGTCACCTGGTCGGGGTCGCGGAAGGCGTCCCACGACGGGACGACGAACCGCATCGCGTCCCGGTGCTCGCGCAGCCACACGTTGCCGTTGACGTCGGGCCCGAGCTCGAGCGCGGGCGAGCCGGCGGTGTGGTTCATGTTCCAGGTGAGCACCTCGTACTCGGTCGGCCGGCGGCCGAGGTTGCCGAAGCTGCTCCAGGTCTTCAGTCCGCGGCTCCTGGGTCGCGGGGCACTCACGTTCGTCATCGCAGGTCCTCTTCGTCGAGGGGCGGGGGGTCAGCGGTCGTAGTGCCAGACGTACTCGTCGACCCGGGTGCGCAGGCGCCCCTTGAACGACGGCATGTCGATCTCGAGGAGCGACAGCTGGTACGGGCGGCCCAGGTGCTTGACGAGGCTGGCCAGGGTGAGCCGGCACTCCTTGCGGGTGTGGACGCGCACGTAGTCGGCCGCGACGCCCATGACGACCAGGGCGGCGAGCCCCCAGACCGACAGCCAGCGCGGGACGAGCCGCGACCGGTAGAGCACCAGGTAGTACAGGGACGCACCGACGACGAACGCGAGCACGCCGACCGCCGCGGCCTGCCGGTGCCCGGCGACGAGGACGTCGGCCGCGGTCCGGACCTGCGCGGGCACCGCGGCCACCGTGCCGAGGTCCTCCGCGGTCGACAGGAGCGTCAGCAGGAAGACCGCGCCCACGGAGTAGAACACGGCCTCGAGGGCGCGGAACACGACCGAGCCCAGCGCGAGCGCCGGGTCGACGGTCCGCAGCACCGGGTAGAGCGCCACGGCGATCGCGGCGCTGCACGCGGCCGCGACGAGGGACAGGAGCACCGCGGTCGCCGCCCGGTCGGGGTGCTCGGCCAACCGGGCCAACCGGTCGGTCCCGGAGACCGGGGGCAGGAGGGCGTTCCCCGTGAGCGAGGCGGCCGTGGCGACGACGAACAGCGTCCCCGCCGCGATCGAGGTTCTGCGCAAGAGGTCCATGCCAGTCCCTTCCACGAGGGATCCGCCCGGCCGGCTCCGTCCCGGTGCCCCCGATGGACGTCGCTGCGCAGCGACGGGCGCTGACGTCCAGGACGTTACGCGCGCAGGCCCCGGTCGGTGCCGGGCCCGAGGTCCTCCGGGCAGGGCCGCCGGTCGCAGGTCACCTCCCCCGGCTCGACGGTCCGCCCGCGCACCGGTCATCCTGGCCCCGTGACCACGCCGACGCCCCCGGTCCTCGAGCACGCCTTCGACCTCGAGATCGACCTCGCCGCACCGCTCGACCTCGGCCGCTCGGCCGCCGGCGCGCACTGGTTCATCGAGATCGCGGGCGGCCGGGTCACCGGACCACGGCTGACCGGGGAGGTACTGCCCGGCGGCGGGGACTGGGCCGTCGACCGCGGCGACGGCACCTGGCAGCTCGACGCGCGCTACGCCGTCCGGCTCGACGACGGGACACCCGTCGAGGTGCGCAACCACGGCTTCTACGTCGAGGGCGAGCACGGCCCGCGGTACTACCTGACGACGCCGAGCTTCCGGGTCGGGCGCGGCGCCACGCCGGCGACGACGGCGGACGACGGACCGCACGGCTGGCTGACCCGGGCCGTCTTCGTCGGCGAGGCGTTCGAGATCGACCCGCTGCACATCCGGATCGAGGTGCACGTCGTGCTGCACGCGGGAGCGGCCCCGGCGTAGCGCCGGCCGTGACACCTCGCCCGCCGGGCCGGGACCGGGCGCGGGCCGCCTGAGCGGCCGTCGGACGAACGGCCCCGCACGATTCAGCCGGGGGCCGGACCTGCCGACACAACGGGGGTGACCCGGGCGTGGCGGCGCTACCTGCTGGCCAGCGGCGTCGTCCTCGCGGGCTTCCTGCTGGTGCCCAACGGCGTGCCACGGGACACCGTGTACCTCGCCGTCGGCGTGACCTGCGTCGTCGCGATCCTCGTCGGCGTCCGGCACAACCGCCCGGCCACGCCCTGGGCCTGGTGGCTCATGGCCGCCGGGATGGCCCTGTGGGTCGCCGGGGACGCCGTCTACTCCTGGTACGAGGACATCGCGCACGTGGCGCCGTTCCCGTCCGCGGCCGACTACCTGTACCTCGCCGCCTACCCGCTCCTCGGCGGCGGGCTGTCCCGGCTGGCCTGGCAGCGCCGGCACGGCCGGGACCTCGCGGCGTCGGTCGATGCCGCGATCGTCACGCTCGCCTGCGGTCTGGTGTCGTGGGTCGTCCTCGCCGGGCCGGTCGCCCGCTCCGGGACGACGGGCGCGGAACGGTTCTTCGGCGTCGCCTACCCGGCCACGGACATCGTGCTCCTCGCCGCGCTCACCTGGCTGCTGACCTCCGTCGGGCACCGCAGCACGTCGTTCCGGCTGCTCGCCGGGGCCGCCGGGGTGCTCGTCGTCAGCGACAGCCTCTTCCTCCTCGCCCAGGCCGGCGCCTTCGCCGACCCGCTCGGCGCACTCGACCTCGGCTGGCTCTCGGCGTACGCGCTGTGGGGCGCGGCGGCCCTGCACCCGGGGATGAGCCGGCTCAGCGAGGCGCCCGACGTCGCGGCGTCGTCGTTCACCCGCCGCCGCCTGCTCGCCCTCGGCGTCGCCGTCCTCGTGCCGCCCGCAACCCACGCCGTCCAGCTCCTCACGTCCGACACCCCCGACGGATGGGCGTTCGTCGTCGTCTCGACGGTGATGTTCACGCTCGTCGTGCTGCGGATGGGTCTGGCGATCCGGGAGGTCCGCCGCTCGGAGACGGTGCGGAGCCGGCTCGCCGCGGACCTCGCGCACCAGGCCGCGCACGACTCGCTGACGTCCCTGACGAACCGGCCCCGGGTGCTCGAGCTGCTCGAGGCGGCCCTGCACCGGGCGCAGCGCAACGGCGGCCTCGTGGGCCTGCTCTTCATCGACCTCGACGACTTCAAGCGGGTCAACGACACCTACGGCCACGCGGCGGGCGACCACGTCCTGCGGGTCACCGCGGCCCGGATGCGGGAGGCCGTCCGGGCGGGCGACACCATCGGGCGGCTCGGCGGCGACGAGTTCGTCGTCGTCCTCGAGCAGGTGCCCGCCGAGACGGACGTCGTCCAGCTCGCCGACCGGCTCGTCACCGTCCTGCGCCAGCCGGTCCGGTTGCCGTCCGTGGCCCGCGAGGTCTCCGTCGGCGCGAGCGTCGGCGTCGCGCTGAGCCGTGACGGCGGCACCGACGCGATCGTCCTGCTGCACGACGCGGACGCCGCCGCCTACCGGGCCAAGCGCGCCGGTCGCGGCCGCTTCGAGATCTTCGACGAGGCGCTGCGGCGTGAGATGCACGACCGGGCCGCGCTCGAGACGGCGATCGAGACCGGGCTCGACGAGGGCCAGTTCCTCCTGCACTACCAACCCGTCTTCGACGTCGCGACGGGCGCGGCCACCGGCTACGAGGCGTTGCTGCGCTGGGCCAGGCCGGGGCACGGGATCGTCGCCCCGGCCGACTTCATCCCGCTCGCGGAGCAGTCCGCGCTCGTCTGCCGGCTCGGTCGGTGGGTGCTCCTCGAGGCGACGCAGCAGCTCGTCGCCTGGACGACGCAGGACCCGGAGGCGTTCGGCGGCGTCTCGATGGCCGTCAACGTCTCCGGACGCCACCTGTACGACGACTCGCTCGTCCGCGACGTCACCGACGCCCTCCTGGCGTCCGGTCTCGCGCCGGAGCGGCTCGTCCTTGAGATGACCGAGACGATCCTCGTCGACGGTCACGCGGCGGCCGGCCGGCTGCAGGCGCTGCGCCGGCTCGGGGTGCGGATCAGCATCGACGACTTCGGCACCGGCTACACCTCGATCGGCCAGCTCCAGTCGCTGCACGCCGATGGGTTGAAGATCGACCGCAGCCTCGTCGAGTCCACCACCCCGGGCAGCCGCGAGCTGGTGCGGCTGCTCGTGCACGCGGCGCACGCCTTCGGGCTCGAGGTCGTCGCCGAGGGGGTCGAGCACGAGAGCCAGCTCGAGCCCCTGCGCGCGGCCGGCTGCGACCGCGTGCAGGGGTTCCTGCTCGCCAGACCGCAGCCGGCACAGGCGTTCCAGCCCCGGACGACGCCCGGCTGAGCGGCGTCCCGCCGGCGCCGGCGGCCCGGCCCGTCAGCGGGTCGCGTTCTCCTGCCCCACGAAGCTGCTCAGTGCGCGGACGCTGTCCATGAACTGCGCGGGGAACACGATCGTCGAGTTCTTCTCCACGGCGATCTCGGAGAGGATCTGCAGGTTCCGCAGCTGCAGCGCGATGGGGTGCGCGGCGATGACGTCGGCCGCCTCGGCGAGCCGGCCGGCGCTGAGCGCCTCGCCCTCCGCCGCGATGATCTTCGCCCGCTTCTCCCGCTCGGCCTCGGCCTGCCGGGCCATCGCGCGCTGCATCGTCTGCGGCAGCTCGATGTCCTTGAGCTCGACGAACTCCACGAGCACGCCCCAGCGCTCGGTCGTGCGGTCGAGCAGGTCCTTGATGGACTCGTTGATCTTCTCCGTCTCGCTGAGCACCTGGTCGAGCATCGACTGCCCGACGACGTTGCGGACCGTCGTCTGCGCGATCTGGTTGATCGCGGCGTGCACGTTCTCGATCTCGACGATCGACTTCACCGGGTCGACCCGGCGGTAGTACGCGACCGCCGCGACCCCGATCGACACGTTGTCCCGCGTGATGATCTGCTGGGACTGGATCGGCATCGTCACCGTCCTCATGCCGACCTTCCGCATCCGGTCGACCAGCGGGATCATGAAGCGCATCCCCGGCTCCCGGACCGCACGCAGCTTCCCCAGCCGGAACACGACCCCGCGCTCGTACTGCCGCACCACGGCGATCCCCAGGTTCGGCACGACCACCATCTCCCTCGTCGCCGCCACGTCGGGCGGCATCACGTCCAGGGTGCGACGGCGCCGTCCGCGTGACCGGGGCGGAACGTCCCCGGCAGCCGGCGCAGCTCGTGGAAGACCAGGACGGCGCCGGCGAGCGCGGCGCAGACCATCCACTGCGCGGGCGTGAGCGGCACGGTCCGGCACACGGCGTTGAGCAGCGGGACGTGCACGACGAGGACCTGCAGCACGAGCGAGAGGCCGACCGCGCCGGCCAGCCAGTGGTTCGGCGGCCGGCGGGCGAACGCGCTGCGGTGCCGGGCCCGCACGACGAGCACGTTGACGAGCTGGGCCAGCACGAGCGTCGTGAAGGCCGCTGACCGGGCGACGGCCGCGCCCTGCGACGAGAAGGCCGCGAACGCCGTGAGCGTCGAGGCCGCGATGACCACCGCGAGCGCGACGACCCCGGCGAGCACGCCGCCGTCGAGGAGGTGGCGGCCGGGCGGCCGCGGGCGCCGTCGCATGACGTCCGGGTCGGCGGCCTCGACACCGAGGGCGAGGGCGGGAGCGGTGTCGGTGAGCAGGTTCACCCAGAGGATCTGCGCGGCGAGCAGCGGCGCCCCCGCCGCGAAGAACGGCACGCCGCAGGCGCCGAGGGCGACCCCCACGGCCATCGTGAGGATCTCGGCGAGGTTCGAGGAGAGCAGGTACCGCAGGAAGGTCTGGATGTTGTCGTAGATCGCCCGGCCCTCCTCGACGGCCCGCACGATCGTCGGGAACGCGTCGTCGGTGAGGACCACGTCGGCCGCGTCGCGCGCCACCTGGGTGCCACCGGCCCCCATCGCCACGCCCACGTCGGCGGCCCGCAGCGCGGGGGCGTCGTTGACCCCGTCGCCGGTCATCGCGACGACGTGCCCGCCCTGCTGCAGGGCCGCGACGATCCGCAGCTTGTCCTCGGGCACGACCCGCGCGAACACGCGGGCGTGCCGCACGAGGTCGCGCAACGCGTCGTCGCCGGTCTCCCGGAGGCGGTGGCCGGTCACGACGGGGCCGCCGTCCTCGGAGGCGCCGTCGGGCGTGTCGTCGGGCCCGTCCTTGGGCCCGAGGATGCCGACCTCGCGGGCGACGGCGGCCGCCGTCCGCGGGTGGTCCCCGGTGACCATGAGGACCTCGACGCCCGCCCGCCGGGCGCGCCGGACCGCCTCCGGCACATCGGGTCTGACCGGGTCGGCGAGGCAGACGAACCCGAGGAGCACCAGGTTCTGCTCGGGGTCGACCGCGACGGCGGGCGGGCCGGCGACGGTCCGGCCGGCCACGGCGAGGGTGCGCAGCCCGGCACCGGTGAGGGCGTCGGCGTGCGCCTGCACCCGGGCCCGCAGCCCGTCGTCCCACGGCAGGTCGGCGCAGCCGACGCGGACCCGGTCGCACAGCGCGGTGACGACGTCGGGCGCGCCCTTGACCGCGACGTGCGCGCAGGGACCGGCCCCGACCCGGTAGACGGTGGTCGCCCGGCGCCGCTCGGCGGTGAAGGGGTACCGGCCGAGCACCTCCGCGCCGGCCGGGACCGCACCGTCGCACCGTCGCGCGCGCCGCAGGATCGCGACGTCGACCGGGTCGCCGACGTCCCGCGTCCCGGTGCTCCCGACGGCGGACCGGGCGTCCCCGGCGAGGACGGCGGCCCGGAGCACGTCGCGGACGACGCCGGGGTCCGTCGGACCGCCCGGGGGCAACGGGCCGACGACCTCCCGGACGGTCATGTCCCCCGTGGTCAGCGTCCCCGTCTTGTCCGTGCAGAGCACCGACGTGGAGCCGAGCGTCTCCACCGCGGCGAGACGGCGCACGACGGCGTGCCGGGCCGCCATCCGGGTCATCCCCAGGGCGAGCACGAGGGTGACCACCGCCGGCAGGCCCTCCGGGACGGCCGCGACGGCAAGGCTGACCCCGACGAGGAGCGCGGCGACCAGACCGTGCAGGTCGCCGGCTCCCGAGGACGTCGCGACGAGCAGGAGCACGACGCCGGCGGCGACGACGGGGACGACCTTCGCGAGCGTCGCGCCGACGGCCGCGATCTCCTGCTCCAGCGGCGACGACCGCTTCGTCGCCGCCGCGAGGAGCCCGGCCACCCGGCCCGTCTCGGTGTCGGCGCCGGTGGCCGTGACGACGACGTGCCCGGTGCCGGAGGCGACCGCCGTCCCGGCGAACACCATGGACCGCCGGTCGGCGAGGTCGGTCGCCGCAGGCACCGGGTCGGCGCCCTTGGTCACCGGCTCGCTCTCCCCGGTGAGGGCCGCCTCGACGACGACGAGACCGGACGACGCGACGACCCTGCCGTCGGCGGTCACGGCGTCCCCCTCGGTGAGCACGAGGAGGTCCCCGACGACGACCCGGGTCGACTCCAGCCGCAGGAGGGTGCCGTCCCGCACGACGCACGAGGGGGCCACCGACAGCGCGCGCAGCGCCTCGACCGCCCGGGCGGACCTGCCCTCCTGCACCGTCGCGAGCACGGTGTTCGCCACGACGACGACGAGGATGACGAGGACGTCGTAGGGCGGCCCCACCGCTCCCTCGACCCACCACACCGCGGCCGCGACGACCGCCGCGACGACGAGCAGGAGCACGAGCGGGTCCCGGGCCTGCCGGGCGAGCCGGGTCGCGAGCGTGTCGCCGCGCTCGACGGCCAGGTCGTTCGGGCCGTCACGCGCCAGCCGACGGGCGGCCTCGGCCGTACCCAGACCGGTCACCGGGTCGGCGCCGGCGTCGGCGAGGACCCGGGCGCACGGCACCCCGTGCGCGGTGCCCGCGCCGGTGAGCCGTCCCACGGGCGCCCGTCACCTCCCCGTGGCCGACGAGACCCGCACGCCGGTGACGGCGAACGCCTCGACGGCCATGAGGTGCCCGCCCGTCGACACCGAGACCGTGAGCACGGCGCCGTCCGGTGCGGTGAACGGGACCCGCATCCGCCACGGGGTGTCCTCGCCGCCCGCCGGGACGCCCTCGGTCTCGACGAGCGGGTCGGTGCCGGGCAGCGACCGGACGGCCACGACGAGGCTCTCGTCGACGCCCGTGATCCGACCGCCCACCGTCATCGGCGAGGTCACCGTGCTGCCGTAGCGCGGCGACGTCAGCGACAGCACGGTGTCGCGGGTGCCGACGACCTCCCACGGTGCGTCCGCCCCGGTGCCGAACCGGAGCAGGTGGACCAGGCCGACGGTGACGTCGCGCCCGTTCGGGTCCGCCCAGCCGACGCCGACGAGCGCGTCGGACGCCGTCCCCGCACGGGACGTCACACGGTCGATCTCCGAGTAGCCGAGGTAGCCGTGGGCGAACGCGACGGCGGTCTCCCGCTCGGAGCGGTGCCACGCCTGGGTGCCGGCGGACCGGTACGCCCGCTGCCAGGCGAGGACCTGGCGGCCGGACGCGAACGGCCACAGCGGGAGGTAGCCGTGACGCAGCGCCGGGACGCCGGCACTCGTCGACGAGGTGCTCGGCGGCGGCGTGGTGCTCGTCCTGCCGGGCGAGGTGGTCGAGGGGGCGGCGGGGCCCGTCGTCGCCGTCGGGGCGGACGTCGTCGGTGCCGTCCCGGTGGTCCCGGACGCCCCCGGCGAACCGCCGGCACAGCCCGCGAGGGCCAGCACGAACGCCGCGGCGACAGTGGTGACGGTTGCGGTGCGGCACGTACGGGTGCGCATGGCGACCTCCCCCGGAGGCCCGCCGGGACACCCGACGGGCGCCCGGTTCCAGTCTCCTGCGGTCGGGCCCCACGGTCAGCGCCCCAACGTCCTGGGCCGCCGCGCCGCCCCGGACGGGTAGGTTCGCGGCACGGCACCCGACGACGGAGGACGGATCCGATGCCAGGCACGCACGCACCGGACGGCACCACCCGCCCCGCGACCGTCGAGGCGTGGCACCGGGTCGTCGAGACCCGCGACCGGGAGCTGCTCCGGTCGGTCGTCGCCGACGGCTGCGTGTTCCGCTCCCCCGCCGTGCACGCCCCGCAGGAGGGCAAGCCGCTCACGCTCGCCTACCTGTCGGCCGCCCTCGTGGTGCTCGGTCCGACCCTGACCTACCACCGCGAGCTCTTCGGCGAGGACTCGGCGGTGCTCGAGTTCACCGCGACCCTCGACGGGCTCGACGTGCACGGTGTCGACCTCGTGCGCTGGGACGCCGACGGGAGGATCGTCGACTTCACCGTCATGGTCCGGCCGCTGCGCGGGCTGGAGAAGCTCGTCGAGCTCATGCGGGCGCAGCTCGAGGCCGGCGGAGGGAAACCGACCTGACGCCGTCCGGGCCGCGCGGCAGGATGCCGGGATGACCTCCTACGTCTCGCACACGAGCATCGACTGCGCGAACGCCCACACGCTGTCGGTGTGGTGGTCCGAGGTCCTCGGGTACGCCGAGGACCCGGACGACCCGAACCTGCCCGACCACGAGGAGTGCCTCATCCGCTCGGCGGACGGCGGCCACCAGCTGCTCTTCCTCACCGTCCCGGACGTCAAGCAGGTCAAGAACCGGATCCACTTCGACCTGCGCCCGGCGGACGGCACCCGCGACGAGGAGGTGGCCCGGCTGCGCGCCCACGGCGCCACCGAGGTCGCCGACCGCCGGCAGCCCGACGGCTCCGGCTGGGTCGTCCTCGCCGACCCGGAGGGCAACGAGTTCTGCGTGCTGCGGAGCATCGCCGAGGTCGAGGCGCAGCGGGCCGCGAGCGCCTGACCGGCGGCTCGGGCGGCGGTCGGTCGGCTCGGGCGGTCAGTACGCGGAGCGCTCGTCCCCGTCCGGCAACGGCGCGGAGCCGCGCGTCGACGACAGCGCGGTCGCCGCGTCGAGGTCGCGCCAGGTGCGCCGCAGCGCCGCCCGCAGCAGCCCGGAGTCCTGCGCGACCGTGAGCATCCGGACGCCGCGCTGAGCCCAGTGCGCCGCCATGGCGACGTCCGAGCAGTGCAGCCCGGCAACGATCCCGGCGGCGCCGCACGCGGCGACGACCCGGTCGACCATGGCCCCGATCTCGGGCGACTCGCGGTACGTCGTGCGGCCGTGGCCAGTCGTCAGCGCGAGGTCGTTCGGCCCGACGTAGATCCCGTCGACGCCGGGGACGCGCGCGATCTCCTCGACGGCGGCCAGCCCAGCGGCCGTCTCGACCATGACGAGGCAGAGCACGCCGTCGTCCTGCACCTGCGGCGCGGGCGCCGACCGGCCGGTGACGTCGCCCCAGAACGGCCCCCAGCTCCGCGAGCCCTTCGGCGGGAAACGGCACGCGGCCGCCGCCGCGGCGGCCTCCTGCGGGCTGCTCACCATCGGGACGACGACGCCGGCCGCACCCGAGTCGAGCGCCCGCATGATGCCGGCGGGCTCGTTCCACGGCACCCGCACGAGCGGCGCCCGGCCGCCGGCCCGCATCGCGCCCAGGACGGGCGGAAGCGTTGCGAGAGAACCGAAACCGTGCTGCAGGTCGAGGCAGACGTAGTCGAACGGCCCGGTGCCGAGGAGCTCGGCGACGACCGGGTCCGCAAGGGCGCTCCACAGGCCGAACGCCGGCAGGTCGCGCGACCACAGGGCGCGCAGGCGCTCGGTGTCGGTGCCGGGCTGGTCGGTCGCCCCGGTCACGGCAGCAGTCTCGGGTCGACGTGGATCTTCGGTCCGTCGCCGGCCCCGGCCGGCCGGTCGCCGGCGAGGACGGCGGCCACGGCGTCCAGGCCGACCGTCGCCGCGACGAGCGGCCTCGGGTCGACGGCGCCCTGCGCGTAGGCCTCGATCGCCCCGGCGAGCCCGGGCGACGCCGACAGCACCCCGACGCACGTGACGTCCTTGAGGGCGACGGTGCGGGTGTCGACGAGGCTCGGCGTGCCCGCGAGCCCGATGTAGACGACCCGCTTGCCCGGCTCGACGAGGTCGAGCGCCCGGGCGGGCAGGCCGGGGGCGTTCGAGCAGTCGACGACGGCGTCGAAGGGCAGGTCGGGCAGCGTCTCCCAGGTCCACGACTGCCCGAAGCCGAGGGTGCGGGCGAAGGCGAGCGACGCCTCGTCGAGCCCGACGAGGTGCACGTCGGCCTGCGCCGCGCGGGCGAACAGCGCGGTGAGCAGCCCGATCGCCCCCGGGCCGAGCACGAGCACCCGGTCGCCCGGGTGCAGCGCGGCGCCCTGGGCGGCCCGCAGCGCGTTGCCGCCGGGTTCGACGAGCGCCCCGGCGACGACGTCGACGGCGGCGGGCAGTGCGTGCAGCGAGGTGACCGGGACGGCGACCTGCTCGGCGAGCGCGCCGGGCCGCCCGCCCCGGATGCCGACCTCGGTGCGCTGCGCGCAGACGTGCTGACGGCCCGAGGCGCAGCGCGCGCAGGCCCCGCAGCCGAGCATCGTGTCGCCGACGACCCGGCGGCCGGTCCACGCCGGGTCGACCCCGGCACCGACGGAGGCGACCGTGCCGCACCACTCGTGGCCCAACCGCATCGGGAACGCGGCGTGGCCGTCGTGCAGGTAGGCCATCTCGCCGGTGAAGAACTCGACGTCGGTGCCGCAGACCCCGACCCGCTCGACGTCCACGACGACCTCGCCGGGCGCCGCGACCGGTCGCGGGACCTCCTCGACCCCGGCCCGGCCGGGACCGGTGACGACGAAGGCCCGCATCGGGCTGTCGTCCGCAGCGCCGGCCGTCGTCACCGCGGCGGCAGCACGGTCTGGCGCTGGCTCCCGAGGCCCTCGATGCCGAGCGTCATGACGTCCCCGGGGGCGAGGAAGGTCGGCGGCTTCATCCCGAGGCCCACGCCGGCCGGGGTGCCGGTGTTGATGAGGTCCCCGGGCTCGAGGACCATGAACTGGCTCAGGTGGTGGACGACGACGTACGGGTCGAAGATCATGTTCGCCGTGGTGCCGTCCTGCCGCCGGATGCCGTTGACCTCCAGCCACATCGGCAGGGCGAGGACGTCGGGGATCTCGTCGGGCGTGACGAGCCACGGGCCGGCCGGGTTGAACGTCTCCGCGGACTTGCCCTTGGACCACTGGCCGCTGCGCTCCATCTGGAACGCGCGCTCGCTGACGTCGTTGACCACGCAGAAGCCGGCGATGACGTCGCGGGCCGCCTCCGGCGAGTCGAGGTAGCTCGTGCGGGAGCCGATGACGATCCCGAGCTCGACCTCCCAGTCGGTCTTCGTCGACCCGCGCGGGATCCGCACGTCGTCGTCCGGCCCGACGAGGGTGTTGGGGGACTTCGTGAAGAGCACCGGCTCGGCGGGCACGGTCGCGCCGGTCTCGGCGGCGTGGTCGCTGTAGTTGAGCCCGATGCAGAGGATCTGGTGCGGGCGGGCGATCGGCGCCCCGACCCGCTCGCCCGCGAACCGCCGGACCTGCCCGGACGCCACCCGCTCGTCGAAGGCCGCCCGCACCCGGTCGAGCCCGCCCGACCCGAAGAACGCCTCGCCGTACGTGTCGGTGACGTCCGAGACGTCCACGTACGTCGCGTCGTCCACCCGCACGACGGGCCGCTCGGCACCGGCGGCGCCGATCCGCATGAGCTTCATGAAGGGTCCTCCGGGCTCGCTGACGGCAAGGGCTGGGTGAGGTGCGCCGTCCAGGTGGTAGACACGCTAGTGGCCGAGGTCGCCCGCACCGGTGAGGGGTTCGCGTTGGACAGGACCGAGAACGGCACGGCGCTGCGCGGTGGGTCGCGCAGCGGACTCCGCAGTGCGCAGTGGTACGCCGGCGACGACCGGAACGCCTACATCCACCGGGCCTGGATGCGCCGCGGCGTCCCCGGCGACGGCTTCGACCGGCCGCAGGTCGTGATCGCGAACACGGCGTCCGACCTGACCCCGTGCAACCGTCACCTCACCGAGGTGGCGGCGTCGGTGCGGGACGGCGTCCACGCCGCGGGCGGCACCCCGCTCGAGCTGCCCGTGGTCTCGCTGGGCGAGACCCAGGTCCGGCCGACCGCGATGCTCTGGCGGAACATGGCCGCGATGGCGATCGAGGAGATGCTCCGCGCCAACCCGGTCGACGCGGTCGTCCTGCTCGGCGGCTGCGACAAGACGATCCCCGCGCTCCTCATGGCCGCCGCGTCCGTCGACCTGCCCGCGGTCGTCGTCCCCGGCGGGCCGATGCTCACCGGCACGTTCCGCGGCACCCCGCTCGGCTGCGGCACCGACGTGTGGCGGCTGTCCGAGGAGGTCCGCGGCGGGACGCTCTCGAACGAGGCGTTCGTCCGGTCGGAGTCCTCGATGATCCGCTCCAAGGGGCACTGCAACACGATGGGCACGGCCTCGACGATGGGCCTGCTCGCCGAGGCGCTCGGCACCGTCCTGCCCGGCCTCGCCGGGACCCCCGCCCCCGACGCGCGGCTGCTCGAGGGCGCGCACGCCACCGGGCGGCTCGCCGTCGACCTCGTCACCGCCGACCGCCGCCCGTCGACGTTCCTGTCGAAGGCGTCCTTCCACAACGCGATCGTCACGCTCGCCGCGATCGGCGGCTCCACCAACGCCGTCGTGCACCTGCTCGCGATCGCCGGCCGGCTCGGGATCGACCTGACGCTCGACGACTTCGACCGGATCGGCTCCCGGGTGCCGGTCCTCGTCGACCTGCAGCCCGCGGGCCGGTTCCTCATGGACGACCTCTACCGGGCCGGCGGCCTGCACGCGGTCCTGCGCGAGGTCGCGGACCTGCTCGACCCGGCCGCCCTCACGGTGAGCGGCCGCAGCCTCGTCGACCACCTGCACGACGGCGGGGACGACGGCCAGGTCTGGGACCGTGAGGTGATCCGCCCCCGGGAGGCCCCGCTGCTCGCCGAGGGCGGGATCGCCGTCCTGCGCGGCAACCTCGCACCGGACGGCGCGATCATCAAGCCGGCCGCGGCGTCCCCGGAGCTGCTCACGCACCGCGGGCCGGCCGTCGTCTTCGACTCGATCGAGGACTTCCACGCCCGGATCGACGACCCGGACCTCGACGTCACCGCCGACTCCGTCCTCGTCCTGCGCGGCTGCGGCCCCAAGGCCTACCCGGGGATGCCCGAGGTGGCGAACATGCCGCTGCCGACGAAGCTCCTCGAGGCCGGCGTGCGGGACATGGTGCGGGTCTGCGACGGCCGGATGAGCGGGACGGCGTACGGCACCGTCGTCCTGCACGTCGCCCCCGAGGCCGCCGCCGGCGGGGTCCTCGGCCTCGTGCGCACCGGCGACACGGTCGTCCTCGACGTCCCCGGCCGCCGGCTCGAGCTCGACGTCCCGGCCGAGGAGCTCGCCCGGCGGACCCTCGACCCCGCCACCGCGGCCGCGTTCGCGAACCCTGCGCGGGGCTGGGAACGGCTCTACGTCGACCACGTCCAGCAGGCCGACAGCGGCGCCGACCTCGACTTCCTCGTCGGCTCCAGCGGGTCCGCCGTGAGCCGCGAGTCGCACTGACGGGCCGCTCGCCGCGGCCGACCAGCTCAGCCGGTCAGCCGGTCAGCCCGGCCCGGACGGCGAGCGCCCGCACGTGCGCCTCGAGCGCGGCCGTCGAGCTGCCGTCGTTGCCGCGCAGGTGCTCGACGGCCGCGAGCGCCGTCACCGCGACGTCGAGCAGCTCGGACTCGACGTCCGCCATGGAGCCGCTCGGCGGCTTGCGCGGGTTCTGGCCGGTGACGGCGATGAGCGCCGCGACGACCTCGCCGGCCTCCTCGGTGACCTTCGAGAGCCGGCCCCACAACGCGGCCTCGCGGTCGCGCGCGGCGTTCGCCGGGTGCTCGTCGATCCAGCGGCTCAGGGCCGCGAGCACCTGCGCGACGTCCGGCCCGCCGCCGTCCGCTGCGTCCACCTCGCCCATGACCGTCCCCTTCGTCGTCCCGGCACGGCAGGCTAGGCCCCCGGTACCGGCCGACGAGAGCGAGGCACGATGACGAGGGCCCGCAGCACGCCGTCCCAGACCGTCGAGGAGTACCTCGACGTGCTGACGCACGCGCACCGGGACGCGGTGCTCCGCCTGCGGGCCGTCGTCCGCGGGGCGCTGCCCGGTGCCACCGAGCACGTGAAGTGGAACGCCCCGAGCTACGCCGTCGACGGGGTCGACCGGGTGACCTTCCGGCTGCACCCCGGCGACCGGGTCCAGCTCGTGCTGCACCAGGGCGTGGCGGTCCGCGAGGGCGGGTTCTCGTTCACCGACCCGACCGGCCTCGTGGTCTGGGCCGCTCCCGACCGCGGCGTCGTGACGTTCACCGACCTCGCGGACGTCGAGGCGAAGGCGGCGCGGGTCGCCGACCTGGTCGCCGCCTGGGTCGCGGCCTGACCGGCGGCCCCTGTCACCCCTCGTCGATCGGCCGCCCGACGACGAGCACCTCACGCAGGGCCGGGTCGAGGCGGTCGCGCAGCGCGGCGTCCGGCAGGGTGCCGGTGGCGTCGAGCACCGTGCTGAAGAAGCAGCGGGCCGCGGTCGCGAGGACGACGTCGAGCACGTCCTCGTCGCTGAGCCCCTGCGCCCGCAGCCGGGCCACGTCGTCGGCGGTGATGTCCGGCGCCGAGCGGGCGACCTTGGCGGCGAAGCGCACGACCTCCTGCTCGGCGGCGTCCAGCGGGGATCCCCCGGGGCCGTCCGGTGCCTCGAACACCGCCGCGACCACCTCGGGCGCACCGAGCCGCTCGGAGACGACGGCGCCGTGGGCGAGGCTGCAGTAGCTCGACCGCAGCGCGCGGGCGGCCGCGAGCGTGACGACCTCGTAACGACGCAGCGTCATCGGCGCCCGGACCGCGCCGACGAGCGCCTCCCAGGCCCGGTACGCGGCGGGCCGCGGCGCGAACGTCCTGGTGTAGTTGGCGACGTAGCCGCCCTCGGCCCGGTCGGCCGCGTAGAGCTCGGCCGCCTCCCCTGTCGCCTCGGACTCGTCGATCTGCCTGAGGTAGCCCATCGCTCTCCCGTCGCCGCTTCGGTTCGGGCAAGTCAACACCCGTTCGCGACGACGGTCACCGGCTGCGGACAGGAAGGTGCCCCTCCCGGCACAGCCGGTCGACCCGCTGCAACGCCGTCGGCAGCCGGTACGGCCCGGCCATCGCCCGCACGAGATCGGCGGCCGCGGCGGCGGTGGTCCCCGCGGCCGTCACGAGCAGCGGCCGCGACGCCGCGCCCCGCAGCACCGGCACCGCGTGGGTGGCCGACCGGTACGCGGTCTTGGCCACCCCGACCACGGGGATCCCGAGCCGGGCGTGCGCGCGGGCCCCCAGACCGGGGGTGCCGTCGGGGTCGAGGGTCACGTAGCCGTCGACGACGAGCAGGTCGACGGGTGCGGTCGTCGCGAGCACCGCGAGGACTGCGGGCAGCTCGCGCAGGTAGAGCGCTCCGGGGCAGTAGGGCTCGACGTCCGCGAGCACCGCGGTCCGCTCCTCGACGACGTGGCCGAACGCCGGGTCGTCGGCGACGACGAGGGCGGCGACCGCACCACCGCGGGCCGGGTAGTGGACGTCGACCGCGCCGTACCGTGCCACCGCATCCTCCCCGTGAGCGCACCGCCCCCTGCCGCGCGTCCGGGCCGATCCTCGCACCGGGCGGCCCCTGTCGGACCGACCGGGCAGAATGCCCGTGTGCTGACGGACGTCGTCCTCGACGACGAGGGGCTGTGGGCGACCGCGCCGGTCCCGGGCGTCGAGCCCGTCCCGCGCGCGGTCCGGGACGGCGCCGCGCTCCGCGCGGGCAAGGCCTGGCCCCTCCGGGTCGACGCCGCGCTGCCCGGGCGGGTCGCCGACGCCCTCGAGGCCGGCGTCGAGCCGGGCGACGGGTTCCTCGCACTCGCGCTGCTCTGCGTCGCCGCCCAGGAGGCGGCGTCCGGCCCGCTCGTGCCCGCCCCGGACGGCACCGGGTGGCGCTGGCGCCCGGCGCCCGGGCCGGAGGGCGCGCGGGCCTGGGCGGACGCCAGGACGGCGGCGCTGCAGGCCCTCGGCGGCGGGCGCGAGGCCGGGCGGGCGCTCGTCGACGACCTCGCGGGCGACCTCGTCGCGGTGCTCGCCGGCCCGGTCGAGGGCCACCCCGACGAGATCTCGGCGCGTCCGTCGGGGCGGCGGTCCCCGGTGCTGCGGCGCTGGGCGCGCCGGGTCGCGGCGCGCCGGGCGGCCGACGCCCGGCTCGCCTTCCGGCTCGACGCACCGCCCGCCGACGACCCCGCGACCGGGCCGTCCGACGCCGTCGGGATCACCGACGCAGGCGCGCCGGCCGAGGCGGGCCCGCCGTGGCGGCTCGTCCCCCTCGTGGTCGGCGTCAGCGAGGACACCACCCGCCGTCCGCTCGCCGGAGCGGGCCCCGCCGACTTCGGCACGACCCCGGCGGCCTGGCGCACCCTGCTCGCCGCGGAGGCCGAGGCGATCCGCGCCGCCTGGCCGGAGAGCACCCTCGCAGCGTGGGCCCGCCGGTTGGAGCCGCTGCCGTCCGGGGACCCGGGCGGCGGCGTCACCTTCGAGGTCGAGGTGGACGTCGAGGAGGTCCTCGCGCTCCTCGACCACGGTGCGCAGGCGCTCGCGGACGCCGGGTTCGACGTCGTCGCCGAGTCCGGCCTGCTGCGCCGCAGCCGGGTCCGCAGCCGGGCCCGGACGACGTCCGTGAGCTCCGGCCTCACCGCGGACGGCGTCGGGCTCGCCGTCGGCGTGAGCGTGGACGGCGTCGAGCTGACCCCCGAGGAGATCGCGACGCTCGCGGCGAGCAAGTCCGACCTCGTCGCCGTCCGCGGCCGCTGGACCCGGGTCGACGACGGCGAGCGGGCCCGGCTCGCCCGGCTGCTCCAGCGGCTGCAGCGACCGGTGACCGCAGCCGACCTGCTCGCCGACGAGGCGTTCGACGGGCTGGAGGTCGAGCCGCCGGAACGGCTCCAGGTCGCCCGCCGCGTCGAGCCGCCCGCCGGGCTGCTCGCGACGCTGCGGCACTACCAGCGTGACGGCCTCGACTGGCTCACCTGGGTCGAGGAGACCGGCACCGGCGGCGTGCTCGCCGACGACATGGGGCTCGGCAAGACGGTGCAGGTCATCGCCCGGGTGCTGGCCGACGTCGAGGAGCGCCGGGCGGCCGGCACCGAGCCCGGGCCGACGCTCGTCGTCTGCCCGCTGACGCTCGTCGACACGTGGGCCCGGCAGACCGAGCAGTTCGCGCCGTCCCTGCGGGTCGCCGTCCACCACGGCGCCGACCGCGAGGACGTCGCCGACCTCGCCGCCCGCGCCGACCTCGTCCTCACGACGTACGGCCTGCTCGCGCGGGACGAGTCGCTGCGCGCGCAGCCGTGGCACCGGGTCGTCCTCGACGAGGCCCAGGCGGTGAAGAACGCCGACACCCGCACGGCGCGCGCGGCCCGCGCCCTCACGGCGACCCACCGGCTCGCGGTGACCGGCACCCCGGTGGAGAACCACCTCGGCGAGCTCTGGTCGGTCATGGCCTTCGCGGCGCCCGGGATCCTGCCGCGCCGCAAGGACTTCGAGCGGGTCTTCGTCCGCTCCGCCGTCGACGCGGAGGCGCTCTCCCGGCTGCGGGTCGCGACGGCCCCGTTCGTGCTGCGCCGCACGAAGTCCGACCCCGGTGTCGCCCCGGACCTGCCGCCGCGCACGGTGATCCGGGAGGACTGCGCGCTGACCCGCGAGCAGGTCGGCGCCTACGAGGCGGCCGCCGCGGCGATGCTCGAGGAGGTCGCCGACGGCAGCGCGGCCGGAGGAGGCGGCGGGCGCCGGCTCAACGTCCTCGCCGGGATCAGCCGGCTCAAGCAGATCCTCGTGCACCCGGCGCTGCTCACCGAGCGCCGCACGGGCCTCGGCGGGCGCTCCGGCAAGGTCGACCGGCTCGTCGAGCTCGTCGGGCAGATCGTCGACGAGGGCCAGGCCGTCGTCGTCTTCACGCAGTTCGCCTCGTTCGTGCCGACCCTCGCCGCGCACCTGCGCGGCGTCCTCGACGTCGACGTCCTCACCCTGACCGGGGCCGACGACCGGGGCCGGCGGGCCGAGACCGTCGCCCGGTTCGGCGCGGACGACGGCCCGCCCGTGCTCGTCGTCTCGCTCAAGGCGGGCGGCACCGGGCTCACGCTCGTGCGCGCGAACCACGTCGTCCACCTTGACCGGTGGTGGAACCCCGCGGTCGAGGACCAGGCGTCGGACCGGGTCTGGCGGATCGGCCAGAAGCAGAAGGTCTTCGTCCACACGCTCGTGTGCCCCGGCACCCTCGAGGACCGGATCGACGCGATGCTCGCGGGCAAGCGGGCCGTCGCGTCGTCCGTCGTCCGCGCGACCGAGACCCGGGTCACCGAGCTGACCGACGCCGAGCTCGCCGAGCTCGTCACGCTCGTCCGCGAGCGGGTGATCTCGTGACCCCCGTGGCCGGCGGCCGCCCGACCGGGCGGCCCCGGGACTGGACGGACTTCGACCGCCCGTCCGCACCGCGCCGGGCCGTCGCGGGCGGGGTCAAGGTGCCCCGCTCGTGGAAGCCTCAGGGCGAGGAGGCCGCCCGGCTCGAGGTGGTGAGCGTGGGCCGGACGACGCCCGGCATCGGGTCCCGCGGCCGCACCTACGCCCGGGCGGGCCAGGTCGTCGAGGTCCGGGTCGAGCGCCGGGGCGCGACCGCGGCGATCCAGGGCTCGGACGACGCGCCGTACACGGTCTCCCTGACCCGGGAGCCGGACGGCGACGTCGAGGCCACGTGCACGTGCCCGTACGGCTGCGACGCCGTCGAGTGGTGCAAGCACGCCGCGGCGCTCGCGTTCGTCGTCGCGCACCTCGTCGACACCGACGCGGGACTCGCCGCCGCGTGGTCGGGCGATGCACCGGTCACCGCAGAGGCCGGGACCGCGAGGAGCGGTGCCCCGCCAGCCGCGGTCACGTCCGCGGCCCCGTCCGTGCTCCCTGCCGCCGAGCGGACGGCGCTCGTCGCCGCCCTGCGCCCGCGTCCGCGGCCGGTCGACGCCCGCGCCCAGTGGCGCGCGGCCGCCGAAACCGTCCCCCTCCCCTGACACCGCTGCCTCCGACCCGGAGTCACCAGGTCGGAGGCAGGGGGCGCGGTCAGTAGCGGACGCTGCCCGAGCAGGTGGCACCGGTGACGAGGTTCGTCGCCTTCGCGGTGATGACGTCGGTGCCCTTGAGGTTCGTGACGACCTTGCGGACGTGGAACACGCCCGCGACGGTCTTCTTCGTCGTGTTCACGCGGGTCACGCCGTTGTCCTTGATGACGACCTTCCAGCGCTGGCCGGACTTCGCGTGGACCTCGTACTCGATCTCGATCTTGCCGTTCTCCGGGCCCGCCTTGAGCTTCCAGGAGCCGCTCGGCGAGCACGAGCCGCGCTTCTCGACGCGGCCGGCCTTGGCGTCGGCCGGGCCGGCGGCGAGGACGCCGCCCGCGAGCAGGGCGACCGCGACGGCACCGGCGGCGCCGGCGCGGGCGGTGCGACGAGGGGATCGGGTGGTGGACATGGAGGCCTCCAGGACCTTCGACGGGACTCCCCCGGGGGAGCGGGGGCCGGGGCGCTGGTCGCCGCTGCGGCACTCGAAGCCTGCGGCCGCCGCGGGGCAGGTTGCGAGAGGGACTTCCGGGCTACTCCGAACGCCCGTCGCCGGCGCAGCAGGTGCTAGGACCAGCCCCGGGAACCTGCCCCTTCGGCCAACGACCGTTCGGGCAAGGACGACCGGCCCCCGCGGCCGCACCGGCCCCCGTCGCCTGGCACCATCAGCAGGTGCCGAAGACGCTCCGCGCCCCGTCGTGGCGCCCGCTCGCCGTCCTGCTCGCCACCGCCGGGGTGACGCACGTCGTCGCCCCGCAGGTCTTCGAACCCCTCGTCCCGCGCCGGCTCGGCCCGCCCCGTCCGTGGGTGCTCGGGTCGGGCGTGCTCGAGGTCGCCTGCGCGGCCGGGCTGCTGCACCCCCGGACCCGCCCGGTCGCGGCCCGGGCGACCGCGGCGCTGTTCGTCGGGGTCTTCCCCGGCAACGTCCAGATGGCCGTGACCGCCCTGCGCTCGCACAAGGCCGGCCCGGTCTACCGCGCCGTCGCGCTGGCCCGGCTGCCGCTCCAGGTCCCGCTCGTCCGCTGGGCTGTACGTGTCGGACGTGAGGGTTAGTGTCTTCTGTGTGACTGCCACCACACTCACCGGCCAGAACTTCACCGACCAGGACTTCGCCGCGCTCACCGACCCGCTGCGGGGTGAGCTGACCGCGCACTGCTACCGCATGCTCGGCAGCCTCCACGATGCCGAGGACCAGGTGCAGGAGACGTACCTGCGCGCCTGGCGGGCGTTCTCCCGCTTCGAGGGCCGGTCCTCGGTGCGGACGTGGATGTACCAGATCGCGACGAACACCTGCCTCACCGCGCTCGAGCAGCGCAGCCGCCGCCCCATGCCGACCGGCCTCGGCGCGCCGGAGTCCGACCCGCTGGGCCCGCTCGAGTCACGTCCCGAGGTGCCGTGGCTCGAGCCGGTGCCGGACGCGCTCGTCACCTCCCCGGGCGCCGACCCGGCGGCGGTGGCGACGACGAAGGACAGCGTCCGCCTCGCCCTCGTCGCCGCCCTGCAGTTCCTCACCCCGCTGCAGCGCGCCGTGCTCATCCTGCGCGACGTCCTCGCGTTCAGCGCCGCGGAGACCGCGCAGATGCTCGAGATCTCCGTCGCGTCGGCGAACAGCGCCCTGCAGCGCGCCCGCGCGGGCCTCGCCCGGCACCCGCGCACCGGGGACGGCGCCTGCGTCGACGCGCTCGACGAGCGCTGCCGGGGCCTGCTCGAGCAGTACATGGCGGCCTTCGAGCGGTACGACACCCGCGCCCTCGTCGTCCTGCTCAAGGACGACGCGACGTGGGAGATGCCGCCGTTCACCGGTTGGTACCGGGGCGCGGAGCAGATCGCGGCGCTGATCGGCACCCAGTGCCCCGCCGAACGGCCGGACGACATGAAGATGCTCGCGGTCGAGGCGAACGGCCAGCCGGCCTGCGCGATGTGGATGCTCGGGCCGGACGGCGTCCACCGCGCCTTCCAGCTCCACGTCCTGGACGTCGTCGAGGCCGGTGACGGCAGGGTCGGGGTCGCCCACGTCTCGGCGTTCTTCGACACCGCGCTCTTCGACGCCTTCGGGCTGCCCCAGGTGTGGCCGGACGACGCCGAGCGGGCCGCGGCCCTGCCGCCGGGCGGTCACCCGCTCAACCCGCACACCCGGGCCTGACGCACCGCGGCGCCGGCACCCCGAAGGGTGCCGGCGCCGGGTCGTGGTGGACCGGGTCCGGGGCGTCAGCGCGCGACGACGAGGTCGCGCTCGGCCTGCCGCTCGCCGTAGTGCCGCACGAGCATCGAGACGTCGATGATGAGCGCGACGTCGCCGTTGCCGAGGATCGTCGCACCGCCGATCCCGTTGACGTGGCCGAAGAGCTGACCGAGCGGCTTGATGACGGTCTGGAACTCCCCGACGAGGGCGTCGACGACGAGCCCGACCTTCATGCCGGCGTACTCGACGACGACGACGTTCTCGCGGCGCGGGCGCTCCCCGTCGATGCCGAACAGCGACCGGAGCCGGATGAACGGCAGCACCTCCCCGCGCAGGTCCATGCAGTCGCGCAGGTCGCTGTTCGGCGGCAGCTCGACGCACTCGATGACGCGGTCGAGCGGCACCACGTACGACGCGTTGCCGACGCCCACGAGGAAGCCGTCGATGATCGCGAGGGTGAGCGGCAGCCGGATCCGCATCGTGCAGCCGACGCCGACCTTGCTCTCCACCTCGATCATGCCGCGCAGCGCCGTGACGTTGCGCTTGACGACGTCCATCCCGACGCCGCGGCCCGACAGGTCGGAGACCTGCGCCGCGGTCGAGAAGCCGGCCTCGAAGATGAGCTGGTAGATGTCCTGCTCGGACAGCGAGGCGCCGGGCTCGACGAGGCCGCGCTCGACGGCCTTCGCGAGCACCTTCTCCGGGTCGATGCCGCCGCCGTCGTCCGACACCTCGATGACGATGCTGCCGGAGTCGTGGTACGCGTTGAGCCGCAGCGTGCCGCGGGCCGGCTTGCCCCGCTCCGCGCGGACCTCCGCCGACTCGATCCCGTGGTCCATCGAGTTGCGGACCAGGTGCATGAGCGGGTCGCCGATCTGCTCGACGAGGGCCTTGTCGACCTCGGTCTCGCCGCCGGAGATGACCAGGGCGATGTCCTTGCCGAGGTCGGCGCTCACGTCGCGCACGACGCGCTGGAAGCGGCTGAACGTCGTGCCGATCGGCACCATCCGCAGCTGGAGCGCGCTGTCCCGGACCTCCTCGACGAGCCGCATGAGCTCGCTGATCGAGGCGAGCAGGGTCTCGTCGCCGTTCGTCGTGGCGTGCAGCCCGGCGCCCGCGCCGGCGATGACGAGCTCGCCGACGACGTCGATGAGCCGGTCGAGCCGCAGCGCGTCGACGCGGATGCTCCGCGCCTCCCGGGCCGCACCCGCTGCGCCGCCCTGGCCGCCGGCCGGTGCGGCCCGGGAGNGGTGCGGCCGCCGCGGTCTTCGCCGCCGGGCTCTTCGCCGCCGGGGTGACCGTCTTCGCCGCGGTGGCCGGGGCGTCGCCCGCGGCGGCCCCGCCCGCCCGGCTCTGGGCCGGCACGGCGGCGACGACGGACGGTGCCTGCGCGGCAGGGGCCTGCGGCTCGGGAGCGGCCGGCGCGACCGGGGCCGTGCCGGTGACCTCGACGGCAGAACCGGCCTGCGCCAGCGCCTCCGCGAGGGCCCGGGGCGTGACGGCGCCGGAGGTCACGAGCACCTCGGCGACCGCACCGGCGAGCTCGCCGGACCCGGTGACCAGAGTCGCGTAGTCCGACGCCGGGCTGCCGCCCGCGAGCACCGTGATCTCGCTGTCCTCGCGGACGAACTCGAAGACGTCCGCGACGGACGCGACGTCGGCGGCCGTGTCGAGGGTCACCTCGAAGTCGAGGTACGACGACTCGGGGTCGAAGGCCGAGGCCTCCGGGAAGAGCCCGTCGAGGACGCGGACGTCGCGGATCTCGCCGAGCGTCGACAGGTAGCGGATGAACGACAGCGGGTCCATGCCGCTGCGCAGGCAGTCGACGCCGAACCGCAGCGACAGGTGCATCGCCCCGGTGCCGGCGGCGTCCGGGGTGCCGCCCGCGGCGTCGGCGGCGGCCGGGGCCGGGGCGTCGGCCGCGGGGGCGGCGTCGGTGAGGTACGGCTCGAGCCGGGCGTGCAGTGCGACGCCCTCGGCGGCCAGGGCCGGGTCCTCGTCGAGGCGGCCCTCCTCGACGGCGGACATGAGCCGCCCGAGGTGGTCGCAGCACGGCAGGAGGGCTCCGACGAGCTCGGGGCTCACGGAGATCTCGTCGTTGCGCAGCCGGTCGAGGACGCTCTCCAGGACGTGCGTGAACCGCACGAGGTGGTCCAGGCCGAACAGGCCCGACGAGCCCTTGATCGTGTGCGCGGCACGGAAGATGGCGCCGATGGCCTCTTCGGGGTCGGTGTCGTTCTCGAGCCCGAGCAGCCCGGTCTCCATGTCCTGCAGCAGCTCGCGGGCCTCGACGACGAAGGTCGCCATGGCCGAGCGCATCTCGTCCTCGAAGCTCATCGGTCCGCTCCTTCAGGCGTCGGGGTCAGTCGCTCCAGGCGCGCGTCGAGGTGGACGATCGCGAGCGCCTCGGTGACGGCGTTGCTCGCGGCCGTGATCTCGAGCGTCTTCCCGAGCTGGGTCGCCTCGCGGCGGGTGAGCAGCAGCAGCTGCAGACCCGCGGTGTCGAGCTCGGTGACGGCGGACAGGTCCACGGTCAGCGCGTCGCCGCGCTCGAGGAGGGCGAGGAGCTCCACCTTGCGGTCGCCCGCGGTGTGGATCGTCAGCTCGCCGTCGATGACGAGCTCGGCCCCGCCGGGCTGCGCGGCGGCGTCGACAGCGGTGGCCTGGGTGGTGACGGCCTCGCTGGTGGTCGGCTCGCTGGTGGTCGGCTCGGCCTGCGGCTGGGCGGCCCGGGCCTGCTGCGGGCTGCGACCGGCCCCGGATCGGCGGCTCACGGCAGGATCAGCTTCGAGACGGCGGCGAGCATCTGCGCCGGCTGGAACGGCTTGACGACCCAGGCCTTCGCACCGGCGGCCTGGCCCTCGGCCTTCTTGCCGTCCGCGGACTCGGTCGTCAGCATGATGATGGGCGTGAACTTGTACGCCGCGAGCTTCTTCGTCTCCTTGACGAACGTGATGCCGTCCATGCGCGGCATGTTCACGTCGGAGATGATGAGGTGCACCTTCCGGCCGTCCAGCTTCGAGAGCGCGTCGACACCGTCGACGCCCTCGATGACGTCGTAGCCGGCGCCCCGCAGGGCGAGGCCGACGACCTGCCGGACCGAGGCGGAGTCGTCCACCACGAGGATCGTCTTTCCCATGTCTCCGTGCTCCTAGAAGAAGGTGATCTCGGTGTCGTGGACATCGACCGGTGCGCCGGAGGAGTGCACTTCGTGCTCTTCGGCCATCGTGTACGTGTTCTGAAGCATCTCGAGCAGACCGTCCGGGTCGAGCGGCGTCGGCACGGGCGCGGCCTCCGCGAGGGACCGCTCGACCTGGACCGGGAGCGCGTCGATGCAGTCCCGGACGTGCTCGAGGGTCTGGCTGACGCGGTCCTGGAACTGGAACAGGACGATCGAGTTCTCCAGCTCGCTCTTGACGCCTTCCGCGGCGACGCTCAGCTGGTCCCCGGACTCGCGCAGACCGACGACGACGGCGTGCAGGTCGTCGAGGACCTCACGGACCTTCTCGTTGGCGTCCACGACGAGGTGGTCCTCGTTGCGGGCGCTCTCCTCGGCCATGTCGATCGCCGCGGTGATCGCCGTGCTCACCTCGTCGGCCTTGCGGCCGATCCGGGCGCCGGTGGTGCCGGACATGTCGGCGAGCTGGCGGACCTCGACGGCGACGACGTTGAAGGCGCGTCCCGCCTCCCCGACCCGGGCCGCCTCGATCGCCGCGTTGAGCGCGAGCAGGTGGGTCTGCTCGGCGATCCGGGTGACCTCGGTCGTCATGCTGCGCATCTCGTCGTTGAGGGACATGAGCAGGCGCAGCTCGCTGAGGGTCTGCCGCTTGGCCGTGAGGGCGTTGTCGAGCGAGCCGACGACCTCGAGCAGGCGCTCGCGGCTGTAGTCGAAGACGTCCCGGTAGGCCTCGGACATCGCCTCACGGGAGGGGTCGACGATCTCGTTGAGGTGGCTGACGATGCCGCCGAAGGTGCCGATGAGGTCGTTGATCGACTCCCCCATCTGGACCCGCGAGGACTCGACGTGCGCCGACCAGACCGGGGTCACGACCTCGGAGAGCCGCTTGACGCTCTCGGCGTAGGCCTGGACGTCGTCGACGCTGACCGGGCCGGACCCGGCGGACGCGCCGGGCCCGGTGCCCGAGGAGCGGCCCCGGCGCAGGCCCGCGAGCCAGCCCGTCACCCCGGCGACGAGTGCGCCGGCGACGAGGCCGATGAGCATGTCCACGAAGGTCTCTCCTCACTTCCGGTTCGCGAAGCCCGCGATGGCGCCCGGGATGCTCTGCAGCGGCATCTCGGTGGCGACCCCGCCCATCCGCACGGCCTCGGCCGGCATCCCGTAGATGACGCAGGTCGCCTCGTCCTGGCCGACCGTCTGGGCGCCGGCGTCACGCATCTCCTTGAGGCCGCGCGCGCCGTCGTCCCCCATGCCCGTCATGATCACGCCCATCGCGTTCGGACCGGCGAACTGCGCGACCGAACGGAACAGGACGTCGACGGAGGGCTTGTGCCGGTTGACCGGCGGCCCGTCCGCGACCTTGACGCGGTACTGGGCGCCGTCCCGGACCAGGCTCATGTGCCGGCCGCCGGGGGCGATGATGATCCGCCCCGGCAGCACCCGGTCGCCGTCGCTGCCCTCGATGACCTCGGACTGGCAGACCCCGTCGAGCCGAGCCGCGAACGCCGCGGTGAACTTCTCGGGCATGTGCTGGACGACGACGATGCCGACCGGCACGCGGGGCATGTGCGTGAACACCGCCTCGAGCGCCTGGGTGCCGCCCGTCGACGTGCCGACGGCGACGACCCGGTCGGTCGTGACGCCCATGTACGTGCGCGCGGAGTGCACCGGCGCCTCGGCCATGGCCTGCTCGGGCCGGCGCTGCCCGGGCATCTGGGACAGCGTCGTGGAGATCGCCCGCATCCGCGCCATGTTCCCGGCGGCGGCCTGCTTGACGACGTGCGCGATGTCGTTGCCGTCCTGCTCGAGGAACTGCTTGAGCCCCGCGGTCGGCTTGGTGACGAACGCGAAGGCACCGGACGCCATCGCCTCCATCGTCGTCTGGGCGCCGCGCGTGGTGAGCGTGGAGCAGATGACGACGGGGGTCGGCTTGACCGCCATGAGCTTCTTGAGGAACGTGATGCCGTCCATCCGGGGCATCTCGACGTCGAGGACGACGACGTCGGGCCACTCCGCGTTCATCCGCTTCATGGCGTAGATCGGGTCGGCGGCGGTGCCCATGACGTGGATCCCCGGGTCGGCGTCGAGCACGCTCGTGAGCACCTGGCGGACCAGGGCCGAGTCGTCGACGATCAGCACGTTCACCTGGCGGCTCATCGCAGGACCAGCTCCTCGCTGATGTCGACGTGCCGCATCCACACGTCGCCGCGGTCGATGTCGAGGATCACCTGCCGGTGACCCGTCCCCCCGAGGTGCATCGCGCTCAGTCGCAGGCCGTGCGCCTCGAGCAGCTGCAGCCCGGCCTCGACGTTCCACGCGGCCACGTCGACGGGCGAACCCGCCGGGACCGCGAACTGGGTCCCGCCGCCGAACATCTTCACCTGGTACTCCTGGGGTGAGGTCGAGGCCGCGGCGACGCCCTCGAGAAGCATGAGGAGCGCCTCGTCGGCGTACCTGCCGTTGAGCTCGTCGGCCGGCGTTCCCGCCGGCCGGCTGGGGGTCATGTAGTGGCACATGCCGCCGATGCGGGCGGCCGGGTGCCAGAGCGTCACCGCGACGCAGGACCCGAGGAGCGTGCGGACGCGGATGTCTCCGCCGCCGAACCACAGCTCCCCGGGGCGGAGGAAGACCTCGTGAGGCCCCTCCAGGTCAGTCATCGCCGGCGCCTGCCCGGTACACCGAGGGCTGGATCATCCGCAGGCCCGAACCGAGGCCGTTGACCGACTCCGAGTGGCTGACGAACAGGTAGCCACCGGGCCGGATCATGCCCTCGACCTGGCGCACGAGCTGCCCCTTCGTCTCGGCGTTGAAGTAGATCATCACGTTGCGCAGGAAGACCACGTCGAACGTGCCGAGGTCGCTCGGCAGGTTGATGAGGTTCGCGCTGCGGAACCGGGCGTGCTCGGTGAGCGCGGGCGAGATCGCGAGGTAGCCCTCGTACTCGTCGCGGCCCTTGAGGCAGTACTTGCGCAGCAGGTTCTGCGGGATCCGCTGCGCCGCCTCGACCGGGTACAGCGCACGCTGCGCGGTCTCGAGCACCCGGCTGGAGATGTCGGTCCCGACGATCTCCCAGTCGCCGTCGGTCCCGAGCCGCTCGGCGAGCGTCATGGCGATCGTCCAGACCTCCTCGCCGGACGACGAGGCCGCGCTCCAGATCCGCACGCGCTGGTTGCGCGGCAGGTCCGCGAGCCACCCGTCGAGGAAGTCGAAGTGCGCCGGCTCGCGGAAGAACGAGGTCTCGTTCGTCGTGAGCAGGTCCACGACGAGACGCGTCTCGAGCGGGTCCCCGTCGCCGAGGCGGCGGAAGTACTCGGAGTAGCTCGTGAGCCCGAAGTGCCGCAGCCGGCGGTCGAGCCGGCCCATCACCATGGCTTCCTTGCCCGGCTTGAGGTCGATCCCGGTCATCGCGTGGAGGAACCGCGCGAGCCAGGCGAACTCGTCGGCCGAGATCTCCGGCCGGGTGTCCGTCGACGTGCTCACTCCTGCACCGTCTCCGCCCGTGCCTCGACCGAGGTCGACGCCTTGCTGAGCAGGACCATCTCCTCGACCGACAGCACCCGGCTGACGTCGAGGACGATGATGAACTCACCGTTGTACTTCGCCATGCCGCTGATGAAGTCCGAGCGGATGCCGGCCCCGAAGGCGGGCGGCGGCTCGATGTCCTCGGCGCCGAGGTGGACGACCTTGTTCACGGCGTCGACCATGATCCCCATGTCCTGGCCGGCCTCGCCGTCCTCGGTGCCGCCGGCCGCCTCGACGATGATGATGCTCGTCCGGCGGGCGACGTCCGTGTTGCCGCGGCTGAACCGCGCCGCCATGTCGACGACGGGGACGACGCGGCCGCGCAGGTTGATCACGCCAC
Source organism: Kineosporia sp. R_H_3 (assembly GCF_002198675.1). Taxonomy (GTDB): domain Bacteria; phylum Actinomycetota; class Actinomycetes; order Actinomycetales; family Kineosporiaceae; genus R-H-3. The sequence goes on along the minus strand of NZ_MWLL01000232.1, from coordinate 10,585 downwards.
GGATGAACGACGGCATCATCGGCACGACCGTCAGGTGACGGAACTCGATGATCTCGGTGATGTCGAGGATCGGCAGGGCGTAGACCTCCCCGCCGAGCACGAAGGTCAGGTAGCGGTCCGACTTCGAGCTGAGGTGCTCGGCGTCGCCGTCCCGGCCCAGCTGCCGCGGCAGCTGGCTCACCGCGCCGGCGGGTGCGGCCGGGCCGGACTCGAGGGTGTTCGTCATCGTCTCTCGCCTCTCAGAACCGGTCGAACTTCGCCTCGTCGAACACCGGGGCGGTGTCCGGGCGCTTCATCTGGACGGGGGCCTGCGCCGGGATCCGGGGCAGGGACTGCGGCTCGGCGGCCCGGGCCGCGACCGACGCGCGGGCGTGCGCACCGGTCTTGAAGAACTGCATGAGCGTCTGGAGCTGGGCCGTCTGGCTCGACATCTCCTCGGACGTCGCCGCGAGCTCCTCGGACGACGACGCGTTCTGCTGGGTGATCTGGCTCATCTGGGACATCGCCCGGTTGATCTGGGAGACGCCGGTGGTCTGCTCGCCCGACGCCGCCGCGATCTCCTGCACGAGGTCGGACGTCTTGCGGATGCTCGGCACCATCTCCTGGAGCAGGTTGCCGGCCCGCTCGGCGGTCTGCACCGAGTCGGTCGCGAGCTGGCCGATCTCCTGCGCGGCGACCTGCGAGCGCTCGGCGAGCTTGCCGACCTCGGTCGCGACGACCGCGAAGCCCTTGCCGTGGTCCCCGGCCCGGGCGGCCTCGATCGTCGCGTTGAGCGCGAGCATGTTCGTCTGGAACGCGATGTCGTCGATGATCGCGATCTTCGCCGCGATCTGCTTCATCGCCTCCACGGTGCGCTGCACCGCCGCACCGCCCTCCCGGGCCTCGTCGGCGGCCTTGCTCGCGATGCCGTCGGTGACCTTGGCGTTGTCGCTGTTGCCCTCGACGCTCGCGGACATCTGCTCGATGCTCGCGCTCGTCTCCTCGACGCTCGCCGCCTGCTCCGTCGTCGCCTGCGACAGGGTCTGGGACGCACCGCTGATCTGGCTGGACGCGTTCATGAGCTGGTCGGTCGCCGCGACGACCTCGGAGACCGTCCGGGCCAGCGTCGCGACGGTGTTGTTCGTCGTGACCCGCAGCTCCTCGAGCCGGCCCCGGTACGGGGTGTCGATGGACTGCGTGAGGTCGCCCGCCTCGAGCGCCTTGAGCACCCGGGACACCTCGTCGAACGGCCCGATGACGGCGTCGAGCGTGTTGTTGATGCCGTCGACGATCCGGCGGAAGCCGCCGGCGTGCGCGGAGGCGTCGGCGCGGGTGTCGAGCTTGCCGGCGAGCGCCGCCGTGACGAGGGCGTCGGTGTCGTCGATGACCGCGCGCAGGTTCGACCGGACCTGCTCGATCGTCTCGTTGACCGCCGCCTTCTTGCCGGGGAACCGCTCGAGCGGGGCGTCGAAGTCGCCCTTGCCGAAGGCCGTGACGACCCCCATCGCCTTGGTGTTGAGCGTCATGTGGCCCGCGACCATGTCGTTGATGCCCTGCGCGACCTCGCGGTAGCCGCCCTGGAACGACGCGGCGTCGATGCGGACGTCGGTCTCGCCGCGGTCGTGCTCGGCCGCCATCCGGCCCAGCTGCTCGATGAGCGCGCCGAGCGTCGCCTTCATCCGGTCCATCGCCTGCAGCGCCCGGCCGGCCTCGTCGGAGCGGCTCGTGTCGACGTCGAACGCGAGGTCGCCGACGGCGAGCCGGTCGGAGGCGGAGGCGAGCTCGGCGAGCGGGCGCTTGACCGAGCGCCCGAGCAGGGTCGCCAGCACGAGGACGACGAGCAGGATGAGCCCGCCCGCGACGCCCTCGATCCAGAGCGCGGTGGTGCCGGCGGCGGCCGCTGCCTCGACGTCGGCGGCCTGCTCCTCGCCGGTCCCGTCGGACAGGTGCTTGAGCCGGTCCGCGGCCGCGGTGAAGATCTCGATCTCGTCCTCGAGGACGAGCTTGTCGGCCTTCGCCTTGTCGGCCGGCGCCCCCGTCCGGTAGAGCGCGGCGATCTGCTCGTCGAGCGCCATGAACTTGTCGAGGCCGTCGGCGGCGGCCTGGATGTCGGCACGCATCACCGGGTCGTTCGCCTCGGTGGTCTTGGCCGCCTCCTGCAGCGTCGCGAGGTTCTTGCGCGTGCGCTCGACCGAGGCCAGGAACGCCTTGCGCGACGGCGCGTCGTCCGCCGCGGCCGTCGGGCCCTGCAGCGCGACGTCGAGCGAGTACGCCGTCTGCCAGCCGTTGAAGTCGGCGAAGTCGTACTGCAGCGTCTGGGCCGCCGCCCGGGTGTTCCCCAGGGCGTTGAGCGTGCGCTGGTTCGCCACCTGGGTGTTCAGCTCGTAGAAGCCGATCCCCACGAGGGCGACGATCGACACGGCGACGACTCCCGCGAGGGCGTTGAGCCGCGCGGCGATCCCGGCGTTCTTCAGCATGTCCAACCTCTCGAGCACGTGTGGCGCGACGCAGGCAGGGTCGCCGTCGTCCCGATCACTCATGTCGTCGCGCGGGAGGCCGGACTGAAGGGCGACAGGTGACGTTCTCGTCGCGCGACCGGACGTCACGCACGGGCCGACGCACGGGCCGACCCACAGGGCGACGCACAGGGCGACGCGGCGGCGGCGCGGCGACGGGGCCGCGGAGTACCCCCGGCGGGACTCGAACCCGCACTTCGGCGCTTTTAAGGCGCCTGCCTCTGCCGTTGGGCTACGGGGGCGCACCCGCCTCGGCGGGGCGTCCCCAGGCTACGCGGCGGCCCGCGCGGGGTCGCCCGCGTGGATGATGGGGCGATGAGCACCCCGGGCGGCGCGGGCCGCGCCCACGACGACGCCCTGCACCTGCTCGCGCCGGGCGGCTGCCCGGTCTGCGCGGCGACGCGCGACGGCGTCGAGGCGTGGGCTCGGGCCTTCGTCAACGAGGCGCGCGCCGACCTCGAGGCGATGGACGGCGTCCGCGACGCCCTCGGGTTCTGCCCGGTCCACACGCGCCGGATGCTCGCCGACCCGGCCGCGTCGTGGGTGCTGCCCGCGGTCGCGGCCGAGGTCGTCGCCGAAGGCCGGGAGCGGCTCGGGGGCGGGCTCGCCGGACGGCGCCCGGCCGGGGTCGCCGTCTGCCCGGCCTGCGTGCGGGCGGCCCGGTCGGCCGACGGCGCGGCCGGCACGCTCGTCACGACGCTGCCCGACGCCCGGGTCCGGGAGGCGTTCGAGGCCGCCGGCGGCCTGTGCGCGCCGCACCTCGTCGACCTCGCCGGCGACGCCGCCTCGGGCCGGGACGGGGCGGCCGTCCGCGACCTCGCGGCCCGGCTCGTCCTCGACCGGCTGGAGGGCGCACCCGGGCAGGACCGCCTCCTCGCCGTGACGGGGGACGACCCCGACGCGGCCCGCCGGGCGGCGCTCTTCCCCGCCCTCGAACGGCTCGCCGCGAAGGACGACGAGGCCGCGGCGGAGGGCGGCGGCGCCGCCCTCGCCCGGCTGTGGCTCGCGCGCCCGACGTGCCCGCTGTGCACCGCGGCGGCGGTCACCGGATGGCGCTACGTCGCCTGGCTCGTCGGCGCGGCCGCGGCACCGGGCCGGGGCGACGCGCCGTCCCGGCAGGACGTGGTCCTCTGCGAGGTGCACCTCAGCGATGCGGCGCACGTCGGCGGGCCGCGCCTGGACGAGGTGGTCGAGGAGGCGGCGGGTGCGGCGCGCGCCCGCGTCGGGCGGGCCCTGACGGCGCCCGGGCGCCGCGGTCGGGCGGGCCGGCGCGACGACCCGGCGGCCGGTCTCGGCTGCCGGGCCTGCTCGGCCGCGGAGACCGCGCTCGACCGGGCGTGGGACCTGCTCGACGCCGTCGCCGCCGACGGCCCGCTCACCGCGGCGGCGCGGGCCGGGCACGGCGTGTGCCTGCGGCACGGGCTGCGGACGGCGGCCGGTCACGGCGCCGCTGGCCGGCTGTTCGGCGAGGTGCTCGACGGCCGCCTGGCGGTGCTCGCCTGGGACGTCCGCGAAGGCCTGCGGCTGGGCCGCTGGGACACCCGCTTCGCCCCGGCGGGCGCGAGCGCCACCGCCTGGCGGCGCGCGACGACGCTGCTCGACGGCCGGATCGACCTGGGGACGCCGGTCACCTGACGACGTGCCGGGTGACCGGCGTCCGGCCGGGCCGGTGCTCGCTCAGCGCCGCGCGGCCTCGTGGGTCGAGAGCGCCCCGGTGGAGGTGTTGACCCCGGCGGCGGCCTCGAACTCGTGGAACGGCATGGAGATCGACCCGAGCGAGACGATCTCGCGCTTGAAGAACAGCGCGAGCGTCCAGTCGGTGACGACGCGGAGCTTGCGGTTCAGGGTGGGCACGCGGCTCAGGTGGTAGGTCCGGTGCATGAACCACGCCGGCCAGCCCTTGAGCTTGATGCCGTAGACCTGCGCGACGCCCTTGTGCAGACCGAGGCTCGCGACGGAGCCGACGTACTTGTGCCGGTACTCCTTCACCTCGCCGCCGCGCAGGGTCGCGACGATGTTGTCCGCCAGCCGCTTCGCCTGCCGGACGGCGTGCTGGGCGCTCGGGCCGGTCTCCTTGCCGGGGTTCGCCAGGTCCGGGACGGCGGCGTTGTCGCCCGCGCCCCAGGCGCCCTCGACACCGGTGACCTGCAGGGTCGCGTCGCAGCGCACCTTGCCCCGCTCGTCGGTCGGCAGGCCCGCGAAGTTCGTCAGGGCCGGGTTGGCCTTGACGCCCGCGGTCCACACGATCGTGTCCGACTCGAAGGTCGTGCCGTCGGAGAGGGTCACGACCCCGTTCGTGCAGGACTCGAGCCGGGTCTTGAGCCGGATGTCGATGTTGCGCTCGGACAGCTGCAGGAGCGTGTACTCGCCCATGTCCGGGCCGACCTCGGGGAGGATCCGGTCGGAGGCCTCGACGAGGACGAAGCGCAGGTCCTCGGGGGTGATCTTCTTGTAGTACTTCGTCGCGTCCCGGGCGAGGTCCTCGAGCTCGGCGAGCGCCTCGACACCGGCGTACCCGCCGCCGACGAAGCAGAACGTCAGCGCGCGGCGCCGGCGGGCCAGGTCGTCGGTCGACTCGGCGACGTCGAGGCAGTTGAGGATCTGGTTGCGCAGGTAGATGGCCTCTTCGATGGTCTTGAAGCCGACGCCCTCGTCCGCCAGGCCCGGGATGGGCAGCGTGCGGGCGACCGAGCCGAGGGCGACCACGACGATGTCGTAGGCCAGGTCGTACTCGGGGCCGTCGATCGGGTCCAGGCGCGCCGTGCGGGCGGTGTGGTCCAGCGCGACGACGCGGGCGTTGATGATCTCGCACTTCTTGAGGACCCGCCGCAGCGGCACGACGACGTGGCGCGGCGACAGCGAGCCTGCGGAGGCCTCCGGCAGGAACGGCTGGTAGGTCATGTAGGAGCGGGGCTCGACGACGGTGACCGTCGCCTCCCCGGCGCGCAGCTTCGACTGCAGGCGCAGAGCGGTGTAGAGGCCGACGTAGCCCCCACCGAGGACGAGGATGCGGGGTGCCTTCGGGGTCACGGGGGTGGACATGGTTCTACGCTAAGCACTTGTGAAAACTTTCACAAGTCGAGACGGCCTCTTCTTCAAGGGACCGACGTCCTGAGTGGCGGAGATCACCGGGCGGCACGCAGGGAGCACGGCGCCGTAGGCGATCGCCGCGACGGACAGCACGAAGCCGGCGACCTGGACGGCGGAGAGGACCTCGCCGCGCAGGGTCACCCCGAGGACCACGCCGGTCACCGGGGCGGCGATCCCGAGCAGCGGCGGCGCCGCGACCGGCAGCCGCGGGATGCCGCGGAACCACAGGACGAACGCGACCCCGGTCGCCCCGAGCCCGAGCCACGCGACGCCGAGGACGGCGCCGGCGTCGAGGGCGGGCGGCGCCCCCTCGACGAGCAGGGCGAGCGGCACGAGGACGACGGTCGACAGGGCGAGCCGGCGGGCCGTGACGAGGACCGGGTCGGCACCGGACGACGTCCGGCCGGCGAGCACGACCCCGGCGCAGAACGAGACGTTGGCGGCGACCGCGGCGAGGACGCCGACCGGGTCGAGCCCGGCGCCCGGCTGGACGACGACGAGCCCCACGCCGACCGCCGCGACGACGCCGACGGCGAGGTCCGGCGTCCGGGGCCGGCTGCGGTCGAGGGCACCGGAGAGCGCGAGGACGAGCAGCGGCTGCAGCCCGCCGACGGCCGCGGCGACCCCGCCGGGGAGGCGGTACACGGCGACGGTGAGCAGCGGGAAGAACAGCCCGAAGCTCGCGAGCGACGCGGGGACCTCGCGCAGCCAGGTCCGCACACCCCCGCCTGCGGCCGCCGGGCCGTGCCGCAGGACGACGACGGCGAGCAGCAGGAGCGCGGCGGGCAGCACCCGCAGGGCGGCCACGAGCAGCGGGCGGCCCTGGGGCAGGAGCGCCGCGACGACGACGTAGGTCGTCCCCCAGCTGACCGGGGCGAGCAGGGTCAGGGCCGCGGTCCCCGGGCCGGCGGTGCGCCGCCCGGTCGTCTGCGTGGTCATGCAAACAATCTCAATGTTGAGATAACGAATGTCAAGGCATCGGCTAGGATCGGGCCGTGACCAGGAGAGCACCGGCCGCCCCGGACGTCGTCGACGCCGTCGCGGCGCAGTGGCGCGCCGTCCGGCCGGACGTCGACCACTCCCCGCTCGAGGTCGTCGCGCGGGTGTCGCGGCTGTCCCGGCTCGTCGACCGCCGCCTCGGGGAGAACTTCGCGCGGCACGGCCTGGAGGACTGGATGTACGACGTCCTCGCGACGCTGCGGCGCGGCGGCCCGCCGTACACGCTCACGCCGACCGAGCTCGTCCGGCAGGCGATGGTGACGACGGGGGCGATCACGAACCGGGTCGACCGGCTCGAGGCGCGCGGGCTCGTCGAGCGGGTGCCGGGCACGGACCGGCGCAGCGTCCCCGTGCGGCTCACCGCCGCCGGGCTCGCGCTCGTCGACGAGGTCGTCGCCGGGCACATGGCGGTCGAGGACGACCTGCTCGCGGCCCTGCCGGCGGCGCGCCGGGCCGAGGTCGCCGACGCGCTGCGGACGGTGCTCGTCGCCCTCGGCGACGTGCCGGCCGGCTGAGCCGCGGCGGGTGCGAGCCGTTACCGGAGAAGGGCTCGCGCCTGCGCGAGGACGTCGTCGAGCATCGCCTCGGTGAGCCTGCCGGTGAAGGTGTTCTGCTGGCTCACGTGGAAGGAGCCGAGCAGGACGACGGGCGCGGCGCCGCCGGGCCGGGCGAGCAGGGCGCGGGCGCCGTGGCCGAACCTCGGCCGGGGCCGGGCGACGGCCCAGTCCCGGCGGCGGGCGGCGGCGAGCGCGGCGTCCCAGGCGAACGCCCCGAGCGCGAGCATGACCCGCAGGTGCGGTGCGAGCAGGTCGAGCTCGCGGTCGAACCACGGGGCGCACGTGTCCCGCTCGTCGGGCGCCGGGGCGTTGTCCGGCGGCGCGCAGCGGACGGCGGCGGCGATCCGGGCGCCGGTCAGGGTCAGCCCGTCGGCGGCGTGCACGCTGTGCGGCTGCGAGGCGAAGCCCGCCCGGTGCAGGGCGGCGAAGATCCAGTCCCCGGAGCGGTCGCCGGTGAAGACCCGGCCGGTCCGGTTGCCGCCGTGGGCGGCGGGTGCGAGGCCGACGACGAGCAGGCCCGCGCGCGGGTCGCCCCACCCGGGGATCGGCCGGCCCCAGTAGGGCTCGGCGGCATAGGCCCGCCGCCGGGTGCGGGCGACGTCCTCGCGCCAGGCGACGAGCCGCGGGCAGGCGCGGCAGACCGACGTCCGGGCCTCGAGCACCGGCAGCGTCCGCGCGGACCGCGCGAGCCGGGTGACGTCGTCCGCGTCGTGCGCGACCGGGGTGCGGGCGGTCGCCGGGTCACCCGGCCAGCCGCGGCCCGGCGGCACCGGGGAGGCGAAGGCCTCCCCGGTGGCCGGGTGCGGCAGCGGTGGCTGACGAGGCCGGCGGGGCTCCGGGTGACCGCTCAGCAGGTCAGCCGAGCTTCGAGTGGAAGAAGTCGACCGTCCGGGTCCACGCCGCGTCCGCGGCGGCGGCGTCGTAGACCTCGGGCCGCTCGTCGTTGAAGAACGCGTGCTTGGTGCCCGGGTAGTCGAAGATCTCGACCTCGCCGTCGGCGCCCTCGATGGAGGACTTCGCCAGCTGGATGCCGGGGGCGGACGACGTGCCGTCCTCCTCGGAGCAGTGGATCATCGCGGACTTGCCGGCGTAGCTCGGCCAGGTCGGGTCCATCCGCTCCCACGGCACGGCCGGGTAGAACCCGACGGCGGCCTGGACGTTCTCGGCGACCGTCGCGCTCCACAGCGCGAGCGAGCCGCCCATGCAGAACCCGACGGCGCCGATGCCCGGGCTCGTCACGGCCTCGAGGTCGGACAGGTACGCGGCCGCGCCGGCGATGTCCTTGGCGGCGCGGTCCATCGCGAGGCCCATGAGCAGGCGCATCGCCTCGTCGGGCTCGTCGGTCTTGGCGCCGTGGTAGAAGTCCGGCGCGAGGGCGACGAAGCCCGCGGCGGCGAACCGGTCCGCGACGGCCTTGATGTGGCCGACGAGGCCCCACCACTCCTGGACGACGATGACGCCGGGACCGCTGCCCGACTCCGGCAGCGCGACGTAGCCCTCGGCCGTGCTGCCGTTGCTTGCGAAGGTGACCATTTCTCCCATGGCGCTCACCCAACACCGCGCACGGGTGGGCGGCAAGGCAGCGTGGGATCTTCGTGGCGTGTCGGGTCAGGACCTCGTCGTCGACGGGGCCGGTGAGGCCTTCGCGCTCGCCCCGGCGGACGTCGGCGCGGAGGCCGTCGGTGAGGCGGACGGCCCGGACGACGCCGACGACGGCGCCGACGGCGACGGCGTGGCGGAGGCCGACGGTCCCGTCGGCGGTGCCGGCGCACCCGAGGCGAGCGCCGCGCCGTCCGGGATGCCGAGCACGGAGGTGATCGGCGGGACCGCGACGAGCGGCGCGGCCGGCAGGGTCGCCACCGGGGAGGCGGTCGCCGTGGGGTTGCCGTCGTCCCCGTAGAGCGGCTCGGGGTACGACGCCGTCGGCAGCGGGAACACGTTCCACCGGTTGCGGCTGCGGTCGTCGACGAACGGCGCCACGAGATCGCCGTTCACGTCCGTGTAGCCCTGCTGGTTGAACGCGTCCGTGTACGGCTGGTGCGCGACGTTGAGCGGGCGGCCGTTCTGGTCGTAGAGCTGGACGACCCCGATCGGGTTGCCCTGCGCGTCGTAGGCGTAGATGTTGCGCACCTGCTCGCCGTTGAGGACGAGCCCGTCGAACCCGGGATCGCTGGTCGTGACGTACTCGTACCGCGTGGAGTCGATCGACGACAGCACGAAGGGCAGCGCGAGGACGGCGAACACGTTGAGGGCCAGGACGATCCGCCGTCGCCACCGGCCTGCGTCCAGGCGCAGCGGTGCGTCGAGCAGGCCGCGGCCGAGGGCGACGCTGACGCCGACGAAGAGCAGCAGCGCGACGAGACCGCCGAACCCGTCGGGCAGCAACCCGTGCGTCGTGCCGTCGAAGGCCGCGAACAGCGACCACGCGACGTATGCGCGGGCGATCCACCACGCGGGCCGCAGCGCGACGACGGACGCCCGGAACTCGGGCCACCACGGCTGGCGGCGCACCGTCGTCACGACCGGGTCCACGAACCCGCGGACCCGGCGGTCGACGGACTGCGCGGTGCGGACGAGCAGCCCCGGCCCGGCGGCGCCCGCGCGGCGTCCCCCTCCGGCGCCGCGCGGGGGCAGCCCGGCCGCCGCTCGCAGCTCCGCGGCGTAGGCGGCGGCGTCGCCGAGGTCGGCGGGCGGGTCACCGGGCAGGGTCTCGGCGAGCCGCTCGTCGAGGTCGGCCTCCAGCCCGCCGGTCAGCTCGTCGACCTCCTCGGGCGTCAGGTCGGACAGGTGGGCACGCACGAGCGTCACGAAGCTCGCGACCTCGGGACGGACGGTCTGGCTCATCGCACGGCCTCCTGGGCGGCACGGTCCACGGGCAGCTCGGTGGTCCCCGCGGGCGGCGGGATCCGGCCCGCGAGCAGCCGGGACATGGTGTCGGCGAACGCGTTCCACGTGACCCGCTGCTCCGAGAGCAGCGCCCGGCCGTGCGCGTTGACGCCGTAGTACTTGCGGTGCGGGCCCTCGTCGGAGGGGACGACGTAGCTCGTCAGCGCACCCGCGGCGTAGAGCCGGCGCAGCGTGCCGTAGACCGAGGCGTCCCCGACGTCGTCCAGCCCCGCGGCCCGCAGCCGGCGGACGACGTCGTAGCCGTACCCGTCGGCGTCCGCGACGACGGCGAGCACCGCGACGTCGAGCACCCCCTTGAGCAGCTGGGTCGTGTCCACGTGGTCGCCTCCCTCCCCTGCTCACCGCGGCCCCGCGGGCCGCTCCTGCGTGGACGACGGTACTACACATCCCGCAGTACCGCGCCCGACACACCACACCTCGCAACGAGGAACCCCGCACAAGTGCTGCTCATGCTCGCGGCACGTACCGTTCCGCGGCCGTCCGCACGCCGAATCCGGTACCGGCCGCGAGCATGAGCAGCACTTGTGCGGGGTTCCT
>NZ_MWLL01000231.1 GCF_002198675.1 Kineosporia sp. R_H_3 | reverse complement strand
CCCCCGTCGGACTCCCCCACCCCCTGAGCGGAGCAGTCAGAGGCCGGCGTGGACGAGGTCGACGACGCGGGCGAGGGCGGCGGGGTCGGTGTCCGGGGGGACGCCGTGCCCGAGGTTGAAGACGTGGCCCGGGGCCGCCGTCCCGGCCACGAGGGTCTGGCGGACCCGGGCCTCGAGGACGTCGTCCGGGGCGAAGAGCACCGCGGGGTCGAGGTTGCCCTGCAGGGCCTTGCCCGGCACCCGGCGCGCGGCGACGTCGAGCGGCACCCGGAAGTCGACGCCGACGACCTCGGCACCGGCCTCGCCGATCGCGCCGAGCAGCTCGCCGGTGCCGGTGCCGAAGTGGATCCGCGGCACCGTCGGGTCGAGGTCGGCGACGGCGGCGAGCACCGTCGCCGAGGCGGGCTGCACGACGCGGCGGTAGTCCGCGTCGGGCAGGGCGCCGACCCAGGAGTCGAAGAGCTGGACGGCGCTCGCACCGGCCGCGACCTGCACCCGGAGGAACTCCCCCGACACCTGGGCCAGCCGCTCCAGGAGAGCCCCGAAGAGCGCGGGGTCGCCGTACATGAGCGCCTTGGTGCGGTGCAGGTCCCGGCTCGGACCACCCTCGACGAGGTAGCTCGCGAGCGTGAACGGCGCGCCCGCGAAACCGATGAGGGGCGTCCCGCCGAGCTCGGCGACGAGCAGCCCGACCGCCTGCGTCACGAAGTCGACGGCGTCCGGGGTGAGCTCGGGGATCCGGTCGAGGTCGGCCCGGGTCCGGAACGGCTCGGCGACGACGGGGCCGACGCCGGGCACGATGTCGAGGTCGACACCGGCGGCCTTGAGCGGCACGACGATGTCGGAGTAGAAGATCGCGGCGTCGACGCCGTAGCGGCGCACCGGCTGCAGCGTGATCTCGGCGACGAGGTCGGGCCGGCGGCACGACTCGAGCATCGGGATGCCCTCGCGGACCTTCCGGTACTCCGGCAGCGACCGGCCCGCCTGGCGCATGAACCAGACGGGGGTCGTCGCGGCCTGGCGGCCGTGGCAGGCGGCGAGGAACGGGGACGTCGCGAGGCGCGGGTCGCGGACGGGCGCGGACAGGGTCGTCACGACCGTCGATCCTCGCACGCTCAGCCGACCGCGAGCAGGACCACCCCGGCCATCGCGACCCCGACACCGGCCCGCTGGACGCCGAGCATCCGCTCGCCGAGCACGTACCGGGCCAGCAGCACCGTCGCGACCGGGTAGAGCGTGCCGAGCACCGAGACGATGCTGACCATCTCGTCGCGGGAGGCCGCGAGCCCGAACAGGATGTTCGCGCCGGCGTCCGCGAGGCCGACCGCGGCAAGCGCCGGCAGGTCCGCGCGGGACACCCCGCCCGTCGTCCGCAGCGCGAGCCCGAGCGCGACCGCGAGCCCGACGCTGACGACGCGCATCCCGACGAGGGTCATGACGCTGCTCGACTCCGCGCCGCGCGCGATCCCGTAGACGCACACCCCGAAGCAGAGCCCGGCGAGCGCCGCGAGCACGACCGCCCGTGCCTTCGTGCCGCCGGACAGCTCCGGGCCGCTCGCGAGGACGGCGCCGCCGAGGGCGACGGCCATCCCGAGCCACTGCAGCAGGGACGGCCGGTCGCCGGAGAGCAGCCCCGCGACGACGGGGACGACGCCGCCGAGCGCCGCGATCGGCGAGACGACGCCCATCGTCCCCGTCGACAGCGCCGTGTAGAAGAGCACGAGCCCGAGCGGCCCGGCGACGCCGGCCATGACCGCCCACGGCAGCCAGCCCGTCGGTGCGTCCGACGCGCCGGTGAACAGCGCGACGGCGCCGACGAGGACGAGCGCGGCCGCCTGGCTCCACGCGACGACGGCCAGGGCGGGCAGCCTGCGGGTCACGAGCCCGCCGCCGAAGTCCGCGGTGCCCCACAGGAGGCTCGAGAGCAGGGCGAGGACGGCGGCCATGCAGCGCACCGTATCGACGCACCCCCGCGGGCCCGTCGCAGGCGACGCGTGATTACCGCGCGTCGCGACGTACGCACAGGGGCGTGGATGCGTACATTTCCGATGTGGCCGTTCGACGGATGCCCGACGAGGCCCCCGAGGAGTTCCAGGGGGCGATCGAACGGCTGCGTGCGGTCCGGCTGCGTCCCGAGGTCGTCCTCGAGGAGGTCCCGGCCCCGCAGCGCATCGCCCCGCACGCCGTCGCCGTGAGCGCGGACGTCGTCCTCGACGACGAGGAGCTCGCCACCGGGCGCTTCGTCCTCCTCTACGACCCCGCCGGCCAGGACGCCTGGGAGGGCACCTTCCGGGCGGTCACGTTCGTGCGCGCGGCGCTGGAGTCCGAGCTCGGCAGCGACCCGATGCTCGGCCAGGTCGGCTGGACGTGGCTGCAGGAGTCGCTCGAGTCCGTCGGGGCCGAGTACGGCGCGGCCGGCGGCACCGTGACGCGGGTCGTGTCGGAGAGCTTCGGCGCCCTCGGCGACCGGCCGGCCACCGTCGAGATCGAGGTCCGTGCGTCGTGGACGCCGGCCGGTGACGTCGGGCTGCACCTGCAGGCCTGGGCCGGGCTGCTGTGCACCGTGGCGGGGATCCCGCCGCTGCCGAGCGGTGTCGCACCGCTCCCGCGCCGCCGCTGACGCACCCGCGGAGCAGGCCCCCACGCCCTCGCGGGGCGGGGTTCACCTCAAGTCGCACCGTGCCGCTGCCGATCGAACAGGTGACAAGTTCACCACCTTGGCCCTCACGGGCCACCGGCAGGAGGTCAGCGTGACCACGATGGTCGAGCGAACCGGGATCCCCGTTCCGCGCCCGGGTCGCTTCGCGGCCATGGTCGTCGTGGCCAACCCGAACCTGCGTGAGGCGGTGGCGCACACGCTCCGCGCCCTCGGCGCACGGCACGTCCTCGAGGTCGGCACGGTCGGCGAGGCCCGGATCAAGGCGGGCGTCGGCATCGCCGACCTCGTCGTCGCCGAGGCCGGGCTGCCCGACGGCAGCGGCATCGCGCTCATCCGCGAGCTGCGCGCCGCGGGCTGGCAGCGCGGCATGGTGCTCACGACGAACGACGACCCCTACAGCGTCCGCGCCGCGATCAGCGCGGGCGTGCGCAGCTACCTCGTGTCCGCGGTCTCCGCGGTCGCCGTCCGCCCCCCGGGCGAGCGCGGTGACGGCGTCGACAGCCTCTCGGCGCGCGAGATCCAGGTGCTCCAGCTCGTCGCGGACGGCAAGTCGAACAAGGACATCGGCGAGGAGCTCGGCCTGTCGGCCCTCACCGTGAAGAGCCACCTCGCGCGCATCGCCCGCAAGCTCGGCACGGGCGACCGGGCGGAGATGGTCGCCACCGCCCTGCGGTCCGGCGCCATCGCCTGATGCCGCCCGGCCCCGGCCGGGTGAACACGCGGCCACGGACTGTCCTACGGTGGACCCCGTGCCCCCCGCCGACGACGCCCGCGTGACGGTCGGCGACGACGCCCCCGACACCCGGCCCGCGCTCGTCGCCCTCGACACTCCGCGCGACGGCGTGCCACCGGTCGTCGCGACGCCCGACGCCCTCGCCGAGGTCGTCGCCGCGTTCGCGGCGGGGACCGGCCCGGTGGCCGTCGACGCCGAGCGCGCCTCCGGGCACCGCTACGGGCAGCGCGCGTTCCTCGTGCAGATCCGGCGCGAGGGTGCGGGGACGGCGCTCGTCGACCCGGCCGCCCTGCCGGACCTCAGCAGCCTCGGCGACGCCATCGCCGACGCCGAGTGGGTCCTGCACGCCGCCAGCCAGGACCTGCCCTGCCTCGCCGAGGTCGGCCTGCGACCCACCCTGATCTTCGACACCGAGCTCGGCTCCCGCCTCGCCGGCTTCCAGCGGGTCGGGCTCGCCGCCGTCGTCGAGCAGCTCCTCGGCCTGAGCCTGGCCAAGGAGCACTCCGCGGTCGACTGGTCGACCCGCCCGCTCCCCGAGCCCTGGCTGCGGTACGCCGCCCTCGACGTCGAGGTGCTCGTCGACGTCCGCGACGCGCTCGCCGCCGAGCTCGAGCGGCAGGGCAAGCTCGACTGGGCGCGCGAGGAGTTCGCCGCGGTCGCCGCCGCGCCGCCCGCGCCGCCCCGGGTCGACCCGTGGCGCCGGACGTCGCAGCTGCACCGGGTGCGCAACCGGCGCCAGCTCGCCGCCGTCCGCGAGCTGTGGCAGGCCCGCGACCGGCTCGCCCAGGAGCAGGACGTCTCCCCCGGCCGGATCCTCCCCGACGCCGCGATCATCGCGGCCGTGACGGGCACCCCGGCGACCCCGCGCGACCTGCTCGAGCTGGCGGGGTTCAACGGCCGCGGCGCCCGCCGGCACATCGGTGTGTGGTTCGACGCGCTGACCCGGGCCCGCAAGCTCTCGGACGCCGACCTGCCGCCGCACACGCTGCCGAGCGAGGGTCCGCCGCCGCCGCGGGTGTGGGGCGAGCGCGACCCGGTCGCCGCCGGCCGGCTCGCCCGCTGCCGGGCCGCCGTGACCGCCGTCGCCGCCGAGCACTCGCTGCCCGTGGAGAACCTCGTCGCGCCCGACACCGTGCGCCGGCTCACGTGGTCCCCGCCCGCGGGGCCCGGCCCCGACGGGCTGCCCGACCAGGCACAGGTCGAGGCGTTCCTGCGCGAGCACGGCGTCCGCGAGTGGCAGGTCGCGCTGACCGCCGCCGCCCTCACCGCGAGCATGCCCGACCCGGGCCCGGACGACCCGGTCCTCGCCGCCCCCGCCGACGACGAGGCGGCGTCCGGCACCGACGCCTGACCCGGTCCGGCCCGCGTTCCGCGCTTCGGAACCCCGGACGACGGAGCCGACGGCGCGAGGGACCTTGGGCCCAGGCGGCACGGCGGGACCAAGGGCAGCCTTTCCTCAGTTCCGCCGGTCGAATTCGGCAACACGCTCTTTGCCGAATGCGCGCGACGCTACTAAGGTGAGCCTTACCTTGCTCGCCACGCCAGCCCCTCCCGGGGGCCGGACACCACGGAGGGCCCGTGCTCGCGAACTTCCTCATCGGTCTGCGTGAAGGCCTCGAGGCGTCCCTCGTCGTCGGCATCCTCGTCGCCTACCTCGTGCGGACCGGCCGTCGGGACAAGCTCTCCGCGGTGTGGGCCGGCGTCGGTGTCGCGGTCGCGATGAGCCTGCTCGTCGGCGCCGCCCTCACGTTCACCAGCGCGCGGATGTCGTTCCGCGCCCAGGAGGCGTTCGGCGGCACGCTCTCGATCGTCGCCGTCGCCTTCGTCACCTGGATGATCTTCTGGATGCGGCGCGCCGCGCGCTCCATGAAGGGCGAGCTGCACGACAAGGTCGACAAGGCGCTCGCGATGGGGACCGGCGCGCTCGTCACCACGGCGTTCATCGCCGTCGCCCGAGAGGGCCTCGAGACCGCCCTCTTCGTCTGGACCGCCGTCCAGGCCACGAACCAGGGCATGCGGCCGCTCGTCGGCGTCGTCCTCGGCCTCGGCCTGGCCGTCGCGCTCGGCTGGCTGCTCTACCGGCGGGCCGTCCAGATCAACCTCGCGAGGTTCTTCACCTGGACCGGCGCCGGCCTCGTCGTCGTCGCGGCCGGCGTGCTCGCCTACGGCGTCCACGACCTCCAGGAGGCCGGCATCCTGCCGGGGCTCAACAACCTCGCGTTCGACGTGTCGCACATCATCTCGTCGTCGTCCGTCATCGGGGCGCTGCTCAAGGGCATCTTCAACTTCTCCCCGCAGACGACGTGGCTCGAGGCCGCCGTCTGGACGGCGTACGTCGTCCCGGTCATGACGTTCTTCCTGCGCAACCAGGGCGCTCCCGCCGCCCCCAAGGCCGTGCCCGCGACCGGCGGTGCGGCGTCCGTCGCCGCGCAGCCCCGGATCAGCCGGACGTCGGCCCCCGCCGCCTGACCCGGGCACCCTGCACGACAGGACCCCGTGACCCGCCGGCCCGCGCCGGCGCGTCGCGGGGTTCTGCCGTACCCGGGCCCGGACGCCCGCGGGCCGGGCTTCCGCGGCAAGTTACCGTCGAGTAGCATCTGGGGTTACCGGCGAGTAGCAGCACGCTCCGCCGCGCCATCGTCGCCGCACCAGTGGGAGGCCCCCGTGCCCGGCAGTCTGCGTGACGTCGTCTTCGTCGACGGCGTTCGCACCCCCTTCGGCAAGGCGGGTGCCAAGGGCATCTACGCCCAGACCCGCGCCGACGACCTCGTCGTCAAGTGCATCCGCGAGCTCCTGCGGCGCCACCCCGAGCTCCCGCCGGAGCGGGTCGACGAGGTGGCCGTCGCCGCGACGACCCAGATCGGCGACCAGGGCCTGACGATCGGCCGGATGGCCGCGCTGCTCTCCGGCCTGCCCAAGAGCGTGCCCGGCTTCGCGGTGGACCGGATGTGCGCCGGCGCCATGACCGCGGTGACGACGACGGCGTCCGGCATCGCGTCGGGCGCCTACGACGTCGTCATCGCCGGCGGCGTCGAGCACATGGGGCACCACCCGATGGGCGAGGGCGTCGACCCGAACCCGCGGATCGTCGCCGAGCGGCTCGTCGACACCTCGGCGCTCGTCATGGGCCAGACCGCGGAGAACGTGCACGACCGCTTCCCGCAGATCTCCAAGGAGCGTTGCGACGCGTTCGCCGTGACGAGCCAGCGCCGGGTCGCCGACGCCTACGCCGCAGGCCGGATCCAGCGCGACCTCGTGCCGGTCGCGACCCGCAGCGCGGAGCAGGGCTGGGGCCTCGCGACGGCCGACGAGCCGCCGCGCCCGGGTACCACCCTGGCCGACCTGGAGACGTTGAAGACCCCGTTCCGGCCGCACGGCCGGGTCACCGCGGGCAACGCCGCCGGGCTCAACGACGGGGCGACGGCGTGCATCCTCGCCTCCGGCGAGACCGCGGCCGAGCTCGGGCTGCCGGTCCGGATGCGGATGGTCGGCTACGCCTTCGCAGGTGTCGAGCCCGAGGTCATGGGGGTCGGTCCGGTCCCCGCGACGGAGAAGGCGCTGCGCCGCGCCGGCCTGACGATCGACGACATCGGCCTGTTCGAGGTCAACGAGGCGTTCGCCGTCCAGGTGCTCGCGTTCCTCGACCACTTCGGCATCGCGGACGACGACCCGCGGGTCAACCCGGACGGCGGCGCGATCGCCCTCGGGCACCCGCTGGCGTCCAGCGGGGTCCGGCTCATGACCCAGCTCGCGCGGCACTTCGAGGACCACCCCGAGGTGCGCTACGGGCTGACGACGATGTGCATCGGCATCGGCATGGGCGGCACCGTCATCTGGGAGAACCCGCACCACGCGGACTACGGCACGGAGGTCCAGGCGGCATGACGACCATCGACCAGACCCCCGCGGCCCCCGGCAGGACCGACGCCGCCGCCCCGTC
>NZ_MWLL01000230.1:19650-74859 GCF_002198675.1 Kineosporia sp. R_H_3 | reverse complement strand
CGAAGGACAGGCCGTCGACGACCGGGCGGCCGCCGTAGGACTTGCGCAGGCCGTCGACGGCGAGCGCGGGGGCGGCCTCGTCGGGGCCTTTCACGGGCACCGGCTCAATTACACCACTTCATTGTGTCGTTAATACCCCGGGGCCTCAACTCGACCACCCGGCTCCTACCCTTCGGGGGTGACCGACGCCCCCGCGCTCGCCGTCGACGGCCTGCGCAAGTCCTACGGCGGCCGCCCGGTCGTCGACGGCCTGTCCTTCGCGGCCCGGTCCGGCGAGGTGACGGCGGTCCTCGGCCCGAACGGCGCCGGCAAGACGACGACGGTCGAGTGCTGCGAGGGCCTGCGGCACCCGGACGGCGGCACGGTGCGGGTGCTCGGCCGCGACCCCTGGCGGGCCGACGCCGCGCTGCGGGCCCGGGTCGGGGTGATGCTCCAGGACGGCGGCCTGCCGACGGGCGCCCGGGCCGGCGAGGTGCTGCGGCACGTCGCGGCGCTGCACGCCCGCCCGCTGCCGGTCACCGACCTGCTCGACCGGCTCGGGCTCACGGCGCACGCCCGGACCAACGTCCGCCGGCTCTCCGGGGGCCTGCGGCAGCGGCTCGCGCTCGCCGTCGCCGTCGTCGGCCGGCCCGAGGTCGTGTTCCTCGACGAGCCCACCGCCGGCCTCGACCCGCAGGCCCGGCTCGCGGTCTGGGACGTCGTGGCGCAGCTGCGCACGGACGGTGCCGCCGTCGTCCTCACGACCCACCTCATGGACGAGGCCGAGCGGCTCGCCGACCGCGTCGTCGTCGTCGACCACGGCCGGGTCGTCGCCGACGGCTCCCCCGCCGCGCTGCTCTCCGGCCACGGCGAGTCGCTGCGGTTCGGCGGCCCGCCCGGCCTCGACGTCGGACAGCTCGGCGCGGCGCTCACGGCGGGGATCAGCGTCCAGGAGGTCTCCCCGGGCCAGTACGTCGTGAGCGGCGGCCCGGACGCGCCGCTCGGGCCGCAGGCGGTGGCGACGGTGACCGCCTGGTGCGCCGGGCTCGGCGTCATGCCCGACGGGCTCAGCCTCGGCCGCCCGACCCTCGAGGACCTCTTCCTCGACCTCACCGGCAGGGACCTGCGATGACCGCCACCGTTCCCGGCGCCGCGCCGGCCCCCGCGCCCGCGCCGCCGCTGCGCCGGGTGCTCGCCCAGGCGCGGTTCGACGCGACGGTCCTGCTCCGCAACGGCGAGCAGCTCCTCCTCACGCTCGTGCTGCCGGCGCTCGCCCTCGTCGGGCTCTGCCTCACGGACGTCCTCGACCTCGGACCGGGACGGCGGGTCGACGTCGCGACGGCCGGCGTCCTCGCGCTCGCCGTCATGTCGACGGCCTTCACCGGGCAGGCCATCGGCACCGGCTTCGACCGCCGGTACGGGGTGCTGCGGCTGCTCGGGACGACGCCGCTCGGCCGCGGCGGCCTGCTCGCCGGCCGGGTGCTCGCGGTCGCCGTCGTCGAGACGGTCCAGGTGGCGGTGCTCGGCGGGATCGCGCTCGCGCTCGGCTGGCGGCCGGCCGCGGCCGGGCTGCCGGCCGCGATGCTCGTCCTCGCCCTCGGCACGGCCGCGTTCACGGCGCTGGGGCTGCTCCTCGCCGGGACGCTGCGCGCCGAGGGCGTGCTCGCCGCCGCCAACCTCGTGTGGGTCCTGCTCCTCGCCGCCGGAGGGGTCGTCGTCCCGCCGGAGCGGATGGGCGGCTGGGGGGACGTCGCGGGGCTGCTGCCCTCGGGCGCGCTCGGGGACGGGCTGCGGGCCGCTCTCGTCGACGGCGCGCTCGACGTCCGTGCGGCAGCCGTCCTCGTGGTCTGGGGCGCGGTCGCCGGCGTGCTCGCCGCACGGTTCTTCCGCTGGGACTGACGCTCGTCGTGGAGCCCGCGGGAGGCGGCGGAAAACTCTTCCGCCTCAGGTGCATCCGGGTGCAGGGGTCGGGGCGAAGTGGGGTCTGAAGGCTCTACCCACCCACGACAGGAGCTCCTCAATGCGCCCCCTGCGCGTCCTCGCCGCCACCGGTGCGGTGGCCCTCGGGCTCGGCCTCGCGGCCGCCGCCCCCTCGAGCGCGGCCGGCACGTCCGACGTCTCGGTCCTGCACGGCGTCCCCGGTCTCACGGTCGACGTCTACGCCAACGGTGACAAGCTCCTCACCGACTTCAAGCCCGGCACCCTGACCGACCCGGTGAAGCTGCCCGAGGGCACCTACGACCTCGCGGTCTTCCCCGCGGGCGAGGGCCCCGACGGCACGCCGGCCATCAAGGCCGACGACGTCGCCGTTCCGAGCGGCGCGAACATCACCGTCGTCGCGCACCTGTCGGCCGACGGGACCCCGGTCCTCACGCCGTTCGTCAACGACACCAGCCGGATCAAGCCGGGCGAGACCCGCCTCACGGTGCGCCACACGGCGGCGGCCCCGGCCGTCGACGTCCGCGCCGGTGGCACGCCGGTCTTCGAGGGCCTCGAGAACCCGAAGGAGGCCAAGGCCGACATCCCCGCCGCCAAGGTGAGCGCGGACGTCGTCCTCGCCGGCACCGACACGGTCGCGATCGGCCCGGCCGACCTCGACCTCAAGGAAGGCACGAACACGATCGTCTACGCGTGGGGCTCGGCCGAGGACGACAACCTCGACCTCGCCGTGCAGACGATCAGCGGCCTGCACTCGGCTCCGGGCGGCGTCCCGTCCGGTACCGGTGGCCTGCTCGAGGACGGTCTCCCGATGCCCCTCGTCGCGGTGACCGTGGTCGCGCTCGCCGGTGCGGCGTTCGCCGGCCGCCGCGCGGTCCTCGCGACCCGTCGCGGCTGACCGCTCCGCACCACCCCGCCCCGTCGTCCCCTGCCTGCCGCGGGGGACGACGGGGCGGGCCCCTGCCCGAACCACCCTCCGTCCACGAATCCGAGGAGCCGTCGTCATGCGTCGCTGGTGGATGCTCGTCGCCGCGTGCCTCGTCCTCGCGGTCGCCGCGCCGCTGGGCTGGTGGCTCACCCGCCCCTCGTCCGCCGAGGGCGTCGCGGTGACCTCCGTGGGTGCCCCGTCGCCGTCCGCCTCCTCGCCGTCCGCCCCGGCGTCGCCCTCCGCGTCGTCGGCGCGGCCCGCGGTCCCGCAGGTCACGGCCCGGCCGGCGACCCCGGCCGACGGGTCGCGGCCGACGACGAACCCGGTCTCGATCTCCATCCCCGGCATCGACGTCCGCGCGGCCGTCGACCCGGTGGGGGTCGAGAAGGACGGCTCGATGGTCATCCCGCGCTCGGTCGACCGGGTCGGCTGGTACCGGTACGGGCCGCCGCCCGGATCCGACGCCGGTGCCGCGGTCGTCGCGGGCCACGTCGACTCCAAGGCGCAGGGTCCGGGCGCGCTGTTCCGCCTGCGCGAGGTCGGCGTCGGCGACCGGGTCGACGTCCGGCTCGCGGACGGCCGGACCGTCCGGTACGAGGTCGTCGGCAAGGAGACGCTCGTCAAGAAGCGGCTCCCGACCGAGCGGCTCTTCGCCCGGGACGGCGCCCCGCGCCTGGTCCTCATCACCTGCGGCGGCCCGTTCGTCCCGGAGCTCTCCAGCTACCGCGACAACCTCGTCGTCGTCGCCGAACCCGTCGGGGGCGCGGCATGAGCCACCGCGGCCCCGGCGACACCCTGACGCGTTCCCCGGCCGGTTCCGACCCGGCCGTCGAGGTGTGGCTGCGCGGTCCCTCCCCTACCGTGATCGAGGTGACGGCTCAGGTTCCCCTGCACCGCGTCGGCCGGGCTAGCGTGGTCCTCGACAGACGTCCCCCAACCCGCGAGGTCCCGGCGCTCATGAGCGACGACGCAGGTCCGTCCGACGAGGAGGTCGGCAAGCTCTTCGCGCACGGCGAGGAGCGTGCCCTGGCCCTCGCGTACGAGCGCTGGGCCGGGCTCGTCCACGGGCTCGCCTGCCGGGCCCTGGGCAACGGCCCCGACGCCGAGGACGTCACCCAGCAGGTGTTCGTCTCGGCCTGGACGGGACGCGCCGGCTACCGCCCGGACAGCGGCCCGCTGCCCGCCTGGCTCGTCGGGATCACCCGGCACCGGATCGCCGACGCGCACGCCCGCCGGGCGCGCGAGGCCCGGGTCCGGGACGCCGCCGAGGCCCTCCACGACGTGACCCCGACGGCGACCGTCGACCGCACCGCCGAGGACCGCGTCGTCCTCATGGGCGAGCTGTCGAAGCTCGGGCAGCCGCAACGAGGCATCATCGAGCTGGCGTTCTTCCATGACATGACGCACGACCAGATCGCCGCCCGGACGGGACTTCCGCTCGGGACGGTCAAGAGCCACATCCGCCGCACCCTGGTGCGGCTGCGCGACCGGCTGGAGGTGGACGGTGCAGCACTGTGACGACGACGCCCTCGCCCTCGTGGCGCTCGGCGAGACCCCGTCCCCGGCCGACGCCGCGCACCTGAGCGGGTGCGCGCAGTGCCGCGCCGAGGTCGAGTCCTTCGGCCGCGCCGTGGCCGCCGGCCGCGGCGACCGCTCCCCCGCCGCCGTCGTGCCGCCGCCGGCGCACGTCTGGGACGGCATCGCGGCCGCGACCGGCGTCGGGGTGCGTCCGCGCAGCGGTGACGCGCTGCCGCCCTCCGCGCCGCCGCCGGTGCACGGTCCGGTGCCCGTCCCGGCGTCCGCCGACGCACCCGTCCTGCCGATGCGCCCCCGGTCGACCCGTGGCCGCCGCTGGCCGATGCTCGCCGTCGCGGCGTCCGCTCTCGTCATCGGCGGTGCGGCCGGCTCGGTGGTGACGCAGCTCCTCGACCGCGCCGACCCGCAGCCGACGCCGATCATCGTGGCCCAGGCCGCGCTCGACCCGCTGCCGGTGGACCCCGCCGCCAGCGGCCGCGCCGTCGTCGTCCAGGCGGACGGCAGCCGCGTCCTCGAGGTCGACGTCTCGCAGCTCGCCAGCACCGACGGGTTCTACGAGGTGTGGCTCATCGACGCCTCGGTGAAGAAGATGGTGCCGATCGGGGTCCTCACCGGCAGCACCGGCCGCTTCACGATCCCCGACGGCCTCGACCTCGGGCAGTACCCGGTCGTCGACATCTCGGCCGAGCCGCTCGACGGCGACCCCGTGCACTCGGGCAAGAGCCTGCTGCGCGGCACCATCCCGGGCTGACGTCCGTGACCGGCACGGGCGCGCCCGCGAGGGGACCGGCCATCCTCCACCCGGCCCGGGACCTAGGTCGGGACCTCCGGCGCGCGGGCGCCGGAACCCGCCGCCTAGGGTGGTGGACGTGAGCACGACCTCCGACGCGACACCCTCGGTCACGGTCCCGGACGGCGCTGCCGGCGTCACCGCCCGTCGCACGTGGGTGGACCGCGCGATGCGCCCGGCCCTCCTCGCCAACCTCGTCATGCAGGTGGGCATCGTCCTCACCGGCGGGCTCGTCCGGCTGACCGGCTCAGGGCTCGGCTGCCCGACGTGGCCGCAGTGCGTGCCGGGCTCGTACACACCGGTCGTCGAGCAGCCCGAGGGCATCCACAAGTACATCGAGTTCGGCAACCGGACGCTGACCGGTGTCATCGGCATCGCGGCGCTCGCGGCGTTCGCCGTCGTCCTCGCCGACGTGCGGCGCCGGCGCGCGGCCGGCGGCGCCCGTGAGGGCGGGCTGCTCCTGCTGGCCGCCGTCCCGTTCCTCGGCGTCGTCGCGCAGGCCGTCCTCGGCGGGATCACGGTCCTCGCCGGGCTGTCCCCGCAGACGGTCGCCGCGCACTACCTGCTCTCCGCGGTGCTCATCGCGGCGTCCACGGTGCTGCTGCTCGTCGTCCTGCACCCGACCGAGCGTGTCGAGCGCTGCGAGGTGCACTGGATCGCCTGGGCGGTCGCGGTGGTCTGCGGCGTCGTGCTCGTCCTCGGCACCGTCGTCACCGGCTCCGGCCCGCACTCCGGCGACGCCGAGACGCCGAACCGGTTCGGCTTCGACCCGCGCACCGTGAGCTGGCTGCACGCGGACGCCGTGTGGCTCTTCGTCGGCCTCGTCGTCGCCCTCATGCTCGCGATGCGCCTCGTCGGCGCCACCCCGGCCGCCCACCGCCGCGCTGCCTGGCTGCTCGCCGTGACGCTGCTCCAGGGCACGATCGGCTACGTGCAGTACTTCACCGGGCTGCCCGTCACGCTCGTCTCGCTCCACATGCTCGGCTCCGCGCTGCTCGTCGTCGCCGTGACCGCGTCGGTCGCCGCGGTGACCGGGCTCAGCCGGCCCGATGCGGTGCGGGCGTCGTCCTCCGTCGGGTAAGGCACCCGGCACCGCCGGTGCGCCGCACGTCGGCCCGGTCGGTCACCTCCCCGCCTGCGCGCCGTCCACCGTGTGGACCTGCCGTACCGCCGGACGTCACAAGAGCGCTCCCAGGCACGACACGCCGGGCTGCGACGGCGTTGGTGCGTCCTGCGGTACGCCCGTCTCGGGGCGTGGACCGGTCGCGGCGTCGCGCGGGTCGACGGTCGACGGACCGGGCGCGGACGGCGGGCCCGAGCGGGCTCAGAAGCGGACGAAGGGGTCCACGGCGACGAGCACGAAGAGCAGCGTCAGGTACGTGATCGACCAGTGGAAGACCCGCATCGGCTGGATCTGCGCGACGCCGGCCTTGGCGCGGCCGAGCAGCTTGTAGGTCTCGGTGAGGAAGACCGCGCCGAGCAGCACGGCGCCGACGGCGTAGACCGGACCGGTCGGCGCGACGGGGACGAGCAGCAGCGAGCAGGCGATCATCGCCCACGTGTAGCGGACGCACTGCCGCGCGACCTCGACGGGCGACGCGACGACACCGAGCATCGGCACCCGCGCGGCCGCGTAGTCGTCGCGGTAGCGCATCGACAGGGGCCAGTAGTGCGGGGGCGTCCAGAGGAAGATGACGCCGAAGAGGATGACCGGGGCCCAGTCGAGGCTGTCGCGGACGGCGGCCCAGCCGATGAGCACCGGCATGCAGCCGGCGGCGCCGCCCCAGACGATGTTCTGCGGGGTGCGGCGCTTGAGCACGAGCGTGTAGACGAAGACGTAGAAGAGGATCGCCGCCAGCGCGAGGACGGCGGACAGCACGTTCACCGTGAGCGCGAGCTGGGCGACCGACACCGCGCCGAGGGCGACGCCGAAGACGACGGCCCCGCGCGGGCTCACCTCACCCGTGACGAGCGGGCGCCGCTCGGTCCGGTGCATGAGGGTGTCGATGTCGCGGTCGAGGTACATGTTCAGCGCGTTGGCGCTGCCCGCCGCGAGGGTGCCGCCGACGAGCGTCAGCAGGATGAGCGACACCGACGGGAAGCCGCCGGCGGCGAGGATCATCGTCGGCACGGTCGTGACGAGCAGCAGCTCGATGATCCGCGGCTTCGTCAGCGCGACGTAGGCCCGGACCGAGCGCAATACCGAGCGGCGCGGGGGGACGAGGATCGCGGAGGCCGGCAACGCCGACGCGGACCGCACGACGGCGGGCGGGCTGGGGTCGACGGTGGTCACGGCGTCCTCTGAGCTGACGGCAGAACACGCACACTCTACGCGCGCACCGGCCGCTCCCACCCACCGGGCGCGCCATCTCACACCCGCGGCCGGACGACGCGCAGGAGCCCCACGGCGCGGCGGGACGTGCGGAAGGGCCCGGCCCCTGCCTGCGCTATAGGCTCGGCGACGAGATCTTCTCCCTGCACGCACAGCTCCCCGCGACGCCCGGAGAGGACTGCGAAGGCGTCCACCTGCACGCACCACCGAAGCGCCGTAGACGCGGGCCCCGACGGCGAGGGAGCCGTCGGCACCGCCGACGAGAGGACCCGGGTTTCCCCGTGAGCGACACCACCACCACCGCACCCGCCGCCGACCTCGACTGGAGCGAGCTCGACCGCCGCGCCGTCGACACGGTCCGCGGCCTGGCCATGGACGCGGTGCAGAAGGCCGGCAGCGGCCACCCCGGCACCGCGATGAGCCTGGCGCCGGTCGCCTACCTGCTCTACCAGAAGCTCATGACGCTCGACCCGACGCACCCGCACTGGCCGGGTCGCGACCGGTTCGTCCTCTCGTGCGGCCACTCCAGCCTCACCCAGTACATCCAGCTGTACCTGTCGGGCTACGGGCTCGAGCTCGACGACCTCAAGGCGCTGCGGACGTGGGGCTCGCTCACCCCGGGCCACCCCGAGGTCGAGCACACCGCGGGCGTCGAGATCACGACCGGCCCGCTCGGGCAGGGTCTGGCCAGCGCCGTCGGGATGGCCATGTCCGCCCGTCGGGAGCGCGGCCTGCTCGACGCGGACGCGGCGCAGGGCGAGTCGGTCTTCGACCACACCGTCTGGGTCCTCGCGTCGGACGGCGACATCGAGGAGGGCGTGACGAGCGAGGCCTCCTCGCTCGCCGGCCACCAGCAGCTCGGCAACCTCGTCGTCGTGTACGACGCGAACCACATCTCCATCGAGGACGACACCGCGGTCGCGCTGAGCGAGGACACCGGCAAGCGCTACGAGGCCTACGGCTGGCACGTCCAGACCGTCGACTGGACCCGTGGCAAGGGCACGCAGTCCGGCAAGGACGGCACGTACACCGAGGACGTCCCCGAGCTCTACGCCGCCCTGCGCGCCGCGCAGGCCGTCACGGACAAGCCCTCGCTCGTCATCCTCCGCACGGTCATCGCCTACCCGGCGCCGAACCTCATGAACACCGGGAAGTCGCACGGCTCCGCGCTGGGCGACAAGGAGATCGACGAGACCAAGCGGGTCATGGGCCTGGACCCGGAGCAGAAGTTCCAGGTCGACGCCGACGTCCTCACGCACACGCGCTCGGTGATCGACCGCGGCCGCGCCGCGCGGGAGGCCTGGGAGAAGCGGTTCGAGGCCTGGAAGGCCGCCAACCCCGAGGGTGCCGCGATCCACGAGCGGCTCACGACCCGGACCCTGCCCGCCGGCTGGGAGGCGACGCTGCCGACCTTCGAGGCCGGCAAGGACGTCGCGACCCGCAAGGCGTCGGGCGTCGTCCTCAACGCGGTCAAGGACGCGATCCCGGAGCTGTGGGGCGGGTCCGCCGACCTCGCCGAGAGCAACAACACCGCGCTCGAGGGCGAGTCCTCGTTCCTCCCGTCGCAGTACACGACCCAGGCCTGGGGCCAGGGCAGCCCGTACGGCCGCATCCTGCACTTCGGGATCCGCGAGCACGCGATGGGCTCGATCATGAACGGCATCGCGCTGCACGGCGGCCTGCGGGTGTTCGGCGGCACGTTCCTCGTGTTCAGCGACTACATGCGTCCGGCCGTGCGGCTGGCGGCGCTCATGAAGCTGCCCGTCACGTACGTGTGGACGCACGACTCGATCGGCCTCGGCGAGGACGGCCCGACCCACCAGCCGATCGAGCACCTCGCCGCGCTGCGCGCCATCCCCGGCCTGGACGTCGTCCGGCCGGCCGACGCGAACGAGACCGCCTGGGCGTGGCGCACCATCCTCGGCCACACCGACCGCCCCGCCGGCCTCGCGCTGTCGCGGCAGAACCTGCCGACCTACGACCGGTCCCCCGAGGGCGGCTTCGCCCCCGCCGACGGGACGGCGAAGGGCGCGTACGTGCTCAAGGAGGCGTCCGGCGGCACGCCGGCGGTCGTCCTCGTCGGGACCGGCTCCGAGGTCCAGATCGCGGTCGCCGCGGCCGAGGTCCTCGAGGCGGACGGCGTCCCGGCCCGGGTCGTGTCGATGCCGTGCCGCGAGTGGTTCGACGCGCAGGAACAGAGCTACCGCGACTCGGTGTTCCCCCCGTCGGTGAAGGCCCGCGTCAGCGTCGAGGCGGGCATCGCCCAGGGCTGGCGCGAGGTCGTCGGCGACGCCGGGCGCATCGTCTCCATCGAGCACTTCGGCGCGTCCGCGCCGTACCAGAAGCTCTACGAGGAGTTCGGCCTCACCGCCGAGCACGTCGTCGCCGCCGCGCGCGAGAGCATCGCGGCCGCCGGCTGACACGGCTCCCCGGCCCGGGCGCCGTCGGCGCCCGGGCCCCCGTATCCGTTCCACACCAGGAGGAACCATGAGCGACGCACTCGCACGGCTCTCCGCGGAGGGCGTCTCCGTCTGGCTCGACGACCTGTCCCGCGAGCTCCTCGAGACCGGCGACCTCGCCGGTCTCATCGAGCAGCGGCACGTCGTCGGGGTCACGACGAACCCGACGATCTTCGCCAGCGCCCTCGCCAAGGGCGACCGGTACACCGACCAGGTGCTCGCGCTCGCGGGCCGCAGCGCGACCGTCGACGAGACGGTCTTCGAGATCACGACGGACGACGTCCGCAGCGCGTGCGACGTCTTCCGCCCCGTCTTCGACGCGACGGGCGGCCTCGACGGCCGGGTCTCCATCGAGGTCGACCCGCGGCTCGCGAAGGACACCGCGGGGACCGTCGAGGCGGCCCGCCGGCTCTGGGCCACGGTGGACCGGCCGAACGCCCTCATCAAGATCCCGGCGACCGTCGAGGGCCTGCCGGCCATCACGACGGTGCTCTCCGAGGGGATCAGCGTCAACGTCACGCTGATCTTCTCCCTCGACCGCTACCGCGCGGTGATGAACGCGTTCCTCGCCGGCCTCGAGGGGGCCAAGGACGCCGGTCTCGACCTGTCGACGATCGCATCGGTCGCCTCGTTCTTCGTCTCGCGCGTCGACACCGAGATCGACAAGCGGCTCGCCGCGATCGGCACCGACGAGGCGACGGCGCTGCGGAGCAAGGCCGGCCTGGCGAACGCCCGGCTTGCCTACCAGGCGTACGAGGAGGTGTTCTCGACGTCGCGCTGGCAGGTGCTCGCGGACGCGGGTGCGAAGCCGCAGCGTCCGCTGTGGGCCTCGACCGGCGTCAAGGACCCGTCGCTGCCGGACACGATGTACGTCACCGGGCTCGTCGCCCCGGGCACCGTCAACACGATGCCGGGCGCGACGCTCGAGGCGACCGCCGACCACGGCGAGATCACGGGCGACACCGTCCGCGGCGGCTACGCCGAGGCCGCCCAGGTGCTCGACCGGCTCGAGGCGATCGGCGTCTCCTACGCCGACGTCACGGACCAGCTCGAGCGCGAGGGCGTCGACAAGTTCGAGAAGAGCTGGGCCGAGCTGCTCGGCACCGTGTCCGACGAGCTCGCCCGCGTCTCGGCGGCCGACTCCGACGAGGAGGCGCACCGGTGACCACCGGCCCCACGCACCCGCAGTGGCTCGTCGCCTGGGTCGGTGACGAGGCCGGTTCCGTCCTCGAGGTGACCGCCGGCGGGGACGCCGCGGTCGCTGTCGCCACCCATGTGCCGACCCTCGTCGCGGACGGTGTCGCGAGCGGCATCGCCGGCAAGGACGGTTCCCTCTGGGGGCAGGCGGCCGTCGACGAGGCGTCCAAGCGGCTCGGCTGGGTCGACGTCGAGGCCGCGTCGCGGCCCGTCGTCGCGAAGGTCGAGGCGCTGCGCGCCGAGCTCGCCGCCGAGGGCGTGGACCGCGTCGTCCTGTGCGGCATGGGCGGCTCCTCGCTCGCGCCCGAGGTCATCACGCGGACGGCGGGCGTCCCGCTCGTCGTCCTCGACGGCACCGACCCCGGCCAGGTCCGGGCGGCGCTCGTCGAGCTCGACCGCACGGTGGTCGTCGTGTCGAGCAAGTCCGGGTCCACGGTCGAGACCGACAGCCAGCGCCGCGCGTTCGAGTCGGCCTTCACGGCCGCCGGCATCGACGCGAAGCGCCGGATCGTCGTCGTCACCGACCCGGGCTCCCCGCTCGAGCAGGCCTCGCTCGCCGCCGGCTACCGCGCGGTGTTCCAGGCCGACCCGACCGTCGGGGGCCGGTTCTCCGCGCTCACGGCGTTCGGCCTCGTGCCGTCCGGCCTCGCCGGCGTCGACACCGGCGCGCTGCTCGACCAGGCGGGCGAGGTCGTCGACCTGCTCGCCGACGACTCCGACGGCAACCCGGCGCTCGTGCTCGGCGCCGCCCTCGGCGGCACGGTCCCGCTGCGGGACAAGGTCGTCTTCGTCGACGAGGGCTCCGGCATCGTCGGCTTCCCGGACTGGGTCGAGCAGCTCGTCGCCGAGTCCACCGGCAAGGAGGGCACCGGTCTGCTCCCGGTCGTCGTCGGCGGCCCGGACTCCCCCGAGGTGACCGGCGGTGCGGGCGACGTCCTCGTCGTCCGGCTCGTCTCCGGCCGCGACGAGACCGACCCGGTCGAGCGCGACGCCGAGGGCGCGCCGTCCGAGCCCGCGGCCCGGGTCGCGACCGGTGTCACCGTCGCCGGCCCGCTCGGCGCGCAGATGCTCCTGTGGGAGTACGCCACGTCCGTGGCGGGGCGGATCCTCGGGATCAACCCGTTCGACCAGCCGGACGTCGAGAGCGCTAAGACGGCCGCCCGCGGCCTGCTCGACGCCCGCCCGGAGCCGGCCGCCCCCGACCTCGTCGACGGCGCGGTCGAGGTCCGGGCGACCGACGGGCTGCTCGGCGACGCGAAGGACCTCACCGGCGCCGTGGACGCCCTGCTCGGCGCGCTCGGCCCGGACGGCTACGTCGCCGTCATGGCCTACCTCGACCGGGAGCACGACACCGCGCTCGCCGGGGTCCGCGAGTCGCTCGCCGCCCGCACCGGGCGGCCCGTCACCTTCGGCTGGGCACCGCGGTTCCTGCACTCGACCGGTCAGTTCCACAAGGGCGGCCCGGCGGTCGGCGTCTACCTCCAGGTGACCGCCGAGCCCGCCGCCGGCGTCGAGGACCTCGCGATCGCGGAGCGGCCGTTCACGTTCGGGCAGCTCATCGCCGCCCAGGCCGCCGGCGACGCCCAGGTGCTCGCCGACCACGGCCGGCCCGTGCTGCGGCTGCACCTCACCGACCGCGCGGCCGGCCTGCGGCAGGTGCTCTCGGTGCTCGGCGCTGCCGACGGAGCGACGGCGTGAGCCCGGCCCGCATCGCGAAGGGGGCCAACCCGCTCCGCGACGACCGGGACAAGCGTCTCCAGCGGATCGCGGGGCCGTGCGGGCTGGTCATCTTCGGCGTCACCGGCGACCTCGCGCGCAAGAAGCTCATGCCGGCCGTGTACGACCTGTCGCAGCGCGGGCTGCTCCCGCCGGGCTTCGCGCTCACCGGGTTCGCCCGCCGCGACTGGGCCGACCAGGACTTCGGCCAGGTCGTCTACGAGGCGGTCCGGCAGCACGCCCGGACGCCGTTCCGCGAGTCGGTCTGGCGCCAGCTCGCGGAGGGCTTCCGGTTCGTGCCGGGCGACTTCGGCGACGACGACGCGTTCGACCAGCTCGCGCACACGGTCGCCGACCTCGACCGGGTGCGCGGCACGGGCGGCAACCACGCGTTCTACCTGTCGATCCCGCCGAAGTTCTTCCCGGTCGTCACCAAGCAGCTCGCCCGGTCGGGCCTGTCGGCGCAGGACGGCGAGCAGTGGCGCCGGGTCGTCATCGAGAAGCCGTTCGGGCACAACCTCAAGTCGGCCCGCGAGCTCAACGACGTCGTCGAGTCGGTGTTCCCGGCGGACTCGGTCTTCCGGATCGACCACTACCTCGGCAAGGAGACGGTCCAGAACCTCCTCGCGCTGCGGTTCGCGAACCAGATGTTCGAGCCGGTGTGGAACGCGAACTACGTCGACCACGTGCAGATCACCATGGCCGAGGACATCGGTGTGGCCGGCCGGGCCGGCTACTACGACGGCATCGGCGCCGCCCGCGACGTCATCCAGAACCACCTGCTCCAGCTCCTCGCGCTCACCGCGATGGAGGAGCCGGTCTCCTTCGACGCGCACGACCTGCGCGCCGAGAAGGAGAAGGTGCTGTCCGCCGTCCGGCTGCCCCGCGACCTCGGCAAGCACACCGCCCGCGGCCAGTACGCCAAGGGCTGGCAGGGCGGCCAGCCCGTGATCGGGTACCTCGACGAGGAGGGCATGTCCCCGACGTCGACGACCGAGACGTTCGCCGCCGTCCGGCTCGACATCGACACCCGGCGCTGGGCCGGCGTCCCGTTCTACCTGCGGACCGGCAAGCGCCTCGGCCGACGGGTCACCGAGATCGCCGTCGTCTTCAAGCGGGCGCCGCACCTGCCGTTCGAGCGGACGGCGACCGAGGAGCTCGGCAAGAACGCCATCGTCATCCGGGTCCAGCCGGACGAGGGCGTGACGATCCGGTTCGGCTCCAAGGTGCCCGGCACCCAGATGGAGGTCCGCGACGTCACGATGGACTTCGGGTACGGCCACTCGTTCACCGAGTCCAGCCCGGAGGCGTACGAGCGCCTCATCCTCGACGTCCTGCTCGGGGACCCGCCGCTGTTCCCGCGGCACGAGGAGGTCGAGCTCTCCTGGAAGATCCTCGACCCGATCACCGAGTTCTGGGCGTCCAAGGGACGCCCCGACCCGTACACGTCCGGCACGTGGGGGCCCGCGTCGGCCGACGAGATGATGGCCCGCGACGGCCGTAGCTGGAGGCGTCCGTGATCGTCGACCTGCCCGACACGACGACGGGGGCCGTCGCCAAGAAGATCGTCGACCTGCGGGACGCCGGTGGCGCGGTCGCGCTGGGCCGGGTCATGACCCTGCTCATCGTCACGGACGACGGACCGGCCGAGGAGGCGATCCGGGCCGCCAACGACGCGAGCCGGGAGCACCCGTGCCGTGTCATCGCGATCGTCCGCGGCAACAAGCGCGGCGTGAACCGGCTCGACGCGCAGATCCGGGTCGGCGGCGACGCCGGCGCGAGCGAGGTCATCGTCCTGCGGCTCTACGGGCCGCTCGCCGAGCACGGCGAGTCGGTCGTCGTGCCGTTCCTCCTGCCGGACGCCCCGATCGTCGCCTGGTGGCCGGGCGTCACGCCCGACGTCCCCGCGGACGACGCGATCGGCCGGATGGCGCAGCGCCGCATCACCGACGCGTCCCAGAGCAAGAACCCGGTCAAGGCCCTCCAGCAGCGGGCCGCCCGGCACCACCCCGGCGACACCGACCTGGCGTGGAGCCGGATCACCCTGTGGCGCGGTCTGCTCGCGGCCGCCCTCGACGAGCCGCCGTACGAGCCCGTCCAGCGGGCCGTCGTGTCCGGCGGCCCGGACAGCGCCTCGACCGACCTGCTCGCGGCCTGGCTCGGGCTGTACCTCAAGTGCCCGGTCAAGCGGGTGCGGACGCCGGTCGGCAGCGGCATGGTCGGCGTCGTCCTCGAGCGCGCGTCGGGCCCGGTCGAGCTCGTCCGGCCCGACGGCAACGTCGCGACGCTGACCCAGCCGGGGCAGCCGGAGCGGCGCATCGCGCTGGCCCGTCGGCAGGACCGCGACTGCCTCGCCGAGGAGCTGCGCCGGCTCGACCCGGACGACATCTTCGGCGAGGTCGTCACCAAGGGGCTCGACCTGCTTGCGAAGAACGGGTCGGTCGGCACGACCCGTTCGGCCGGGGCCAAGCAGCCCGCCGCCACGTCGGCCGGTGGTCACTCGGGGGCCCGCCGGACGCCCGGCACTCCCCCGGTCGCGCCCGTCCACGGGCCGGACGACGCCGCGGCGGCGCCCGCCGACCCGGCTCCGGCCGAGGCGGCGGCGAAGGCCCCGGCCAAGAAGACACCGGTCAAGAAGGCCCCGGCCAAGAAGGCCCCCGCCAAGAAGGCCCCCGCGTGACGTCGTCCCCGAGCGTCGTCGTCCACGCGACCCCGGAGCTCCTCGCACAGGCCGCTGCCGCGCGGCTCGTCACGGGGCTCGTCGACGTCCAGGCCGCCCGCGGGCACGCGCACGTCGTGCTCACGGGCGGCGGCGTCGGGATCGCGACCCTCGCGGCGCTGGCGGCCTCCCCCGCGCGGGACGCCGTCGACTGGCGCGCTCTCGACGTCTGGTGGGGCGACGAGCGCTTCCTGCCGGCCGGGCACCCGGACCGCAACGAGACCCAGGCCCGGGCGGCGCTGCTCGACGCCGTGCCGCTCGACCCGGCCCGGGTGCACGCGATGCCCGCGTCGGACGGGCGCTGGGGCGACGACGTGGACGCCGCCGCCCGCGGCTACGCCGAGGAGCTCGCGGCCGCCGCGGGCCCCGAGGACCGCGGCGGCGTCCCGGCGTTCGACATCCTCATGCTCGGAGTCGGCCCCGACGCGCACGTCGCGTCGCTCTTCCCCGAGCACCCCGCGGTCTACGAGGAGGAGCGCACCGTCGTCGGCGTGCGCGGCGCCCCCAAGCCGCCGCCGACCCGGGTCTCCCTGACGGCCCCCGCGATCCGGCAGGCGCAGGCCGTCTGGCTGCTCGCAGGGGGTGCGGAGAAGGCCGGGGCGGTGTCTCTCGCGCTCGGCGGGGGCGGCCCGTTCGCCGTCCCGGCCGCCGGTGCGACCGGCCGGCGCCGCACGTTGTGGCTGCTCGACCGGGCCGCGGCCTCCGGGCTGCCGGCCCGGGTGGCACGGATCGCGAGCCCCTGACCGGCCTGCGTCACAGGAGACCGAGGGCCGTCCTCACGGCCCTGGCGTCGAGCCGGTCCGAGGCGTCGAGCAGGTGCGCCACCTGGGCCGCCGTCGCGTCCGCGGCCCGGAGCAGGTCAGCCGCCGCGCCCGTGTCGCCGTCGTCCGCCGCCAGCCTCGCCAGGCGGTCCCGGGCCAGCGTCGCGGTCTCGCCGTCGCCCGCGTCGAGCGCCGCCGCCAGCACCTCGGCGAGCCCGTGCGCCACGTCGTCGTCGCGTCCGGCCGCCGCGTCGGCCGTCACGCACAGGAGCAGGCACCGGGCGAGCAGGGCGCCCTCGCCGGCGCCCGCACCGCGGTACCAGCTGTCGGCCTCGTCGAGCACCGTGCGCGCGCCCTCGACGTCACGCACGGCGCGGCGCAGCCGGCCGAGCTGCGTCAGGGCGGTCGCACGCATCCGGAGGTCGGCGGCGGTGCGGGCCGCCTCGGTCGCGCGGTCGAACGTCGCGGCGGCCTCGTCCGTGCGGCCCGCCCGGTGCTGCACCCGGCCCAGCCGGGTGAGGTGCAGCGCCGCCTGCCCGAGGAACCCCAGCCGCTGCGACCGGTCGGCCGCCCGGGTCAGCGCCTGCGCCGCGTCGTCGAGCCGGTGCTGCGCCTGGGCGACCACGGCGAGGATCCCGTCGGCGTGGACGAGCCCCCACGGGTCGCCCGAGGGCCGGAGCAGCCGGACCGCCGTCGTCGCGCAACGGGCGGCGCCGTCCACGTCTCCGAGCACGAGCGACCCGTACGCCTCGAGCAGGAGCGCTGCGCCGACGTCCCACGGGCTGCCGTGCTCGGGCTGCTCGTCGGTGCCACGGCCGCGGTAGGTCGCCGTCGCGTCCCGCGCGGCGGCGAGGACCTCGGCCGGACGCCCCTGCTGGATGCGCAGGAAGGCCTCGTGCCGGCGGGCGTCGGCACGCAGCCGGTCGTCGGACGGGGCGGCGAGCGCGAGCGCGTCGAGCAGGTCCGCCTCACCCTGCTCCACGTTGCCCGCCGAGGCCTCCAGCCAGGACGCCGTGAGCAGGGCGCGGGCACGGTCGTCCGGTGCCGCGACCGCCGCGGCGGCGAGGGCGTCCCGGACCCGCCGGGCACCGGCGACCCCGTCGCCGAGGACCACCCAGACCCAGCCCAGGCCGAGCACGGTGCGCAGCCCGGTCACCGGCTCGTGCCGCGCCGTCCAGGCCAGGGCCGCGTCGACGTTCGCGCGCTCGGCGAGCGCGAACCGGACGCATCCGGCCTGGCCGGGTCCGCGCACGACCTGCCCGCAGCGCTCGGCCTCCTGGGCGAACCAGCCCGCGTGGGCGGACAGCGCGGCGTCGGCCGCCCCCGACGCGTGCAGCCGCTCGAGCGCGTAGGCGCGGATGCTGTCGAGCAGCCGGTACCGGACGGCGCCGGCCGGGTCCACGTCGACCCCGACGAGGCTGCGCTCGGCGAGCCGGGCGACGACGTCGACGGCCGCCCCCTCCGGGACGTCGAGGGCCGCGAGGACGTGCTCGGCGGCGGCCAGCGGCGCACCGCCGCTGAAGCAGGCGAGCGCCCAGAGCCCGCGCTGGTCGTCCGGGAAGAGCAGGTCGTAGCTCCAGCCGATGGCGGCCGACAGCGCCCGGCGGCGGTCCGGGCCGCGGCCGGTCGGGTCGCGGAGCAGCCCGAACCGGTCGTCGAGCCGGCGGCCGATCTCCTGCACCGACAGCGACCGCACCCGGGCCGCGGCGAGCTCGATGGCGAGCGGCAGACCGTCCAGGCTCCGGCACAGGTGCTCGACCGCCTGCGTCGTCGACCCGTCGAGCACGAACCCGCGCCGCAGCCGGGACGCGCGGGCGGCGAAGAGCGCGACCGAGTCCTCGACGGACAGCGGGTCGAGGACGTGCACCTCCTCGCCGTCGAGCCCGAGCGGCACCTGGCTCGTCGTGAGGACGACGAGACCGGGCGCCGCGTCGAGGAGGCGGGGCACGAGCGCCGCGACGTCGTCCACGAGGTGCTCGCAGCCGTCGAGCAGCAGGGTCGTGGGAGCCTCGCGCAGCCGCGCGCTGAGCATCGGCTCCCCACCGGCGACCTGCAGCGTCTCGGCGACCAGCCGGCCGACGGACGACGTCCGGTCGGCCGCGTCGAGCCGCACGAGCCAGACCCCGCCGGCCGGTGAGAGCGAGCGGGCCACCTCGAGCGCGACCCGCGACTTGCCGACCCCGGCCGGCCCGACGACGGTGACGAGCCGGGAGACCGTGAGCAGCCCTCTCAGGTCGGCCACGTCGGGCGCGCGGCCCACCAGGGCGGTCGACAGCCCGGGCAGGTTCCCGGGCGCCGGCACGGCCGCGGACGGGACGGTGACGGACGGGCCGGCCGACGGCCCCGCACCGGCCGGCGCGCGGGCTCCCGCAGTGGCTCGTGCACCGGTCGGGGCCAGGTCCGGGCTCTGCTGCAGGACCTGCTCCTCGAGCAGCCGCAGCTCGGGGCCGGGCTCCAGACCCAGCTCGTCGGCGAGGAGCCTGCGCACCCTGGCGTACGCCGCGAGGGCGTCGGCCTGGCGGCCCGACCGGTAGAGCGCGGTGACGAGGGCGGCCCACAGCCGCTCCCGCAGCGGGTGCTCCTCGACGAGGGCCTCGGCGCGGCCGACCACGTCGCCGCCGGCCCCGAGGGCCACCCGGGCCGCGAGGTCGTCCTCGAGCAGCCCGAGCCGCAGCTCCTCGAGTCGCGCCCGGTGCGGCTGCAGCCAGGCGCCGTCCCCGGCGTCCATGAGCACCTCGCCGCGGAAGAGTGCGAGACCCTGCGCCGCGGCCTCGAGCGCGGCCCGCGGGTCGCCCGCCCGCGCGGCCGCCCCGGCCGCCGCCGCGAGCCCGACGACGCGTTGCGCGTCCACGGCCGCGGGGTCGACGGCGAGCCGGTAGCCGCCGTTCGCCGCGACCACCGCCTCGGGCGCACCGAGCGCCCGGCGCAGCTGGGACACCTTGGACTGCAACGTGTTCCGGCCGGTCGTCGCGGCGTCCTGCGCCCAGACGTCCTCGAGGAGCCGCTCGGTCCGGACGACCCGGCCGACGTCGAGCGCGAGCCGGACGAGCACCTCGGTCGTCCGCCCCGCGGGGAGGACGACCGGCTCGTCGTCGCGCCGGACCTCCACGGGTCCCAGGACGGCGACGGTCCACACCAGCGCGAGCGTACGCGGCACCCCGCGACGGCGTCAGCCCCGGCAGCCGCGCCGTCAGCCGGTCGTCAGCGCACCGTCAGCGCCCCGGCCGAGTCTCGACCCATGCCCGACGACACGAAGCACCTCCTCGACCGCCTCGTCGGCGGCGACCCCGCGGCGCGGGGTGCCGTCCTGGTCCGCGCCGAGACCGACCGGTCCCCCGCGGTCCTCGTCGCCGCCGCCCTCGTGGCGCCGGACCCGCACGACCTGCTCGCCCGGGCCACCACCCACGCGACGACCACGCGGGACCGACAGCTCGTGGCGATCGCCGCCGCGGCCGTCGCCGGCGACCGCGACCTGCTCGACGCGCTCGTCCGGGACCA
Organism: Kineosporia sp. R_H_3; assembly: GCF_002198675.1. Classification (GTDB taxonomy): domain Bacteria; phylum Actinomycetota; class Actinomycetes; order Actinomycetales; family Kineosporiaceae; genus R-H-3. The sequence goes on along the minus strand of NZ_MWLL01000230.1, from coordinate 55,006 downwards.
CCTCGCCGACCACCCCGACAACGCCCTCGCCGCGTGGATCGCCGCGCGGCACCCCCCCCGCCTCCCAGGAGCCCGCGATGACCGCACCCACGACCTCGTACGCCCGGCCCGCCGACCGCGCCGGCCGCACCCCGCGCCGGGTCGCCGCCCGCTGGGTCGTCACCTTCGCCGGGTTCCCGCTCGGCGGCCTGCCGGCGAGCCTCCTCGTCGGGCCCGTCGACTCGGTGCCGGCTGCCGGCCTCGGGGGGCTGCTCACGGGGGTCGTGCTCGGGCTCGTCCAGGCGTGGGGCCTCGCGCTGACCGGCACGGCCGCCGTCCGCTGGGCGGTCGCGACGTCCCTCGGCTTCGGCGCGGGCCTGGTGGCCGGCGCCGCCGCCGTCGGCTACGCGACGACGCCTGCCGCGCTCGTGACCCAGGGCGCACTGTGCGGGCTCGCCGTCGGCACCGCCCAGACCACGGCGCTCGTCGCGGTCCTCGGCCGGCCGGCGCTCGTCTGGCCTTTCGTTGTCGCCGCGGCCTGGGCCGTCGGCTGGGCCGTCACGACGGCGGTGGGCGTCGACGTCGACGAGCAGTTCACGGTGTTCGGCTCCAGCGGAGCCCTCCTCGTCGCGGTCCTGACCGTCGTCCTCCCCCTCGCCCTGCGCCGCCGCAGCATCCCCGTCTGACCCTGACCCTGCCCCGTCCCTCCCGACCCCGAGCACCTGGAGACCCGCCATGACCCGTCACGTCGTCTTCGGCACCGGCCAGATCGGCCGGCTCGTCGCCGGGACCCTCGTCCGTCGCGGCATCGACGTCCGCGCCGTCAACCGCGACGGCCGCGGCACGGTCCCCGGTGCCGAGGTCGTCGGCGGCGACGCCACCGACCCGGACTTCACGACCCGGGTGAGCCGCGGCGCCGACGTCGTCCACTTCTGCCTCAACGCCGGCGGCTACGCGACCTGGGCGCAGGAGTTCCCCCCGCTCCAGCGCGGCGTGCTCGCCGCCGCCCGGGCCACCGGGGCCCGCCTCGTCGTCCTCGAGAACCTCTACGCCTACGGCCCGACCGGTGGCCGCGACCTCGTCGAGACGCTGCCGGCGAACCCCTCGTCGGCCAAGGCCGCGACCCGCGCCGCGATGACGGAGGAGCTGCTCCGGGCGCACGCCGACGGGCAGGCGGAGGTCGCGATCGGCCGCGCCTCGGACTACTTCGGGCCGGGGGCCACCCGCTCCGCGCTCGGCGAGACCGTCTTCGGCACCGCGGTCGCCGGCCGCACCGCCCAGGTCATGGGCGACCCGGACACGCCGCACAGCTACTCGTACACCCCGGACGTCGCCGCCGGGCTCGTCACCCTGGCGCTGCACCCGCAGGCCCCGGGCAGCGTCTGGCACCTGCCCGTCGCCCCGGCGCGGACGACCCGCGAGATCGTCGCGCAGGTCTACGCCCTGGCCGGACGGCGTCCGCGCCTGTTCGCCGCGGGCAGCACGACGCTGCGGCTGCTCGGCCTCGTGAGGCCCGGGCTCGGCGAGTACCGGCACACGCTCTACCAGTTCACCGACCGGTGGGTCGTCGACGACAGCCGCTTCCGCGCGGCCTTCGGCCAATCGGCGACCGACCTCGACGAGGCGCTCGCCACGACGACCGCCTGGTACCGCGACGGTGCGACGTCCGCCGCCGCCGTCCGCTCCTGACCGACCTCCCCCACGAGCACCACCGACCCCCCCACGAGAGGCAGCCATGTCCACCGTCGCCCGATCCTCCGCCGCGACCACCGTCCTCGCCACCGACCGCGCGCGCCTGCGCCTCGCCGCCGCGACCATGTCCGCCGCGGCGCTCCTGGCCGTCGCCGGCTTCACCGCACTCGGCTCCGTCTTCGAGTACCCGCAGGTCCTCCAGTCCCCCACCGCCGAGATCCTCGACGCCTTCCGGGCCCAGCAGGGCGCCGTCATGGCCTGGTTCGGTGCCCTCGCCGTCGGCGCCGCGCTTCTTGCCCCGACCGGGATCCTGCTCGGCAGGACGACCGGAGGCCGTACCGGCCGCTGGCTCGCCGGGCTCGCGTCCGCGGCGGCCGCCGTCCAGGTCGTCGGGCTCTCCCGGTGGGTGCTCCTCGTCCCCGGCGTCAGCGCCGACGCCCTCGACCCCGCCCGGACGGCGGTCGCCCACGCCCGGTTCGAGCAGCTCCACCTGTGGCTCGGCACGGTCGTCGGCGAGACCGTGGGGTACGCGCTCACAGCGGCGTTCACCGCGCTGGCGTCCGCGACCGTCGTCCGCGCGCTCGCCCCGCGGTGGATGGCCGGGCTCGGGCTCGTCTGCGCCGGGCTCATCGCGACCGGTGTGCTCGTGCCGCTCGGCGTCCACCTGGCGAGCCTGACGAACTTCGCCGGCTACGTCGGCTGGTGCCTGTGGCTGCTCGCGCTCGCCGTCGTCCTGTGGCGCACCGACGAGTCCGTCTGAGGTCCGTCTGAGCTCCGTGCGCCGACCGGGATGCGGAAGGCCCCGCCGACACGGTGTGTCGGCGGGGCCTTCGCGATGCTCTGCGCGCTGCGGCGTGGCGCCCTGCTCAGACGATGAGCCGGCGGCGGCGCAGGGACTCGAGCGCCTCCTCGAGGATCGCCGCGCCGTCGGCGTCCGAGCGACGCTCCTTCACGTACGCGAGGTGCGTCTTGTACGGCTCGTTGCGGGGCGGCGAGGGCGGGTTCACCTGGTCCTGGCCGGCAGGGAAGCCGCAGCGCGGGCAGTCCCAGATCTCGGGCGGCTGGACGCCGGCCTCCTCGGAGAAGCTGGGCATCGTCTCGTGCCCGTTGGCGCACCAGTACGAGATCCGGAACCGCGGGGCGGTATCCCCTCGCTCGGCCTCGCCCATCGGGCCCGCGCCGACCCGGCTCCCGCGGATCGCGTTGCCACTGGCCACCGCTTGTCCTCCTGCTGTTCGACGTACCGGACACGTGCCGTCGGCCGCTCCCGGAACTCCGGCCTGGCCACGTGCTGTGCTCTTGTCTACGTTTCTACGTCATCCACGCCCCGCTGGGGGCACGTTCCGCCGGGTTACCACCCGGTACCCGGGGAGCCTCCGGCGCCGGTTCAGTTGAAGCGCTCGAGGACCCCGAGCAGGATCACGACCGTCGACCAGACGAGCGACACCGCGATCGTGAAGCGGTTGAGGTTGCGCTCCGCCACGCCGGAGCTGCCGAGGTTGCTGGAGACCCCGCCGCCGAACATGTCCGACAGACCGCCGCCCCGCCCCTTGTGGAGCAGGATGAGCAGGATCAGGAACGCGCTGGTGATGACCAGCAGCACCTGGAGGGTGATGCGGACCGCTGTCACGGGTGATCTCGTCTCTCGTGCGGGAGGGCGTGTCCGACGCGGCGATGACGCCGTCGCCTCGGTGCACTCAGGGTAAGCGATCCGCGGGGCGTGCCGTGACACGCCCCGCGGATCGCCAGCCCCGCGTCGTGCGCGGACGGCCTGATCAGGCCGTCACGTGGCTGCGGTAGCGCGCGATGGACGCGAACTCCGCCGGGTCGATCGCCGCACCGCCGACGAGGGCACCGTCGACGTCCGCCTCGGCCATGATCGCCGCGACGTTGTTCGCCTTGACCGAGCCGCCGTAAAGCACCCGGACGCCGGCCGCGAGGTCCGCCGAGTACAGCTCGGCCAGCTTGGCCCGGATCGCCCCGCAGACCTCCTGCGCGTCCTTCGGGGTGGCCACCTCGCCTGTGCCGATCGCCCACACGGGCTCGTAGGCGACGACGACCGAGGCCGCCTGCTCGGCGCTGACGCCCGCCAGGCCGCCCTCGACCTGCGCGAGCGTGTGCTCGACGTGCCGGCCCTCCTTGCGGACGTCCAGGCCCTCGCCGACGCAGAAGATCGGCGTGAGGCCGTGCCGGTACGCCGCCTTGACCTTGGCGTTGACGACCTCGTCGGTCTCGGCGTGGTACTGCCGGCGCTCGCTGTGCCCGACGACGACGTACGAGCAGCCGAGCTTGGCGAGGAACGCGCCGGAGATCTCGCCCGTGTACGCGCCCGAGTCGTGCGCGGAGAGGTCCTGCGCGCCGTACTTGAGGCCGAGCTTGTCGCCGTCGACGAGGGTCTGCACCGAGCGGATGTCGGTGTACGGCGGGATGACCGCGACCTCGACCTGGCCGTAGTCGTGCTTGGCGTCGTCGAGCGACCAGGCGAGCTTCTGCACCAGGTGCGTGGCCTGCTGGTGGTCGAGGTTCATCTTCCAGTTGCCCGCCATCAGCGGGGTGCGGCTCGTGGCCACGGCTCAGTCCTCCAGGACGTCGATGCCGGGGAGGGTCTTGCCCTCCAGGTACTCCAGCGACGCGCCGCCGCCGGTCGAGATGTGCCCGAACGCCTTCTCCTCGAAGCCCAGCGTCCGGACGGCCGCGGCGGAGTCGCCGCCGCCGACGACGGTGAGCCCGTCGACCTCGGTGAGGGCCTGGGCGACGGCACGGGTGCCGGCGCTGTACGCCTCCCACTCGAAGACGCCCATCGGGCCGTTCCAGAACACGGTCTTCGCGTCGGCGAGCTTCGCGGCGAAGAGCGCACCGCTCTCCGGGCCGATGTCGAGGCCCATCGTGCCGTCCGGGATCGCGTCGGCCGCGACGACCTCGGGGGCCGCGTCGGCGGAGAACTCCGCCGCCACGACGATGTCGACCGGCAGGACGACCTCGACGCCGCGCTCGGCGGCCGCCGCGAGGTAGCCCTTGACGGTGTCGATCTGGTCGGCCTCGACCCGGCTGGTGCCGATCGGGTTGCCCTGGGCGGCGAGGAACGTGAAGACCATGGCCCCGCCGATGAGCAGCCGGTCGGCCTTGCCGATGAGGTTGTCGATGACGCCGAGCTTGTCGGAGACCTTCGAGCCGCCGAGGACGACGGCGTACGGCCGCGCCGGGTCGACGGTGAGGCGCTTGAGCACCTCGACCTCGGCGAGCACGAGCCCGCCCATCGCGTGCGGCAGCCGCTTCGCGACGTCGTAGACGCTGGCCTGCTTGCGGTGGACGACGCCGAACCCGTCGCTGACGAACACGTCCGCGAGGGCCGCGAGCTCGTCGGCGAACGCGCCGCGCTCGGCCTCGTCCTTGCTCGTCTCGCCCGCGTTGAAGCGGATGTTCTCGAGGATCGCGACGTCGCCGTCGGCGAGCCCGGCGACGACGGCCTTCGCCGAGTCGCCGACCGTGTCGGTCGCGAACGCGACGTCCTTGCCGAGCAGCTCCGACATCCGCGCGACGACCGGCCGCAGCGAGTACTTGTCCTCCGGCGCGCCCTTGGGGCGGCCGAGGTGCGCGACGACGACGACCTTGGCGCCGGCGTCGGAGAGCTTCTTGATCGTGGGGACGGACGCGCGGATGCGGCCGTCGTCCGTGATCGTCGTCCCGTCGAGCGGGACGTTGAGGTCGGACCGGACGAGGACGCGCTTGCCGCGCAGGTCGCCCAGGTCGTCGATGGTCTTCATGCACGCGCTCCCGCGGTCTGGGCATGCCGCGCGCCCGGCCGCACCGTCCGGTAAGGGTGGTCTCTCACCGGACGGCAGCGGCCGGGCGGGCGGCAGCGATGTGTTCTCGCGACAGGGGTCTGACGGAGTCAGGCCACCGTCAGAGCGAGCCGCCGACGACCGTGGTGAGGTCGACGAGGCGGTTCGAGTAGCCCCACTCGTTGTCGTACCAGCCGACGATCTTCGCCTGGTTGCCCTGGACGGTCGTCAGGCCGGCGTCGAACGTGCACGACGCGGGCGAGGTGACGATGTCGCTGGAGACGATCGGGTCCTCGGTGTACTCGAGGTAGCCATTGAGCGAGCCCTCGGCGGCCTTCTTGAACGCCGCGTTCACCTCGTCCTTGGTCGTCTCGCGGCCGAGCTCGACCGTGAGGTCGGTCGCCGAGCCGGTCGGGACCGGGACGCGCATCGCGAAGCCGTCGAGCTTGCCCTTGAGCTCGGGGATGACCAGGGCGATGGCCCGGGCGGCACCCGTCGTCGTCGGGATGATGTTCGTCGCGGCGGCCCGCGCACGACGCAGGTCCTTGTGCGGGAAGTCGAGGATGACCTGGTCGTTCGTGTACGCGTGGATCGTCGTCATGAGGCCCTTGACGATCCCGAACTCCTCGAGGAGCACCTTCGCCATCGGCGCGAGGCAGTTCGTCGTGCACGACGCGTTGGAGATGATGTTGTGCTTGGCCGGGTCGTAGTCGCCGTCGTTGATGCCCATGACGACCGTGAAGTCCTCGTTCTTCGCCGGGGCGGAGATGATGACCTTCTTCGCGCCGGCCGCGATGTGCGCCTTCGCCTTGTCGGCGTCGGTGAAGTGGCCCGTCGACTCGATGACGACGTCCGCACCGAGGTCGCCCCAGGGCAGGGCGCCCGGGTCGCGCTCGGCGAGCGCCTTGAAGCTCTTGCCGCCGACCGAGATCGAGTCCTCGGTGTACGCGACGTCCTTGCCGAGGCGGCCGAGGATCGAGTCGTACTTGAGGAGGTGCGCGAGCGTCTTGTTGTCGGTGAGGTCGTTGACGCCGACCACCTCGACGTCGGCCCCGGACGCCAGCAGCGCACGGAAGTAGTTGCGGCCGATACGGCCGAAGCCGTTGATGCCAACCCGAACGGTCACGGAGGAGCCCTCCCTGGCGCGCCGGGGCAGCGCCCGGCGCGAATCTACGGATGATGAGTCCCGTACGCCGTCGTACGGCCACGGCAACCCTATTCGTTACCGCCAGGTATCACCCAACCGCACGCTCGTGTCACGGCGCGGCCCGATGGTCCCTGCCCGGCGCCCCCCGATGTGGTGGGGCCGGGCCGGCGGCTCAGGCGTCCAGCATGTCCGGCGTGAGGTTGGCCTCCGTGCCGGGGACGCCGAGGTCGTGGGCGCGCTTGTCCGCCATCGCGAGGAGCCGGCGGATCCGGCCCGCGACGGCGTCCTTGGTCATCGGCGGGTCCGCGAGCTGCCCGAGCTCCTCGAGGCTGGCCTGCTTGTGCTCCAGGCGCAGCGTGCCGGCCGCCTTGAGGTGGTCCGGGATGTCCTCGCCGAGGATCTCCATCGCGCGCTCGACCCGGGCCCCGGCCGCGACGGCGGCGCGCGCCGAGCGGCGCAGGTTCGCGTCGTCGAAGTTCGCGAGCCGGTTCGCCGTGGCGCGGACCTCGCGGCGCATCCGCCGCTCCTCCCACGCGAGGACGGCGTCGTGCGCGCCGAGCCGGGTCAGCATCGCGCCGATCGTGTCGCCGTCCCGGATGACGACCCGGTCGACGCCGCGGACCTCGCGGGCCTTGGACTGGATCGACAGCCGGCGGGCGGCACCGACGAGGGCCAGGGCGGCCTCCGGGCCGGGGCAGGTCACCTCGAGGGCGCTCGAGCGGCCCGGCTCGGTGAGCGAGCCGTGCGCGAGGAACGCGCCGCGCCAGGCGGCCTCGGCGTCGCACGTCGCGCCCGAGACGACCTGCGGGGGCAGACCGCGCACCGGGCGGCCGCGGGCGTCGAGCAGCCCGGTCTGCCGCGCGAGGCTCTCGCCGTCCCGCACCACCCGCACCACGTAGCGGCTGCCGCGTCGCAGCCCGCCCGGCGCCAGCACGATGACGTCACTCGTGTGCCCGAAGACCTCGGCGATGTCCCGCCTCAGCCGTCGGGCCGCATTGCCCGTGTCGAGCTCCGCCTCCACGACGATCCGCCCGCTCACGATGTGCAGACCGCCTGCGAACCGCAGCGTCGCGGACACCTCTGCCTTGCGGCAGCAGGGCTTCGTCACCTGGAGGCGGCTGAGCTCGTCCTTCACCAGCGCCGTCAGAGCCATGCGCCACATCCTGCCATCGCGTTCCTCCGCGCGTGTGCGGGAGGTCGAATTTCTGTGTTCATCTGATTGCGGACAGTCACGAGGACTGACCGTACGGGACGAAGATCGACCATGCGGGGTTTCACACATCTCCGAGGACGGCGTCGAACACGTCGCGGTAGGCGGCCGCGAGACGCAAGGGGTCGTGCCGCGGGGTGCCGTCCCCCAGGGACACCTGACGCATGAGGAGCCGCGCTCCGAGCGTGCCCGCGACGTCCGAGAGCGTACCCGGGTCCTCGACGGACGACGGATCGGCGAGGACGGCGTCGATCCGCAGCTCCGGGGCGTGCGCCGCGAGGACCTCCAGGTGCGCCTCGGAGGAGAACCCCTCGGTCTCCCCCGCCTGGGTCGCGAGGTTCATGGTCACGCAGCGCCGGGCGCGGGTCTCGTGCAGCGCCGCGGACAGCTCCGGGACGAGCAGGTGGGGCAGGACGCTGGTGAACCACGACCCGGGCCCGAGGACGACCCAGTCCGCCTCCATGATCGCGTCGAGCGCCTCCGGGCACGCGGGCGGCTGCTCGGGCACGAGCCGGAGCGCGACGACGTCCCCGGGGGTCGTCGCGACGGCGACCTGCCCGCGGACCGTGACGACCCCGTCCGGGTCGGCCGGGTCGGCGCCGCGCACCGTCGCCTCGATGTCGAGCGGGACGGCCGCCATCGGCAGCACCCGGCCGCGGGCGCCGAGCAGCCGCCCGACCCAGTCCAGCCCCTCGACGGTGTCCCCGAGGAGCTCCCACAGCGTGACGATGAGCAGGTTCCCCATCGCGTGCTGGTGCAGCGCCCCGGCGCTCGCGAACCGGTGCTGGAGGACGTCGCGCCACAGCCGGCCCCACTCGCCGTCGTCGCAGAGCGCCGACAGCGCCATCCGCAGGTCGCCGGGCGGCAGGACGCCGAGCTCGCGGCGCAGCCGGCCCGACGACCCGCCGTCGTCCGCGACCGTCACGACGCCGGTGAGCCGGTCGGTGACGTGCCGCAGGGCGGACAGCGAGGCCGCGAGACCGTGCCCGCCGCCGAGGGCGACGACCGAAGGTCCAGCCATGGACGCGGGGCTCCCTACTCGCGACCGAGGTCGCGGTGGACGGTGGTCGCCGACAGCACGTCGCTGCGCAGCCGCTCGGCGAGCTGCTCGCTCATCGCGACGGAGCGGTGCTTGCCGCCCGTGCAGCCGATGGCGAGGGTCGCGTAGCGCTTGTTCTCCCGGGTGTAGCCGGCGAGCACCGGCCGCAGCGCGGCCACGTACGCGTCGAGCCACGTCACGGCGCCCTCCTGGGCGAGCACGAACTCGCTGACCGGGGCGTCGAGGCCGGTGTGCCCGCGCAGCTCCGGGACCCAGAAGGGGTTCGGCAGGAAGCGGACGTCGGCGACGTGGTCGGCGTCGAGCGGCAGGCCGTACTTGAACCCGAACGACATCACGGTGACCCGCAGCGCCGGCCCGGCGCCGTCCCCGAACGCCTCGGCGATCTTCGCGGAGAGCTGGTGGACGTTGAGGTGCGAGGTGTCGAGCACGATGTCCGCGGTGCCGCGCAGCCCGCCGAGGATCTCGCGCTCCTTGGTGATGCCGTCGAGCAGCCGGCCCTCGCCCTGGAGCGGGTGCGGCCGGCGCACCGACTCGAACCGGCGCACGAGCGAGTCGTCGGCGGCGTCGAGGAAGAGCAGCCGGGTCTTGACCCCGCGGTCGCCGAGCGCCGCGAGCGCGGTCTGCAGCGCGGCGAAGAACGAGCGCCCGCGGACGTCGATCGTCACCGCGAGCTGGTGCACGTCGTTCGTCGTCGGTGTCGTCGTCAGGTCGACGAGCGTGCTGAGCATCTGCGGCGGCAGGTTGTCGACGACGTACCAGCCGAGGTCCTCGAGCACCGCCCCCGCCGTCGACCGGCCCGCGCCGGACATCCCTGTGATGACGAGCAGCTCTCGTCCGTCGTCGGCCCCACTCACGTCGTGCCCCTCCTGGTCGCCCGGGCCGCTGCCTGCATCCCGGGCCCCTGTGTCGTCTCCGTCGCCTGCCCGCGCCCCCGCGAGGTCAGTCGATGATCTCACCGGTGGCCATGTCGACCGCCGGCTCCGCGGTCTGCTCGCCGAGGGCGGCGACGACCGCCGCGGCCACCGAGGGACCGATGCCCTGGACCGAGGCGATCTCCTCGGCGCTCGCGGCGCGCAGCCGCTTCACGGAGCCGAACGCCCGCAGCAGCGCCTTCTTGCGCGCGGGCCCCAGGCCCGGCACCTCGTCGAGGACGCTCACCGTCATCGCCTTGCTGCGCTTCTGCCGGTGGTGCGTGATCGCGAACCGGTGCGCCTCGTCACGGACCCGCTGGAGCAGGTAGAGGCCCTCGCTCGTACGCGGCAGGACGAGCGGGTCCTCGTCCGCCGGGACCCAGACCTCCTCGAGCCGCTTCGCGAGGCCGCACAGGGCGACGTCGTCGATGCCGAGCTCGGCCATCGCCCGGGCCGCGGCGGCGACCTGCGGCGGGCCGCCGTCGACGACGACGAGGTTCGGGGAGTACGCGAAGCGCCGCGGGCGCCCGGTGTCGGGGTCGATCGGGGACGCCGCCCTGCGCCGGCGCTCCTCGCCCTCGTCGACTTCGTCGCGCGGCTGCGGCAGCTGGATCCCGCCCTCCGCGCCGGGTACGCCGCCGGGCAGGTCGTCGTCCGCGCCGCCGTCGCCGAGGTCGAGGCCGGCGTTCTCCTTGTCCTCGAGGTAGCGGCGGAAGCGGCGGGTGATGACCTCGTGGATCGACGCGACGTCGTCCTGCCCGTCGACCCCGCGGACGGTGAAGCGGCGGTACTCGCCCTTGCGCGGCAGGCCGTCCTCGAACACGACCATCGACGCGACGACGTGGGTGCCCTGGATGTTCGAGACGTCGTAGCACTCGATGCGCAGCGGGGCCTCCGGGAGGCCGAGCGCGTCCTGGATCTCGGCGAGCGCCTTCGAGCGGGTCGTGAGGTCCCCCGCGCGCCGGGTCTTGTGCAGGGTGAGGGCCTGGCCGGCGTTGCGGCCGACCGTCTCGGCGAGGGACTTCTTGTCACCGCGCTGCGGGACCCGGACGACGACCCGCGAGCCGCGCTGCTCGGAGAGCAGCTCCTCGATCTCGACCCGGTCCGGCGGCTCCACGGGCACGAGCACCTCGCGCGGGACGCCGTCACCGCCGACGTCGCCGTAGACCTGGAGCAGGAGCTGCTCGACGAGGTCGGCGGTCGTCACGTCCTCGACCTTCTCGACGACCCAGCCGCGCTGGCCGCGGACCCTGCCGTCCCGGACGTGGAACACCTGCACGGCGGCCTCGAGGTCGTCCTCGGAGAGCCCGAAGACGTCGGCGTCCGTGCCGTCCGGCAGCACGACCGCGCTCTTCTCGAGGGCCCGCCGCAGGGCCTGGAGGTCGTCGCGCAGCCGGGCCGCGCGCTCGTACTCCAGCTCGGACGCCGCGGCCTTCATCTGCTGCTCGATCCGGCGGACGAAGCGCTGCGTCTGGCCCGCCATGAAGTCGCAGAAGTCCTCGGCGAGCTCGCGGTGCTCCTCCTCGCTGACCCGGCCGACGCACGGCGCGGAGCACTTGTCGATGTACCCGAGCAGGCAGGGGCGGCCGACCTGGCCTGCCCGGCGGAAGACCCCGGCGCTGCACGTGCGCACCGGGAAGACCCGCAGCAGCAGGTCGACGGTCTCGCGGATCGCCCAGGCGTGCGCGTAGGGCCCGAAGTAGCGGGTGCCCTTGCGCTTGGCGCCGCGCATGACCTGCACCCGCGGGTAGGCCTCCCCCATCGTCACGGCGAGGTACGGGTACGACTTGTCGTCGCGGTACTTGACGTTGAAGCGCGGGTCGAACTCCTTGATCCAGGCGTACTCGAGCTGGAGCGCCTCGACCTCGGTGGTGACCGTCGTCCACTCCACGCCCGCCGCCGTCGTCACCATCGTCTGGGTGCGCGGGTGCAGCGAGGCGATGTCGGCGAAGTAGGAGTTGAGCCGCTGCCGCAGGCTCTTCGCCTTGCCGACGTAGATGACGCGGCCCGACGAGTCCCGGAAGCGGTAGACGCCCGGCGACTCCGGGATCTCTCCCGTCTTCGGGCGGTACGTCGAGGGATCGGCCACGGACCGAGCCTAGGCGTCGGCACCGACCTTTCCGGTACCGGCCCGGTGGCCCGCACCGTCGGCGCCGGCCGCCCCGGGGCCGAGGTGCACCTCGACGGCGGCGAGCCAGCCGGCCATGAGCGCGAGCGCCACCTCGCGCACGGTGCCGTCCGGGGGCAGGAAGGCCGCGTCGTGGAGCATCGGCGAGCCCGGGCCGTCACCGGTGCCGACGAACATCATGAGGATCGGCAGCCGGGTGCCGTACGTCGCGAAGTCGTCCGAGCCGCACGACGCGAAGGGTGCGGTCGGCAGCCCGGACGCCGCGAGCCAGTCCGCGGCGCAGGCCGCGGTCGCGGGGTCGTTGTCGAGCGCCGGCTCGCCGCGGCGCACCAGGTAGGTGCCCGTGCAGCCGTGCGCCTGCGCGATGCCCGTGACGAGCGCCTCGATCCGGGCGTGCAGCGCGACGGCGTCGCCGGGCCGCATCGTCCGGACGGTGCCGGCAGCGCGGGCCTCGTCGGGGACGACGTTCGGCGCGCCCGAGCCGGACAGCTGCGTCATCGAGACCACGGCCGGCTGGAGCGGGTCGACGGCGGACCGGAGGGCGTCCTGCATCGACAGGACGATCCGGCACAGCGCCGGGACCGGGTCCACGGCGAGGTGCGGGTAGGCGCCGTGGCCGCCCCGGCCCGTGACGACGACCTCGATCTCGTCGACGGCCGCGTTGACCGGGCCCGGGTCGCACGAGACGTGCCCGGCCGTGACCTGCGGCTGGACGTGCCCGCCGACGACGCACCGGACGTCGTGCGCGGCCAGGACGCCCTCGGCGAGGACGTCGGCGGCGCCAGTCGGGCCGACCTCCTCGCGGGGCTGCAGGACGACGAGGAGCCCGGCGGGCAGCAGGTGGCCGGCCGCTTCGGTCGCGAGGGCGGCCCGGGCCAGCGCGGTGACGGCGGCGAGGTGCACGTCGTGGCCGCACGCGTGCATCGCACCGTTCGTCGCGGCGTACGTCGCCCCCGTCGCCTCGACGAGGGGCAGCGCGTCGAGCTCGGCGCGGACGGCGACCGCCGGCCCGCCCGGCCCGATCCGCAGCACCCGCCCGGTCGTCGCGGACGCCGTCCCGGCGCCCGCACCGATCGCGGCGACGACGGCGGCCGTCGTCGCCGTCTCGTGGCCGGACACCTCGGGGGCTGCGTGGATCCGGTGCCGCAGCGCGACCGCCGCCGGCAGCTCGGCGTCGAGCGCCTCGACCCACCGCCGCCGCAGCGCCTCGAGGCCGGCCCGCGCGCCGGCGTGCCGGCCGGTCACGGCTGCGCCTGCCCGGTCACGGTGCGGCCGGGAGGCCGTAGACGCGCTCGGCGTTGCCGTGCGCGACGAGGTGCGCGAAGCGCTCGGCGTCCGGCGCGGACCACTCCCCGCTGCCGACCCGGTCGGCGAGCATCGCGGCGAGCCCGACCCGGAACGTCAGCGCGCCGAGCAGGTAGAGCTCGGGGGCGCCGTAGGCGTCGGAGGAGTAGAGCAGCCGGGTGAACGGCGTGACCTCGGCGGCCTCGGCGAGCACCTCGATGCTGCGGCGCGGCCCGACGTAGTGCAGCACCGAGCCGACGTCGAGGTGCACGTGCGGGTAGATGCACGCGAGGTAGGACGCCTCGCGGTGCAGCGGCCAGCAGTGCAGGAGCATGACGGGCACGCGGTGCTGGTGGAGCCAGTCGGTGAGCAGCGTCGGGTCGACCTCGGTCATCCGGATGTCGCTGTCGCCGAACCCGATGTGGAACTGGATCGGCAGGCCGAGGTCGACCGCGGCCCAGAGCGTCACCCGCTGGAGCACCGGGTCGGCGAGCCGCCAGCCGGACTCCCCCGGGCCGGCCGCGAGCCAGCGTGCGGCCGCACCCGTCGCCTCGGACGGCGAGGGCCGGCGCGGGTCGAGCCGCAGCCCGGTCCGGTACGCCGCGACCGACTTCACGCCGACGACGCCCGGGGCCGCGGCCGCCGCCGCGAGCCGGTCGGCGAAGCGCTGGGCGAACTCCCCGGGCTCGACCCCCTCCGCGGCGACCGCCTCGGCGACGGACTCGAGCCGGACGATGACGGACGTCGGCGTGCCGGTGAGCGCGGCCATCTCCTCGGGCGTCGTGAGGCCGTCGGGGCGGTGCCCGGTGTCGACGAGGTACCGGCTCGTGCCCGTCGGCGCGAGGAAGCGCCGGTTCACCTCCGCGGTACCGAGCTCGAACCGCCGGGCCAGGTACTCCTCGACGGGCGCGTGCGGCTCGAGGTCGAGCAGGGGCGCGCAGTGCCGCCGGATCGCGAGCCCGACCGGGGTGTCGAAGTTCGTCTCCCCGGCGGGCGGGGCACCGCCCTCGCTGATGATCGCCTCCAGCCCGGGGCGGTCGAGCTCGGCCGTCACGACGCCGTGGCAGTGGTGGTCGACGAGCGGGACGGTGCTGGCGACGTCCGTCATGAGGTCCTCCGGGGTGGCGTCGGGGCTGGGGCGTCGGGCGGTGCGTCCGGCGGGTCGGCCCGGCCGGACCGGACCTCCGTCGATAGTGCGTCGTACCGCTCCATCCGCTCGCGCGGCGCGCCGCCGAGCCGGTCGACGACGCTCACGAGCACCGTCTCGACGGCGGCCATCGCGGGCGACATCACCGCGAACGGCGACCCGGTCTCGATCGTCGTCGCGAGGACGACGTCCGCGTCGGCGGCGAGCGGCGACATGAGGTGGTCGGTGAAGAGCACGAGGCGGGCGCCCTGGGCGACCGCGCGGGTGCCGAACTCGACGGTGTCGTGCTGGTAGCGCCGGTAGTCGAACGCGACGACGACGTCGCGGCGGGCCACGTCGAGCAGGGCCGTGTGCCGCCCGCCAGGGTCGCCGGGGACCCGGTGGACGCTGCGGCGCAGCACCTGCAGGTGCAGCGCGAGGTAGTCGGCGAGGACGCTGCTGAACCGGCCGCCGACCGTCCACACGGCGTGCCGGGCGTCGGCGAGCAGGGCCGCCGCGGCGCCCGGGTCCGGTTCGCCGGCGAGCCGGTCGAGGTCCGCGGCGACCGACGTCCGGATCGCCTCGCGCACGGTGTCGACGAGGCCGGTGGCCGGCTCGCGCGGCATGACGTCGAGCGGCGTCGACCAGCGCGCCGCGAGCTCGGCGCGCAGCGCCCGCTGGAAGTCCGGGTACCCGGAGAACCCCAGCTTGCCGACGACGCGCAGCACCGTCGGCGCGCTCGCACCGGCCCGGTCGGCGACGACGGCGAGCGGCTCGAGCCCGGTGAGCGGGTACTCGGCGAGCAGCGCCCGGGCGACGCGGCGCTCGGCGGGCGCGAACGTGGGCGACGTGCGGCGGAGCCGTTCGGCGACCGACCCCCGCGGGTCGGGGGTCAGTACACCCACCGGTAGGCCTCGGCGACGGCCGCCGCGTCGAGGCCCGCGACCCGTGCCGCCTCCCCGCGACGCACGGCGAGCACAGCGTCCACGACGAGGTCACCGAAGGCCGCGGCCGGCAGCGGGCTCGCCGCGAACGCCTCGACGGCCTCCGCCAGGGACGTCGGCAGCCGGCGGACGCCGGCCTTCTCCGCCTGCACCGGGTCGAGCCCGGCCGGGTCGCCGGAGATCTCGTCGGGCAGCGTGAGCCCGCGGGCGACGCCGTCCAGCCCGGCGGCCACGGCGCCGCCGACGAGCAGGTACGGGTTCGCCGCGAGGTCGGCGCACTTGACCTCGATGTTCGCCGCCCGGCCGGTGTTGCCGACCATGCCGGTGACGATCCGCAGCGCCGACTCCCGGGTCTCGTGCCCCCAGCAGGCGTAGACGCCCGCCCAGTGCGAGGGCTGCAGCCGCAGGTAGCTCGCCGGGCTGGGCGTGGTCACCGCCGCCAGCGCGGGCAGCGCGTCGAGCACGCCCGCCGCGAACGCCTCGCCCTCGGCGGTCATCGCGTACCGGCCGTCACCGGTCGAGTGCAGGTTCGCGCCGTCCCGCCAGGCCGACAGGTGCAGGTGACCGCCGTTGCCGACGCCCGCCTCGAGCACGGACGGCGAGAACGAGATCCGCAGGCCGTGCCGCTGGGCGACGGCCCGCAGGGTCTGCCGGACGAGCACCGAGCGGTCCGCGGCGCCGACCGGGTCGAGCGCGCCGACGGAGACCTCGTACTGGCCCGCGGCGTACTCGGGGTGGATCTGGTCGACGTCGACGCCCTCTGCCGCAAGGGCTTCGAGGGCGTCGGCGCAGAAGTCGGTCTGCTCGACGAGCCGGGTCATGCCGTACGACGACCCGACGCAGGCCGGCTCGAACGCCGGGTAGGGCACGTCGCCGCGGCCGAGCGCGAACTCGATCTCGATGCTCGCCTTGAGCTCGATGCCCTGCTCCCGTGCGGCGCCGACGAGCCGGCGCAGGATCGTCCGGGAGCAGCCCGGGTGCATCGTGCCGTCCTGCCGCATCCGGTCCACCGGCGCCCAGGCCCACCCGGGTTGCCCGGCGAGCGGGACGACGTGGTCGAGGTCCGGGACGAGCCGCAGGTCGCCGTCCGGGCCGCCCTGCAGGTCACCGGTGACGATCGAGTCGTCGGCGAGGAACAGGTCGAAGACCGGCGACATGCCGACGCCCCACCGGGCCGCCGACGCGAGCCGGGCCACCGGGACGGTCTTGACCCGGTTCACCCCGCACGTGTCGACCCACGACAGGACGACACCGTGGACGCCGTTGGCGGCGAGGTCCTCCGCGAGGGCCTGGGCGCGGTCCCCGTCCCCGGCGCGGCCGCCGGGGACGGGGTCTGCGTACGTCGTCACACGATCTCCCTGGTCTCTGCGGGCGCCAGGCCCTCGTCCGCGGTGAGCTTCTCACCCGCCCGGCGGGCTGCACCGGGCGCCACGACGACGTACGCGACGCCGAGCGCGAGCCACAGCACGGACAGGATCGCCGGCACCGCGGCCTTGCCCGTCGGGAACGGGTAGACGTTCTTGTACAGCGTGTAGAAGAGCAGCGCGATGGCGAGCACCGGGATCGCCGCCTCCCACGTCGCGACCTGGCGGGTGCGTCCGAAGAAGAGCAGCCGGACGACGCCGACCGTGGCGAGCACGTACGCCACGAGCAGGATGAGGGTCCCGATGACCCCGGAGGCGATGAAGACCGACAGCGAGCCGGCCTGGTAGCCCTCGGCGTCCACCGCGACGGTCGGCCGGTAGATGACCCAGAGCACGACCTCGAGCACGAGGACCGCGACCGCGACGGCGCCCGAGGCGAGGACCGGCGTCCGCTTCGTCGCCGACACCGTCGCCAGGGCGGGCGGGGCGATCCCGTCCCGGGCCAGGGCGAAGAGCAGCCGCGAGGCGCCGACCGAGCACGCGAGCGCGCAGCCGAAGGCGCTGATCGCCGCGCCGAGCGTGATGAGGTCGCCGAGCCAGACGCCGACGAACTGGGTGCCGAGGTCTCCGAAGAGCGACCCGGACGACGCGAACGCCGCGAGCCCCTTCTCGTCGTTGCCGAAGCCCATGACCTCGACCCAGGTGACGAAGACGAAGTAGACGCCCCCGAAGACGGCGGTGCCGAGGATGGCGCGCGGGATGTCGCGACGCGGCTCCTTCGTCTCCTCGCCGAGCGTCGCTGCGGCCTCGAACCCGGCGAACGAGAGGAAGCCGAAGACGATGCCGAGGAAGATCGCGGAGGCGCCGGTGCCCTCGGCGAGGGTGAACGGCGAGAACGTGATGCCCTGGCCGTCCGGCCCGCCCCCACCGGCGAGCTTCACGAGCACGACGAGCGCGACGACGAGGATGAGAGCCACCGTGGCGCCTTCGACGACGAGCAGGAACCGGGTGCCGAGCCGGATCGGCGAGATCGTCAGCCAGAAGACCCCGGCGACGACGAGGACGACGAGCGCGAGGACGAGCCCGTCCGGCGGGCTCGACCAGATCCCGGTGCTGTCGAGGAACGACAGGATGAACCGCGAGGACGCCGTCGCGGTGACGACGCCGTAGAACGTGTAGGTGCCGAGCAGGCCCCAGCCGGCGACGACGCCCGCGCGGGGCCCCATCGTGGCCCCGACGAAGCCGTAGACGGAGCCCGAGTGGTGGAACCGCTGCGTGAGGCGGACGAATGTGTACGCGACGAGCAGGACGCCCACCGTCGCGAGGGCGAAGGTCAGCGGGATGGCGCCGCCGACGACGCCGACCATGCCCTGCGGGTTGATGTTCGCGGCCATCGACGGCGCCATGAGCGCCACCGAGATGCCGATCGCTTCCCAGATGTTGAGCTCGCGCGCGAGCTTCGGACCCTCACCGGCCATGGCTGTCTCCTCGGGCGACGGGCTCCGGACCGGAACCTGTTGGCCCCCCACACGACGTCCCGACGACCGGCCCGGGCCACCCACCCGCACTGCGACCGGCGCCGTTCTGCCGTGCAGCCATGAAAGCTCCGTTACGGCACCTGCCACAAGAGGCGCAGATGAAATTGCTGTTACGTCGAGTCCCACGGGCATGCGGAAGGCCCCCGGCGGTCGTGCCGGGGGCCTTCTGCGCGTGCTGCGGGCGGGTGCGTCGCGTCAGCGGGCCCGGGTGCCCGCCTTCTTGGCGGGCTTGGCGGGGGCCTTGGCCGCCTTCTTGGCGGCGGTCTTCTTGGCGGCCGCCTTCGGGGCGGCCGTCGCGGCCGCCGGCTTCGTCGCCGGCGTCTTGGCCGCTGCGCGGGCCGTCGTCCGGGTGCCGGACGCGGGGACCGCGGCCGTCGCCCGGCTCCTCGCCCGGGCGGCCGGGACGGTCGGCGCCGTCACGGCGTCGCGGACGTCGATCGTGCCCACCGGCAGGTGGCCGCGACCCGACAGGATCGGGGCGAGGAACCGGCCGGTGTGGCTCTCCGGCACGGCCGCGACCTGCTCGGGGGTGCCCTCGGCGATGACGGTGCCGCCGCCGGAGCCGCCCTCGGGCCCCATGTCGACGATCCAGTCCGCGCTCTTGATGACGTCGAGGTTGTGCTCGATGACGAGCACCGTGTTGCCCTTCTCCACGAGACCCTGGAGGACGACGAGGAGCTTGCGGATGTCCTCGAAGTGCAGCCCGGTCGTCGGCTCGTCGAGCACGTAGACCGTGCGGCCGGTGGAGCGCTTCTGCAGCTCGGTCGCGAGCTTGACCCGCTGCGCCTCGCCGCCGGACAGGGTCGGCGCGGGCTGCCCGAGGCGGACGTAACCGAGCCCGACGTCCACGAGGGTGCGCAGGTGCCGGGCGATCGCGGGGACCGCGCCGAAGAAGTCGGCGGCCTCCTCGATCGGCATGTCGAGGACGTCGCTGATCGTCTTGCCCTTGAAGTGCACCTCGAGCGTCTCCCGGTTGTACCGGGCGCCGTGGCAGACCTCGCACGGCACGTAGACGTCCGGGAGGAAGTTCATCTCGATCTTGATCGTGCCGTCGCCGGAGCACGCCTCGCAGCGGCCGCCCTTGACGTTGAAGGAGAACCGCCCCGGCAGGTAACCGCGGACCTTCGCCTCCGTCGTCTCGGCGAACAGCCGGCGCATGTGGTCGAAGACGCCCGTGTACGTCGCCGGGTTGGAGCGCGGCGTCCGGCCGATCGGGCCCTGGTCGACGTGGACGACCTTGTCGAGGTGGTCCAGGCCGATCACCGTCTTGTGCCGGCCGGGCACCTGGCGGGCGCCGTTGAGCTTGTTGGCGAGCACCGTGTAGAGGATGTCGTTGACGAGCGTCGACTTGCCCGAGCCGGAGACACCGGTCACGGCGACGAGGCAGCCCAGCGGGAACGACACGTCGATCCCGCGCAGGTTGTGCTCGCGGGCCCCGACGACGGTGACCTGGCGCTTCGGGTCCCGCGGCCGGCGGATCGCCGGCATCGCGATCTCGCGGCGGCCGGAGAGGTACTGGCCGGTGAGCGAGTCGGGGTGGGACAGCAGCCCGGCGACGGGGCCCGAGTGGACGACCTGCCCGCCGTGCTCCCCCGCGCCCGGGCCTATGTCGACGGCCCAGTCGGCGGCCCGGATCGTGTCCTCGTCGTGCTCGACGACGATGAGGGTGTTGCCGAGGTCCCGCAGCCGGGTCAGGGTGTCGATGAGCCGCCGGTTGTCGCGCTGGTGCAGGCCGATGCTCGGCTCGTCGAGGACGTAGAGGACGCCGACGAGGCCGGAGCCGATCTGGGTGGCGAGCCGGATCCGCTGCGCCTCGCCGCCGGACAGCGTGCCGGCGGCACGGTCGAGCGAGAGGTATTCCAGGCCGACGTCGAGGAGGAAGCCGAGCCGGGCATGGATCTCCTTGAGCACCCGCTCGGCGATCTGGCGCTCGCGCGCCGACAGCTCGAGGGCGCCGAGGAACTCCGCGGCGTCCCGGATTGGCAGGTTGCAGACGTCGGCGATCGACCGCCCGCCGACGAGCACCGCGAGCGACTCCGGACGCAGCCGGGCACCGTTGCACGCAGGGCACGGGATCTCCCGCATGTAGCCCTCGTAGCGCTCCCGGCTCCAGTCCGAGTCGGTCTCGGAGTGCCGGCGCTGGACGAACGGGATGGCACCCTCGAAGCCCGTCGTGTACGACCTCTCCCGGCCGTACCGGTTCTTGAACTTCACGTGGACCTTGTAGTCCTGCCCGCGCAGGAGCGCCTCCTTCGCGCGCTGCGGCAGCGCCCGCCACGGCACGTCGATGGAGAACCCGAGGTCCTCGCCGAGCGCCTTCATGAGGCGGATGAAGTAGTCGTTCGAGCCCGACGCCCACGGCGCGATGGCGCCCTCGGCGAGCGTGAGGTCCTCGTCCGGGACGAGCAGGTCGGCGTCCACCTCGAGCTTCGTGCCGATGCCGGTGCACTCCGGGCACGCGCCGAACGGGTTGTTGAACGAGAAGGTCCGCGGCTCGATCTCGTCGGTCGCGAGCGGGTGCTCGTTGGGGCACGCCATCTTCTCGCTGTAGCGGCGCTCGCGGGCGGGCGACCCCTCCGGCTCGTCGACGAGGTCGACGAGGAGGATCCCGTTCGCGAGCCCGAGGGCGGTCTCGACCGAGTCGGTGAGCCGCCGCTTCGCCGACGCCTTCGCCGTGAGCCGGTCGACGACGACCTCGATCGTGTGCTTGAGCTTCTTCTCCAGCGACGGCGGCTCGCTGAGGGACACGGTCTCGCCGTCGACGCGGGCCCGCGAGAAGCCCTTGCCCTGGAGCTCGCGGAAGAGGTCGGCGTACTCGCCCTTGCGCTCACGCACGACCGGCGCGAGCACCTGGAACCGGGTGCCCTCCGGCAGCTCGAGGAGCTGGTCGACGATCTGCTGCGGGGTCTGGCGCTGGATCGGCTCGCCGCACGTCGGGCAGTGCGGGCGGCCCGCGCGGGCCCAGAGCAGGCGCAGGTAGTCGTAGACCTCGGTGATCGTGCCGACCGTCGACCGCGGGTTGCGGTTCGTCGACTTCTGGTCGATCGACACCGCGGGCGACAGGCCCTCGATGAAGTCGACGTCGGGCTTGTCCATCTGGCCGAGGAACTGCCGGGCGTACGCCGAGAGCGACTCGACGTACCGACGCTGGCCCTCGGCGAAGATCGTGTCGAACGCCAGGGAGGACTTGCCGGACCCGGACAGACCCGTGAACACGACGAGGGCGTCGCGCGGCAGGTCGATGGAGACGTCCTTGAGGTTGTGCTCACGGGCGCCACGGACGATCAGACGGTCAATCACGGGATCCACTTCCGAAAGACGTGAAGGGGCGTCGCCCATGCTAGGTGCCCCGTCCGACAGTCTCGTGCCGAACGCCGGCCCCTCGGACGTCGTCCCAGGTCAGAGCACGGACACCTGGTCCGCAGCGGAGCCGACACGCAGCCCGACACGCAGCCCGACACGCAGCACGCCGTCCGTCGCCCCGACCGGTCAACCCCGTCGCGCGCCGCCCTGTTCCGGGCATACGGTCGCGCGGTGGACACCACACCTTCGCCCGACCTGGTCCGGGCCGCCCTCGCGGAGCAGACCCTCGCCCTCGCCGCCGAGGCGGCGACCCTCACCTCCGCGGACCTGGCCGCGCCGTCGGCGCTGCCGGGGTGGACCCGGGGCCACGTCCTCGCGCACGTGAGGCTCAACGCCGAGGCCTTCGTCGGGGTCCTCGGGGCGGCCGCCCGTGGCGAGGTCGTGAGCATGTACCCGGGCCGCGCCGAGCGGGACGCCGCCATCGAGGCGGCCGCGAGCGAGCCCGCGGACCGGCAGACGGCGGCGCTCCTCGACTCCGCGGCGCGGTTCACCCGTGCGTGGGCCGCCCTGCCGCCGCAGCGGTACGACGTCGAGTTCACCTCCCCGGCCGGCTGGTTCCAGCCCGCCGGGGTGATCGGGTTCTTCCGGTGGCGCGAGGTCGTGCTGCACCAGGCCGACCTGCAGCCCGCGGACGCCGGGCGGCGCTCCGCCGTCGACGTCCTCGCCGGTGCCGAACCGGCCCTCGTCGCCCGGCTGCTCGCCGAGACGTGCGCGACCTTCGCCGGCCGGGCCGACGTGCCGCCGCTCGTCGTCACCTCCACCGACCTGGGCACGACCTGGGAGATCGGTGCGGCGCCGGCCGCCACGGCGGTGTCCGGCACCGCCGCGGCGCTCGCCGCCTGGCTCACGGGCCGCGGCAGCGGCACCGGACTCACGTCGTCCGGGCCGCTGCCCGACCTGCCCGCGTTCGCCTGAGGTCACCGCGTCGCGGCGGGCGGCTCAGGCGAGCAGCCCCTCCCCGACGAAACCTCCCTCGGCGCAGCCCGGCGGCAGCGCGAAGACCGCGGACCCGACGTGGCTGACCCAGCGGTTCATCGCGTCCGTCGCGGCGAGCCGGCGCTGCACGGGGACGAACGCCGTCCGCGGGTCCCGCTGGTACGCCGCGAAGAGCAGGCCGACGTCCGCGCTGCCGTCCGCGCCCGGCCCGGCGTCGAAGTTGAACCCCCGGCGCAGCATGACCTCGGCCGGGGTCCTGGCCTTCGCGAGCCGGATGTGCGCCGTGTCGTCGATGACCGGGAAGCCCTGCTCGTCGACGGCGTCGAGGTCGGCGAGGTCGCTCTCGTCGGTGCCTGTCAACGGTGCGCCGGTGTCGAGCCGGCGGCCGAGGACGAGCTCCTTGCCCGCGGGGTCGAAGGCGTCCCAGGTCTCCAGCGTCAGGGAGATCCGCCGCAGCACGAGGACGGTGCCGCCGGCGAACCAGTCCGGTGCCCCCTCGTGCCACACCGCCGCGTCGAGCTCGGCGTCCTTCGGGTTGACCGTGCCGTCGACCTGGCCGAGCAGGTTCCGCGGCGTCCCGGCCGAGGCCGGCGTCTTGAAGCCGTTCTGCACCCAGCGGACCGTCGCGAAGCGGCGGGCGTCCTTCGTGAGCATCCGGACGGCGTGGCTCACCGTCGTCGGCTCGTCGGCGCACACCTGGAGCAGCAGGTCCCCGCCCGACCAGCGGTCCTCGAGCTTCTCGCCGCGGAACGCCGGCAGGTCGGCGAGCGCGGCGGGGCGCTGCGCGGCGAGCCCCGCGAGGTCGAACAGCCGGGGCCCCCAGCCGAACGTCACGGTGAGCCCCGCGGGCCGGGCCGCGAGCCACGGCTCGGTGTCGGCGAGCGCCGCGCGGCCCTGCGTGAGGTACGCGGCGTCGTCCGAGAGCAGGCGCATGAGCCGCGCGACCTCCGCGCGGCCGGTGTCCCGGCGCAGGTCGAGCGCGACGAAGGTGGCGTGCTCGGGGGCCGGCGTGGCCACGCCGTTCTGGTGCGGGCCGTGGAACGGCTCGACACGCAGCGCCCGGGCGGCGTCCGCCGCCGCGGTGCCGCCCGATGTGCCGCCCGATGTGCCGTCGGTGGCCCCGGCGGCCGGGGTCGTGGCGGTGGCCGGTGCGGCCCCGTCCGTGCGTGCGGCGCGGACCGCGACGAGCCCGAGGCCCGTCGCGGCCGCGCCGCCGGCAGCCACCCCCGCGGTGGTCAGCAGCTGCCGGCGACTCGGTCCGCTCACTGCTACATCCCGCTCGACATCGAGCCGGACATGCTCGGCGTCGGCTGGTAGCTCTCGTTGGCGCCGGTGAAGTCCTTGCCGACCGAGTTGACGGTGACCTCGGAGCCGTCCGAGAGGGTGAGGACGACCGTCACCGGGTCACCGGCCTTGACCGGGTTCTTGAGCCCCATGAACATCACGTGGTCGCCGCCGGGCTTCAGCTCGTGGGTCCCGCCCGCGGGGACGGTGAAGCCGCCCTTCTTGGGCTGCATCTTCATCGCGCCGTCGACCATGACGACCTCGTGGAGCTCGAGCATGTCGGCGGCGTCCGACGTCGCGGACACGACGGTGACGTCCGCGCTGCCGGTGTTCTTGATGATGCCGAACATCGCGGTCATGCCGCTGTCGGCGGACTTGACCCAGGTGTCGGCGACGGTGACGGGCTCGGCCGCCGCCGCGCCGGTCGTCGTCGCGGCCGTCGGGGACGCGGAGGGCGACGCCGCCGCACCGGTGCCCGACGAGGTGGAGCCGCACGCGGCGAGGACGAGTGCTGCGGCCGTCAGGACGACGGTACCGGCGGCGGACCGGGCGGCGCCGGGCCGCCCGAGGAAGGACATGTGCACTGAGGAGACCTCTTCGCTGGGCGCGCCGGACCGGCCGGTCGCGCGGGGATACGGGAGCGGGCGCACCGGCCGACGGCGGGTGCGCAGGTGCCACGGACGGCGGCCCGGCAGGCGGGCGGCGTCCGGCGGTGGCCGTCAGGCGACGGCGGGCAGGCTCCCGGGAGGTCCCCGGCGCAGCAGGTGACGGACGACGACCCGCCCGTAGGCGGGGCGGTGGTGCGCGTCGGGGGCCGGTCGGTGCGACGGCGCCGGGACGCAGGCCGCCGGAGCACCCGGCAGAGCGACCCGGAGCCGGGCGAGGACCGCCTCCACCGCACGCTCGCCACGGGTGAGCAGCCAGGCCGTCAGCGCCACCGCGACGGCGTGCGCGGCGGTCATCGTCGCGCCGTCGCCGTGCCCCATCGGGGCGCCGTCCATCGCACCGTCCATCGAACGGTTCATGAAGAGCACGTGGGTGAGGACCTGGACGACGGCGAGCCCGGCGGCGGCGCGGGGCAGCGACGGCGCACGGACCGCGAGCCAGGCACCGGCCGTGGCGCTCAGCAGGGCCGCGAGCCCGAACGCGCCCGGCCCGGGCACGGCGCCGCCAGCAGCAGCGTGGGCGAGCAGGCCCAGGCAGGTCGCGAGCACGCCGAAGGCGGCGCTCCGCCCCACCTGCACGCCCGTCTGCCCCGGCACACCGATCACGGTAGCGGGAGCCACCCCCGGATGACCCGGTCCTTACGTTGACGTCATCCTTGTGCCATGACGTACACCGGTGAGGTCACCCCCGGCGGCCCGACCGACGTCCGGGTCTTGCCCGACGTCGTCGTCCGCAAGGCGAGCGTGTCGGCGATGAACAACAACTGCTACCTGCTCACGTGCCGGGCGACGGGCGAGCAGCTGCTCGTCGACGCCGCGGACGACGCCCCGCGGCTCCTCGCGCTCGTCGAGGAGGGCGCCGCCGACGGCGGCAGGGGTCTCGGCCTCGTCGTGACGACCCACCAACACTGGGACCACCACCGTGCGCTCGCCGCGGTCGTCGCGGCGACCGGTGCCCGGACGGCGGCCGGTCGGGACGACGCCGACGCGCTCCCCGTCGCGCCCGACGACCGCCTCGACCACGGTGACACGGTGACCTTCGGTGCGCTGTCGCTGGGCGTCGTCCACCTGCGCGGGCACACCCCCGGCTCGGTGGCGCTCGTGCTGCGCCCGGCCGACGGCAGCACGCACGTCTTCACCGGCGACAGCCTTTTCCCCGGGGGGCCAGGCCGGACAACACAGCCGGAGGACTTCGCGTCGCTCATGGGTGACCTCGAGCACCGGCTGTTCGCCGAGCTCGTCGACGACGCCTGGGTGTACCCGGGGCACGGCAACGACACGACCATCGGCGACGAGCGGCCCCACCTCGAGGAGTGGCGAGCGCGCGGTTGGTGACACACCAGAACGACTGAGGCCCCCCGCTGCCAGACGGGGGGCCTCATCTTCGGGCGTCCAGACCATGGAGCGACCCTGCTGGTGGAGATGCTAGCCCTGCGGGCGGACGATCCCGGGGAACGCCGCAAAGCGCAGCTCGAGGACCGGGAAGTCGTTCGCCTGGATCGTGGTGCCGGCATGGTGCGCGTGGTCGATGTGCCAGCGGCCCATCTCATGGGTGAGGCGCGCGTAGTCGGTGGCCCTCAGCACGGCGTTGATGACGCTGGCCCACTCTCGCTGGCGGCCGGGCTGAGCGAGGGGGACTGACGGCGGGTAGATCGCGACCTCGGTGCGGTAGAGCCCACCGTCGTCGGTCAGTCGCACGGGCGCCCGAAGGCTGCCAGGCAGGTCCCCTTCGGCCGTCGTCAAGACGACGTGCTGCCCCGCCCACAGATCCCGTTCCCACGTTGACGGGCTGGCTGCGGCGGAGGCCGCGGCAGGGTCCAGCCCGAGGGCCAGCCAGGTTCGCGGGTCGAGGACGCGCGGGTCGGGCTCGGCGTCCAGGTCGGCAGGCACAGATAGACGGGCCACGGGGGTCCTCTCAGCTGGTCAGGTGCGGTCGTCGAGCTTGGCCTCGATGCGCGCGAGCCGCTCGTCCCGGCCCCCGTCGCCGCCGCATGCCGCGGACGACGAGGCGGACGACGAAGGCGATGGCTGCCAGAACGAGCAGCAGGAAGAGCAGCGCCGGCGGGTTGTCGATGAGTCGGAGCATGAGGTCCCCCTGGGATGACGGTCAGGACCCGCCATCCTGCCGCACCGTGAGCGGCTCCGAGCGCACAGTCACGGTGTGGCTCCCGGGGGCCGCATCCCCCACGATGGTCCGGCCCGTGGCCGTCGCCCACGCGGCGACCTTCTCGCGGGACCAGATGCGCCCGGTCTTGAGGTCGGCCTCGGGCTCGGGGAAGCCCGGCGTCCGGGCGAGCTGGACGACGCGCTGCCGAGAGACGCCGAGCATCGCAGCGATCTCGGCTGACCCGACCAGGTGATGCATGAGGCGAACGATAGCGGCGTGCATCAGGTGGCCCTTGCTCTAGTCACATGACTAGGCTAGCGTCATATCTAGTCGGGTGACTAGCACCGCACCCGAGACCATACAGAGCGGCCCCGGCCAGCGTTGGAGCGCTGGCACGGGGCCTGGACCGGAACCCTTTCAAGGAGGGCACCGATCGTGACGAGCATCCTGCCAGCCGCACGCACAACCCCCGGCCGACCCGCCGTCCTCGGTGTCGACGGTCCTGACCTGTCGGACCTCACCGAGGACGAGCTCGCCAGCGTCATCGACGCCGCGAACGCGGCCGCCACCGACGCCCTGCTGCGCGTCTGGGAGAGCAAGGACCAGGCCGCCGCGGAGGGACGCGCCGCGAGCGCCGTCCGCGGTCCGTCCCCCGTCCCGTTGTGGCCTGCCCCTTGCGCGCTGGGCCCCGAGACGTTCGGCGAACGGGTGCGCCTGCGCGCCCTCATCGCCGCCACGGTGCTCGCCGGGCTCGTCGCCTGGGCCGGCGCATCCGCGTGGGTGTGGTCCTGATGCGCCGCCTGGTGCCGGACACCATCGAGCCGGCGCGGGTCGCCGCACTGGAGTGGCAGAACCGGTCCCTGTGCCGCGAGGTGGACGGCGAGATCTTCTACCCGGACAAGGGCGAGTCGACGCAGCCCGCGAAGCGCGTGTGCATGGGCTGCGAGGTCCGCACGGAGTGCCTGTCCTACGCCCTCGCCAACCGTGAGGCGTTCGGCGTCTGGGGTGGGCTGTCGGAGCGCGAGCGCCGCCGTCTGCTCCCGACGCGTGTCCCGCGCCCGGCCGCGGCCGCTGGCGACGTCCAGGAGGTGGCCGCGTGAGCGCGCAGTCCTCGCGGGTCGGCCGCCGTCCGTCGGCGTTCGCGGGGGCGTGGCGCGCTGAGGGCTTCCCGTGGTGCGACGTCTGCCGGAAGCCGGCCGTCCAGAAGCCCGGCCTGGAGGCGAGGCACGCGACGGTCGAGCACCCGGACGGTGTGCAGTTCGAGGCGGACCCGAGCGGTCACCGGGTGTCCATCACCCAGTGGGCGGCCGGTGAGCAGCAGGGTGCCGCGCAGCCGCGCAGCACCTCGAGGTCGACGAAGGAGGTGGCGGCGTGAGCGTGCTGGAGATGCTCGCCCAGCTGGTGATGGGTGGGCCGCCGAAGGTGCAGTGCGACGGGTGCGGCGTGACGGTCAGCGGCGACGACCTCGGCGCGGTCGCGCCCCAGGCCGACAAGAGCTGGTGCCGGGGTTGCCTCGCTGCCGGGCGGGTGCCGGACGAGGTCTGATGCCGAGCCAGCAGGAGAGCACGAGCCCGTCGTGGCGTGCCGCGAGCGAGCAGTGGGAGCGAGCCAGGAAGGCAGCCGGTGCGCTGCGCCGCGCCGGCGCCGAGATCCCGGCCGAGACGCTCATGGCAACGGTCGCGGCCGCGCTCAAGCGCGAGCTCGACGCAGCGCTGAGCGCACCCGCGAGCGCGGGCGTGCACGCGGGCGGAATTCCGGGACGGAGACAGGGGCGATGAGGAGACAACCGCGCGTGCTGCGCGCGTGCTGCGCGCCTGCGCGCGATATCAATTCCGGGGCCGGAAATCCACCTCTGACCTGCGGTTTCACCCGTCCGGCGGGATGTTCCCGTCGGGTGCTGGTCGCCTGCGCGCACCGCCCCGCGCGGCGGGTGGCCGGGCGTGGCCCGGCGGCGGACGCCCCCCGCCGCCGGGCCACGTATGCGCGCGCCTACGTGGGTGCGTGGTGAGCCGGGACGCGGCCCTCGGGGGTCTGCTGCTGCTGGTCTGTCTGTGGGCGGCCTGGCGGTCGGACCGCGGGGCGAGGCGGGCCGGGGGTGGCCGGTCGACGGGTGCCCGGGGGAAGGCCATGGCCATGGGCGCGGGGTCGCCGGCCGGTGCGGTGTACGTGCCGATGAAGGCCAAGGCCAAGCACCCGGTGGCCATGGGCCTGACCAGGTGGGTACTCAAGCGGGTCGTCCTGGTGGCCACGGTGTGGCCAGCGTGGACGGTGGCCGTGGCCGGTGGCCTCGCAGTGGCCGGGTGGGCTGGCCTGCTGGTCCGTGGCCTGCACTGGATGGCCGCTGCCGTGCCGGTGCTGCCGCTGCTGGCCGTGGCCATCTACGCGGCCGCGAGGTGGCGGCGGGTGGCCATGGCCGACGCGTGGGCCGACCTCTGGCTGCGCCTGGCCGATGACGTGAAGGACTCTGCCGGGAAGGTCACCGAGCGGGCCGTGCTGCCCGGGTCACGGCTGGTCCGGCCACGTGGCCAGCGGCGCCTCGTCCAGCTCGTCCACGAGGATGGCCTGCTCCGGGAGATCGTGCTCACGGTCAGGCTCGGCCGGACCGCCCAGACCGTCGACCACGTCCGGAAGGCCATAGGGGTCATCGCCGCGGTCTACCTGACCTACGGCGACTGCGTGGCCGTGGCCGAGGCCAGCCACAAGGGCGAGGCCGAGGTCCGCATCACCACCGCAGTGTGGGCCGACCGCGAGCGCGAGCAGCGCGAGGCGCGGGTTGGCCAGACGGTGGTCTGGGATCGGCCGACGCTGGACGTGGCCAAGGGCACCATCGAGCCGGCCGTCGTCCTGGCCGACTTCTCGCCGGCGCTGCTCGACCTGTGGACTCCGGGGTGGGGTGCGCGGCGCATCTGGATCGCTGGTGAGTCGGGGTCGGGGAAGACGTATGGCCTCAACGACATCCTCCTCGACGCGTGCACGGCCGGGGTCGTCGTCCCGCACATCATCGACCTCGAGGACGGGCCGACCCTGGCCGGGTGGGAGAAGTACGCGGCCTCCTACGCCACGACGATCGCCGACGCCGTCGAGCTGCTCGACGGGTTGATGGCCGAGCACGAGGCCCGCAAGCCGCTGTTGAAGCGACTCAGTCGTGAGATGGGTGTCGACGTCATCCCGCCGTCCCGGGAGAACCCGGTGCACCTGCCGGTCATCGACGGTGGTCCGCGGGCGGTGCGCACGGACCCGTTCATGGACCGGATCCGGGTGGCCGCGTTCGAGTGGCGGAAGTTCCTCATGGGCCTGATCTGGGTGTCCCAGCCGGGCACGGCCGAGGCAGCCTTCGGCAACGCGGACCGGGGTGGCACGGCCCTGCGGGACCAGTTCAATGTGCGGATCGGGTTCCGAGCCGGCGCCCAGACGTCGACCGCGATGTTCGACGATCACTCACTGCTGCCGTCCATCAGCGTGTCGACGCCCGGGGTGGCGTTCCTCCAGAGCCCGACGCACCCGGTACCGACTCCCGTGCGCTTCAAGTACCAGCAGGACGCGGAGGCGCTGCGCAGGCAGCACCTGGACGTCCCGACCTGGGAGCGGCCTGCCGGTGGGTTCGTGGCGCCGGCGGCCGGGCCGGTGGAGGCGTGGCCGCGGGCGGCGACCGCGAGCCCGCAGGACAGCGGTGAGCGGGCGGTCGTCCGGGACGACGTCCCGGCGGCCGGGGAGCCGGGCTACCTGCGGGACCCGGACCCGGAGGCGCGGATCCGCGGCGTGCTCCATGCGCGTGGGCCGATGACGGCCAAGGAGATCCAGGTGGCGACGCGGCTCTCGGAGAGCCGCGTCTACGAGCTGCTCCCGCGGATGCGGGGGCTCACGAAGGACAAGCGCTACGGCGGCCGCTGGTCGCTTGAGCAGAAGGTGGGCAGCTGATGTGCCAGACCACGGCCGAGGGCGGGAAGCGGTGCCCGACACACGACCGGGGCCCACGGGCGGCGGGCCCGCTCCCCGGGGCGCGGGGCGGTGGCCGCCCACCGCTGGCCGCGTACACGGCGCCGGCGGCGACGGAGCTGCCGCCGATGCCCGCCGACTACCAGCCGAAGCTCTCCCGGACCGCGCGGCTGCTGGGCCTCGACAAGCGGATGACCGAGGCCAAGCGGCGGCTCTTCTGGTACCGCGAGGAGTGCGGCTACCAGGGGCCCATCAACCAGGACGGCCTGCCGTGCCGGGTGGTCCGGTGAGCGCGCTTCCGAGGTCGTGGCGGCCGTGGGTTCTCGCGGGCCTGGTGCTCGTCGGGGTGTGGGCGGGGAGCTGGGTGACGCAGCTGTGACCGCTCCCGAGCGCGACAGCGACGCGGCCCCGCCGGCGCAGCCCACGCCTGTGCCGCGGCCGGTGGAGGTGCTGCCCGGGGAGTACACGTCCTACGTGCGGCGCATCCGGCCGGTGCCGACCCGCTGGTGGCAGTGGATCGGCACGTGGCGCCCCTGGGTCGCGGTCGTCGAGCGCCGAGCCGAGGGCGACCGCGCTGACCCGTGGCGGGCGCGGTTCTGGACGAGAGAGGCCGCTGACGTGTGGCGGCGAGCGCAGGAGCTGGCGATCCAGGAAGGGTCGTCGTGGAGGGAGAAGCGGTGAGCGAGTCGCAGGTGTCGTCGGGGCGACTGGACCAGGCGGGGCGGCTGCTGTCACCGGTCGCGCTGCTCGCGGCGATGGGCCTGGTGGCGCAGTCGGAGTGGTCGCTGGCCCTGGCGGTCGGGTGGCCGGCGTGGGTGGCGTGGCTGGCGCCGGTGGCGCTGGACGCCTACGTGCTCGCCGCGGTCCGGTCTCGGAAGGACATGGGGCCGGCGGTGGTGGTGTCGTCGGTGTCGGTGCTCGTCTCGCACGCCATCTACGCGTCGCCGCGCGCCTGGGCGTCCGGGGTACCGGGCGAGGGGCACCTGGTGCCGCTGCTCGCCGCCAGTTGCAGCGTCGTCCCGCTGCTCGTCGCGTGGCGGATCCACAACATCGACCAGAAGGCGAAGCGCCCGACGACCACCCGGGCCACCCTCAAGCCGCGCATCGACACACCGGCGGCCGCTCCCGCCCAGCCCGCCGCCGACACGGCAGCGGTGGCGCCGTCCGCGAGCGCGGGCCCGAGGGGGCTGGCGCTGGTGACGCAGGTGCGGGCACGTCCGGGACGGAACCCGGGCGCCCGGGAGCGGGCGATCGCAGATGCGCGGGCGTGGCGTGAGGAGCACGGCACCCTCCCGACCATCAAGCAGCTCGAGGACCACGGCCCGCACGCGCACAAGACCGCGCAGCGGGCCCTCGAGCACATCAAGGCGAAGGAGGCTGCCGCGTGATGGGCTCGACGCACCGGGCGCTGGGGTTCGTCGCTGGGGCTGCGTTCGGCTCGGCGACGGTGACCGCGGCCGGCCGGCTGTCCCCGGATGCCGACCAGTACCGAGGGTGGCGGCTCGCCGACCGGGTCACACCGGACGAGCTCCTCGGCAGGGGCCGGCCGATGCAGCACCGGGGCATCACCCACTGGTGGGCGTGGCCGGCCGCCGCGAGCGCCGTCCTGGTCCTCGGAGACGTCCCGGAGCGGGGCGGGTGGGTGTGGCTGCTGCTGTGCTCCCTGGTGGCGGGTTGGTGGTCGCACCTGCTCGGGGACCTGGTGTTCGGCCGGGCCGATGGGTTCTCCGGCCGGGGGCCTGGCGTGCCGGTGCTGCCTTGGTGGGCGCACCTGGGTGTCGGGCTCCGCTGCGGTGGCCTGCTCGAGCGGGTGACGGGGGTGGCGCTGGTGCCGCTCGGGGTGTGGGTGGTCGCGGCGAGCGCGGGGGTCGTCGCGGGGCCGACGGTTGTGGCGGGGTGGTCGGCGTGACGTACCTGGTGCTCTTCGCGGTCGACGGTGCGCTGCTGACGCACCGGCTGGAGGTGCCCCGCCCGATCCGTGACGAGGGCGACGTGGCCTACGTGGCGGCGCAGCTCGCCGCGGAGCACGACGTTCCCGAGGTGCGCGTGCTGGCGTGGTCGGTGTTCGAGGAGGAGGCAGCGTGAGCGGCACGGTGGCGGTCCGGGACCGCGCGACGGTGGCAGGTGAGGTCGTCGGGTTCGTTGACGCTCCGCGCCGGCGTGGCCCGTGGGCGCGGCAAGAGCCGCTTGGGCACCCGCACCCGCTGGCGACGGAGGCGCAGACCCGGCAGGCGACGCTCGTGGACGTGTGGCGTGCGGACCCCGGCCTGCGGTGGCTGCTGTACGGGACGGCGGCCGCGGTCGCTCTCGGCGCGCGCGTGCCGTACTGGTGGCTCGTCGACGTCGTGCTCGTCGTGGTCGTGCCGGTCTGGAAGGACTGGCGGGTCTGGGTGCCCGTGTTCTTCGCGGACATGCCCGACGGCCAGCTCTGGGTCCGCCAGGTCGACGACGCCGCGTGAGGAACGCAGCGAGCGCCCCCAGCCTCAGGCTGGGGGCGCTTCGTCGTCTGCGCGGCGGACGTCGCCGGCGGGGAGCCACACCTGGTAGTTGACGTCGTTCATCCGGACCTCGACGAGGACGGCCGTCTGGGTCCAGCCGAGTGCCCGGCCGGGGGCGTCGGTCCGGTCGGCTGCTCCGAGGTCGAGGGACGCGACCACCTGCGGTCGCTCGGCCACGGGCGGGGTCGTCACGCTGCCGACGATGCTGGCCGCGCGGACGGTGTTGCGGATGAACAGGCTCACGCCCGGCATCATGCCGTGCCCGGTGGCGGCCTCAGCGAGTTACGTAACCACGGTGCGGGCCGTGGGGTTCTCCACACTCTGCCGTCTGTCCCTGCCCGGGGTACAGAGCCGGGGGCCGCTGGCCTCGGGGGCCAGGTCGTTCCCGGGTGCAGAGCCGGCGCAGTATGGCGCTGAGGACACCGGTTCCAGCCTACGCGCGAGGCCTGTAACCGCTCGGTTACCGGCCTCACCAGTGGCAGGAGTCGCCACAGGTGCAGTCCGACCGGCATCCCGGCGTGGTGCCTGCGATGATCGTCTCGACCGGCTCGACGTCGAGCAGCGGACCGGATACGTCGGGGCCGTCGGGATGTGTGACCAGCAGCCGTGCTTGCTTGGGCCCGCGTCCTTCGCTCATCTGAACCCCTTACCTGCTGGTTATCCGCCTGCGAAGTCGCGGCGCTTGATCTTCGCCATCCGGCCGTCCGGGTGGTGGAACACCAGGCCCTCGTAGTCGTTGGCGAGCAGCCACCGGCGCAGCGCGTCGAACGACCGGTCGGGCAGGTCGAACCGGTCCGCTGTCCGGTGCTCGACCAGGGTGTGCCGGTCGTAGTTCTCCGGGTTGCCCTGCACCTTGGGGCCGCACAGCTCGTAGGTCCCGATCTTCCACGTGCACCCTACGGAGCGCCACGCCTCGTCGAAGAACTTGGCGAACGGCGACTGGCCCATCCACTCCCAGCCAACAGCCTTGCCCGTGACGACGTCGACCTGCACCGGACGGAACCCAGGAGGCGCAGCCTTGCCGGCCTTCACCTCGCGCCGGGCCAGCCAGTCGCGGCCGTCGAACATCACGCAGGTGCCGTCGTACTTCCGGGTCGCGACGCCCTCGCCGTCGAGCACCCACTGGCACTCCGGGTTGACCTCGGGGAGCACGTGCGCCCGGTCGTCGGGGTCCCGGACGAACAGGGTCGGGATCTTCTGCATCCTCAAAGCCTACGCGCGGAAACGCTCAGATATCGGAGGCTGCGGGCGCGATTCACGTTCACGCACAACGGCTCTGAGCGAAACCCGTGCGCGGAACGGTGCGCGGTTGACTCACGCGCTGCGCGGTGCTGGCCGAGGAGGTCCCGGCCCCCGGCCCGGGGATGTGCCCGGGACCTCCTCGGTTGCTGGGGCTGGCATCGGGCCAGTCCCTGCACCTCCAAGGGTGACGTCCTGCGACGGTGCGGGTGCGGACCTGGCGCGGCGTTCACCCGTCCGGGCGCAAACGCCGCGAGCGCCCCGCCGGCCCGGTGAGGTGGGCTGGCGGGGCGCTTCCCCGGGTGGGCGGGGTTCAGGCAGCGGGCGGAGGTTCGGGCTGGCCGGTGAGGATGCGGTCGAACACGGGCGTCCCGGGGTCGCTGACGGCCTGCTGGCCGTAGGCGAGCGTCGGGGTGGGGTCGGCGTGGACGGTGGCCGTGTCGACCCAGCGGAGCTCGGTGAGACCAGCGTGGCCGTGGACGGCGAGGACGTCGTCGATGCGGTCCCAGATGCAGGTCTGGGCGGGTCGGCCGATGGGTGCGAGCCAGCGGGTGGCGACGCGCCCGTCGGAGAACTCGATGCCCTCGGCGACGGTGCCCACGCCGGAGACACCGGAGACGTCGGCGTGGCGGACGAGGACGAACCGCCGCACGGGTCAGCCGTCCCGGTGCTCGCCGAGGATGACGTCGTCGCCTGCGATGACGTCGGTGGCGGCGGGGTCGAGTCCGCCGTGGACGAGCGCGAGGACGGTGGACCCGATGGCGGACACGAGGATCGTCGGCCACTCCAGCGACAGGACGCCGGCGATGGGCACGGTGAGCACGTACCCGGCGATCGCGCCGGCGAACGCGGCGAGGCCGCGGGCGATGACGCGGGTGACGAGGTCGCTGGTGTCGGGGACGGTGAGGGCGGCGAGCCGGCGGGTGATGACGACGATCTCGCCGCCGGCGAGCTGCAGGAGCAGGCCGGTGGCGAGGGCGAGGTCGACGCGGCCGGTGGAGATGACGACGAGGAGGAAGGGGATGGCGATGTGCTGGGCCTGGCGGATGCTGGCCTCGGCGACCTCGGCCCACCAGTCGCGGGTGAGGGCGGCAGCGAACGCGGCGCGGACGCGGGCGAGGTAGGCGGTCATCGGGTGCTCCCTGGGGGTGTGTGGAAGTCGG
>NZ_MWLL01000230.1:0-19638 GCF_002198675.1 Kineosporia sp. R_H_3 | reverse complement strand
TGTGGAAGTCGGGGGGTGCGGGTGCTGTGGGTGAGGTGATGCCGTTCTCGGCGAGGATCCGTTCGACGTCGTAGTGCCAGACGCGGTCCTGGTGGAGGTACGCGGCGACCTGCGCGAACTTGGTGTCCTGCTCGGCGATCCGGGCGTCCTGCTGGGCGAGGCGCGCGTCCTGTTCCTTGATCCGCGTGTCTTGCCGGGTCATCCAGTCGGAGGCGTCTTTCCAGACCTGGGAGCGGAGGTCGCCGTTGGTCTTGCGGGCGGTGAGGAAGGTGCCGACGACGCCACCGAGGACGGCGGCGGCGGCGCCGATGACGGACATCGTTCCGGCGCCGGCGGTGGCTGCTTCACCGGCGGCGATGAGCGCTGCCCCGGGGGCGGTGACGGTGAGGACGGCCGCGGCGATCGCTCCGAGGACGCTCACCGGGCACCTGCCGGGAGGTGCGAGGCGAGGTCGGGGCAGGGCGGCGCGAGGGGTTCCCGGAACGCGACGGCGCTGATGCCGGCGAGCGCGATGTTGAAGACGGCGTCGCGGAACGCGAACGTCCATCGGCTCTGGGTGGCGAGCTGGGCAGCCCAGGCGGAGAGGAACAGGCCGGCGGAGACGGTGTAGGTGGTGACGGAGGTGAGGAACCCGATGCGTGCCAGTCCCCAGGGGCCGTAGAGCCCGGCGAGGAACGTGACGACGATGACGGCGTGGGCGACGCCGAGGGCGGTGACTCCGGCCTGGCCGCCGAAGTAGGTCCAGGTCGGTGAGAGGTGCTGTCCGAAGAGGGCGTCGGCGGCGAGGCCGGTGTGGGCTGCGGCTTCGAGGGCGACCACTCCGGCGAGGCCGGGGTGGATGTCTGCGGCTGCGGGCCGGAGCCGGGCCCGCCACGTGGGCGATCCGGGTGTGTGTGCCATGGCGGCGTCGTGTCCTGTCGGCTGGGCCGTCCCCCGGACGGCGGTCGTTCGGCTGGTAGTGCGGCCGTGGTGCTCGACCGTCGTGGTGCTCCGGGTGGGCCGCCCCGGTGGTGCTGGCGCTACAGGTTGCGGTTGAGGTAGCGCTGGAGTGCGCGGGTGGTGGCCTTGCCGGTGACGCCGTCCTGGGTGACGCCGAGGCGCTTCTGCAGGGCGCGGCGGGTGACTCGGCCCCAGACGCCGTCGACGCGGACGCCGAGCCAGCGCTGGACGGCGCGGCGCAGGGTGTCGTCGATGCGGCCGTCGACGCGCAGGTGGAGGAACTGCTCGAGGCGGCGGGTGGTCGCGCTCCCCCAGACCCCGTCGACGACGAGGGGCTCCAGGTGGCGGCTGGTGTCGCGGCCGGTCTTCGGGGCGGGCCGGACGACGGCCTCGGCGGTGTACGCGGGGTAGCCGTAGAGGACGACGAGGCTGGTGGAGCGGATCCGGCGGTAGACGCCGCCACCGTCGGACTGGGATCCGGCGGTGCCGCTGCTGGTGTTGCCCTCGATGGTCTGGATGCGGCCGCCGGGCAGGACCTTCTCGACGAGGCCGACGTGCTGGATGCGGCGGATGCCGTCCGGGAAGTCGAAGAACGCGATGGCGCCGCGCCGCGGGGTGGTCCCGAACCGGGACTGGCCGAGCTCGGTGTAGTAGCGGGCCATGGCCGGGGTGTAGGCGATCTGCGGGATGAGCTTGTCGCCACCGGACGCCTGCCGGCCGACCCACCAGAGGAACTCCGCGCACCACGGGACGTGGTTGAGGCCGTAGGCGGCGCCGTACTTCGTGGCGTTGCCGCGGCCCTCGACGTAGCCGAGCTCGGCGCGAGCCCGGTTGAGGACGGCGGTGACGGTGGTCATGGATCACACCTCCTGGACGGCGGGATCGGCGAGGGACTCGTCGGCGGCCGAGTCGAGGACGTCGACCTCCTCGAAGTCGGGCTCCTGGTCGGCGGGCTCGTCGTCGGCGGGGCCGGTCGACTCGAGCGGCGGCGGGACCGCGGTCGGGTCGCCGGCGAGCGGGTCCGCGGCGAGCGCCGCGAGCGCTGCGGCGAGGTCGGTCTGGTCGGGCGTGGGCATGGCTGGGTCCTTCCCCTGGGCGGATCCGGGCGTGGCTGGCTCCCGGTCCGGCCTCCCCCACGGAGGCCGGACCGGGGCGTTCGGGGGTGCTACTGGTAGAGCTCGAAGGTCATGCCGGTGGCAGCGGACCAGGCGAGCGAGACGAGCCCGGAGTCGGCGGAGTTCCCGAAGCGGCGCCCGTCGGAGACCTTGACGACGCGGCTGGTGGAGTTCGGGATGGTGACGACGACGTCGGGGTTCCAGGACGAGGCGCCCTCGGGGCTGACGCTGTTCGGGTCGTCGATCGTGCAGGTCTGGGACGAGCCGTTGGCGTTGGTGATGCGCATGAAGACCGGGCCGGACCCGACGGCGAACTTGTCGCCGGTGGCGTCCGCGGTGAACACGGTGGGCGCGGCCGCGGTCATCGACATGGTCTGGACGGTGCGGGTGGTGGGCACGCTGTGCTCCTCGAGGTCCGGGGGTTGCTGGGGTGGTGCTGGTCAGCGGGGGGCTCAGTCGGTCAGGACTGGATGCCCCAGGCGCCGAACATGCCGACGCGGATGGCTCCGGCGCCGGCGGTGCGGCGGGCCTGGATGGTGAGGGTGTGGCGGGTGAGGTGGGCGCCGATCGCGGTGACGGACATCTCGTCGCTGGAGAGCAAGATGACGCCGTTCGTGGCGGACTTCACGGGCCCGATGGGGGTGCCGTCGAGGACGAACCGGACGTCGCCGGTGGTGCCGGCGGTGGTTGCCCAGCAGCCGATGGACACCTCGAGGCGGGGGTGCTGCCGCCAGACCTGCGCCCGGTAGAGGTCTTCGTAGGTCGCGGAGCTGGTGCTCAGCCAGGACGTGTCCTGCGCGGCGCCCCAGGGCATCGGGATGTAGGGCCGGGCCAGGCCGACCTCGGACGCGGCGTCGTCGGCCATGATCCCGTTGCCGCTGATGTCGAGCCAGTTCCAGGACTGCTTGCCGCCGGTGACGTTGGTGATGCAGTAGGCGACGAGCTCTCCGGAGTCGCGGCGCAGCACCCACCCGACCTGGGGCTTGCCGTCGACGCGGGGCGCGTACTCGGTGAAGGCGCCGACGTCGAAGATGGTGTCGCCGTCGGGGTCGATGACGCGGAACCGGCCGCCGTCGCGGACGGTGAGGCCTGCGCCGCCGGAGATGGTGGTGTTCCGGGCGGCCGCGGCGCCGCGGAGGGCGTCGATCTGCCGCTGCATGTCGCGCATCTGCGCGACGAGCGCCTCGATGTCGCGGGGGGTGTGCTGGTAGCCGCCGGCCATCAGATCTCCCGCTGGAACGCGATGGTGAGGTCCCCGTCGTCGGTGCCGGAGAGCTGGGTGATGCGGCCCCGCTGCTCGCCCTCGTCGAGGTACGGGTGGGTGCCGACGACGATGCGGGCCCAGTCGCCCGGGCGGACCATGCCCGGGGACGGGTGCCCGCCGGCGCGGACCTTCACGCTCCACGACTCGGGTGCGGTCCTGGAGCGGACGGCGAGCGCGGTGGCGTAGGCGTTGAGGGTGGCGAGGTTCTCGATGCCGTCGCGGGCGGTGTCCTCGACCTCGAGGAGGACGTAGCCGGGGCCGGTGAGGGTGGGGTCGTCGGCGCGGCCGATGATCCGGGACTCCCCCGACCCGGAGCCGGGCGCCCAGGCGCGGGATCCGACCTTGCTGCCGTCGACGTCGACGCTGAGGCTGACGACCCGGGAGCCGGGAACGGAGTGGTCCCAGACCCAGTCGGCTCCGGACTGGGTGAGCAGGGGGCTGGTGTCGGTGCCGGTGCGCATGACCCACTCGATGTTCCTGGGGTCGGCGGTGGAGCGGCGTGGGGTGAAGGCGATCTCGGGGCCGCCTTCGATGGTGGTGAGGGCCCGCATCGCTTCCCCGACCCAGGCCATCTCGTAACCGGGGTAGGTGCGGGCCTCGACGCCGGCGATGTCGGCGGGCAGGACGACAGGCAGGGCGCCACCGGTGTGGGTGTGGGCGACCTCGACGAGCTTCTTCGCGATGGTGCCGAGGGTGACGTCGGAGGTGGCGAGCTCGACACCGGCTGGGGTCTGGGTGCCGGTAAGGACGGGCAGGACCTTGCGGTGGTCGTAGTAGGACCAGGCGCCGGCCGCGCCGATCTGCAGGGTCTGCTTGTCGTCGTCGTAGGAGTGCACCCAGATCGGGCCGGCCGCGAGGATCGCTTCCTCTTCGCCGTCGGTGCCTGTCCAGGCGGCGGCGAGG
Source organism: Kineosporia sp. R_H_3 (assembly GCF_002198675.1). Taxonomy (GTDB): domain Bacteria; phylum Actinomycetota; class Actinomycetes; order Actinomycetales; family Kineosporiaceae; genus R-H-3. The sequence goes on along the minus strand of NZ_MWLL01000230.1, from coordinate 15,417 downwards.
AACGTGCGCCCGGGCTGGGCGATGACACGGGGCCGCAGGGCCGCGACGGCGGGGTCGGCGAGGGCGAGGGTGCCGCCCAGGCTGCCGGCCGCGTCAAGGGTGTCGGTCCAGGTGCCGCCGACGAGGGGGATGGTGTTCGTGACCCGGCCGGTGGCGAGGTCGCCGACGAGCCACGTCACGGGCATCAGGCGGCCTCGTAGGTCCCGTGGATGGTGATGATGTCGCCAGCGGCCCACGTCCAGGGGGCGGCGCTGCCGACGAGCGCACCGGACTCGTCGAGGAGGCTGACGATGGTACTGGAGAACGTGTAGGCGGCGCGGGGCACGCGGGACGACGCGGAGCTGTCCCACAGCATGGCCCGGGCGGGGGCCTCACCGGCGCCGGAGGTGATGGCGACGCTGGCGACGGGCAGGGAGAACCGGTAGGACCCGGACCCGGCGTTGGGGCTGGTGCCGAAGGTGACGGCGATCCGGAAGTGGACGGTCTTGCCCACCTGGATGTACTTGCCGGTGATGCTGCCACCGGTGCCGAGCGTCGGGTTCGTCGTCGACGCGGTGAGGGCCGGCGTGTACGACTGCCAGGCGTTGGGGTCGATCGCGGTGAGCCAGTTCCCGCCGACGGACACCTCGTAGCGGCCGGTGTCGATCCGGTAGATGAGCAGCCCGTCGAACTGGGTGAGGGCGGCCCGCTCGGTCGAGCTCCGGATGGCGATCGGGGCGCCGGCCGCTGAGGTGTACGGGGCGACCTGGGTGAACGTGACCCCGGAGTCGGTGCGGGTGGTGCCCTGCGGGACCTCCGCGCGGGCCAGAGCGAGCGCACCGGTGGGGATCGACGGGACCGTCGGCGAGGCGGCCGCGGTGCCCTGGGTGACGCCGAGGACGGCGGTGGAGTCGGCGTCGCCCTGCTCGGCGTCCGGGAACCGGATCCAGATGACGTCGATGCGCTTGGTGCCGACGGTGCCGGGCGCGGCTCCCGTGATGACGGTCGCGGTGGCGTCGTTGGCGCCGAGGTAGGGGCCGAGGGCGGCGGTCCCGCGGTTCGCGACGGCCTGGAACGCGGCGACGCTGTACGTCATGGCCGCGGTCCCAGACACGAGGGTCGTCATGCCGGGGCCCCAGAACACGCCGGTGCGGACGTCGACGCCACCACTGGCGGGGGCGACGAGCCCGGACAGGGCGAGGCGTGCCTCGGTGGGGCTGGTCTGCCCGGCGCCGGCCGGGCCGACGACGAAGAGCGGGTCCCTGGCGGCCACGGCGGGTTCTCCTACCAGTACGCGGGCGCCCACGTCGCCGCGAGCTGCGCGGCGGGGTCAGGCGCTCCGAGGGGGGTGATCTGGACGGTGCGGGTGTCGCCTGCGGGGATCGGCCACCACTGGCGGAGGGTGAGGTTGCCGTCGTAGCCGGGGACGCCGTCGTAGGCGACGGCTCCGGTGCGGGAGGTGAGGGTGACGGTGACGCCGGCGGGGACGTCGTCCTCCCAGCGGATCCGCCGGCCGGTCTCGAGGGCGACGAGCTCGAAGCCGCCGACGAGGGGGCCCGTGACGTAGAGGGTGGGCCAGGTGTCGGCGGTGCCCGGGTTGTCGAGGACGAGCAGGCCGGGGCTGGACAGGCCACCGAACTCGAGGAGGCTGGTCCCGCCGAACAGTGGGAACGCGAGGCCCCCGGCGTCGCTGGGCAGCGACGTGGACCCGAGCTGTGCGTCGGCGTACCGCAGCGGGTCGGGGCACCACCACTCGACCTGCCAGCCGAAGTGCCCGGGCCCCCAGTTCTTCAGGGTCGTCCCGCAGCGCAGCACCCGGCCGGTCGCGGAGAGGGTCCGCCCGGCGAACGTCACGGCGAGCGTCCCGGGCTGCGCCTGCCCACCGAGGTGGATCCCCGACTGCAGCCCGGCGAGGAGCGCGTTGCGGTCCTCAGGGCTGTAGCAGTAGCCCTCGACGACCGGGTTCCGGGCAGACGCCCAGACCGGTGCGTCGTGGGAGCCGTGGGCGTTCGCCCGGGCGACGTCGTCGACGCGGGGCCCGGGGCTGTCCTCCCAGCCAGTGAGCCCGGCGACCATGTACGGGCCCTCGTGGGACAGCAGGATCGTCCCGCCAGTGTCGGTCCACGTCACGTCGATGGTGTCTGCGGCCACGGTGCGCTCAGCCCCTCTCAGCCGGCCGCGCGGAAGCGGAACATGAGCTCGGACGCGACGTCCTGCGGCCCGCCCCGGATGAGCTGCATGGTGCCGACGGACACGGTCGGGGTGGCCCCGGTGGCGAGCGCTCCGGAGGGTGCGGCGGAGATGCTGCCGCGGCCGCCGGCGCGGGCGGTGGACCAGGCGACAGCGCCGCCGAGGCGGTCGACGACATCGGACGCGATCATGCGGGAGCGTGCCTGCTTCGATGCGGCGAGCGGGATATACGCCTCGCCGCCGGTCTCCGGTTCGGCCCACATGCGGATGGGGCCGCCGCGGGCGATCTGCGCGGTGTGGTTCTCGATGCCGCCGGCTGCGAACGCGATGGTCCGGACACCGGACGCCGGCGCGGCGGCGGGAGGCGCGAACGCTGCGGGGTCGAGCTGGCGCAGGAGCGCGACGACGCGGGTGAACTCGGCGGGCTTGGCCTTCGCGAGGGCGGCAGCGAGCTGGATGCCGTCGTCGCCCATGCCCTCGATGAGCGCGGCGAGCTGGTTGCCGCCGCGGCCCGCGATCCGCTTGAGGTTCCCCCGGAACGCGGTGGTCTGCGCGACGGTCCCGGCGAGCGCCTTGGTGTACCCGGCGAGGGAGAACCCCTTGGGGGCGTTCTTCCGGGTGACGGCGTCGGCCTGGCGGGCCTGGGCGGTGGTCTTGGTGCGGCGGGCCCGGTCGAGGGTGCCCTCGGCGTTGGCCTCGCGGGTGCGCGCGGACGCGGACGCCCGGCGGGCCCGGTCGAGTCGGTCCTCGGCGGCGTGGATGGCCTTGGTGTCGCGGGGGGTGTTGCGGCGGATGGCGGCCAGGGACCGCTCTGCGCGGCTCTGCGCGGCGGACGTCTCGGTGACAGCGGCGCGGGCGGCGCGGAGGTCGCGCTCTGCCTTCTGCTGGGCGAGGGTGGCGTTCTTCGCGGCGTTGATGGCCGCGGTGTAGTCCTTCGCGGTGATGGGCTTGGGGCGTGCCGCCTCGTACCGCTGGGAGACGTCGGACAGGCCGAAGGGGGTGGCCTGGCCGAAGCCGCCGTCTGCGTAGGCGACCATCCCGAAGATCTTCGCGACCTCGGCGAGGATGGCCTTGGACCGGGAGCGCTTCGAGCCGGCGAGGGGGATGTACGCCTCGCCCTCGGTCTCGGGCTCGTTCCAGAGGCGGATGGGGCCGCCGCGGGCGATCTGCGCGGTGTGGTTCTCGAAGCCGCCGCCGGCGTACCGGTGGATGACGCCACCGTCGGCGAGGGCGGTGCCGCCCGGCGCGCCGATGTCGATGTTGAAGCGGCGGCCGGTGAGGGCGCGGACCTTGGCGCGGATCTGGTCGAGGTTGTCCTTGACGGTGCCGGCGCCGGTGAAGGTCACGGTGGTGGTGACCTTCTTCGGGATCTGCAGGACCGAGTCTGCGTACTTCTCAGCGGCTGTCTTCGACCCGAGGAACTTCGTGGCCATGGTGACGAGCTCTTCGCGGGACTTCACCAGGGAGGCCCGGTAGTCCTCCTGGGTCCCCTTGTTGTTGAGGATCGCCGTGGCCTGCTGCTGGGCGGCCGCGGCGACGGCGTCGAGGGCGGCGGCGTTCGCGCGGCCCTTCGGGGTGGTGTCGTCGAGGGTCTTGCCGTTCTCCTTGAGCGCGGCGCGGGCGTCGTCGAGGGCCGCCTGGTAGTCGCGGGTCGCGGACCGGGCGTCGAGGACGGCGTCGGCGTACCCGGAGGCCTCGGCGTTGGCGTCGGTGAGGTCCTGCGCGAGCTGCTCGGCGCTGTACGAGGCGCCGGCCATCTGCTCCTTGAGGACGCTGGTGGCGTCCGCGGCGCCAGCGGCGGACTCCCCCGACGACACCTGCTGCGTGGCGACCTGCGTGAGGTAGTCCTTGTACTGCGGCATCAGGTCGAGGAGCGCGCTCGTCTCGTCGCTCGTGAGCCCTGCGGACGAGGAGAGCCGGTCGAACGCCTGCGCGGCGGCGGGCGCGTCGGACTGCGCGAGCTGCGCCAGGGCCTTGGAGTACTGCTCGATCTGGGTGGCCTCGGGCGACCCTAGGAACGGGAGGTCCTTCCGGAAGAACCCGTTGCTGCCGGAGAGGTCCTGGACGGCCTGCTTGAGGCCGAGGGTCTTGGTGTACAGGTTCCCGATGTTCCGGTCGGCGAGACCGTCGAGGTCGCTGCCGAAGGTCTTCGCGGCCTCACCGGCGAGGTCGGAGCCCTTGCCGAACTTCGCGAGCTCCAGGGCCATCTGGGAGACGCTGTCGCCGACGTTCCCGGCGCTCTTGTCGACGGCAGCGGAGATGTCGGGGGCGAACGACAGGACGGTGGCCACCGTGGCTGCCTTGCCGAGGGCCGCCATCGCGCCGCGGGCACGCCCCGCGGAGACACCGAGCTCGGCCATGTTCGTCTGCATGGTCTTGACGGCGACGGCGCCCTTGAGCATGCCGCCGGTGAGCAGCAGGGTGGCGGCCGTGACCCCGGCGATCACGACGGTGTTCTTCTGGACGGACTCCGGGAGCACCCCGAAGACGTTGACGGCGTCCGTGGCGGTCTGCGTGAGGGCCCGGAGGCCGTCGTTGGCGCCGGACCCGGACTGGATGAGGGCGGTCTCGAAGGATCCCTTGAGCTGCTCGACGTCGCCGGCGAGGTTGTTCATCAGGAGCTGCGCCTGCTGCGCTGCGAACCCGGTGTCGTCGACGGCGGTGGTCCACTCCTTGACGGCGTCCGCGCCGCCCGCGTAGAGGACCTTGGCGGCGGTGATCTGCTCGTTGCCGAAGATGGTGCCGAGGGCCGCGTCCCGCTGCGCGTCGGACATCCCACCGAGGGCGCCCTGGAGCTGCCCGGCGACGTTCTGCAGGCCGAGGAACGAGCCCTGCGCGTCGTAGAGGTTGATGCCGAGCGCCTTGATCTGCTCGGCTGCGGCCTCGCTCGGCGACGTGAGCGAGCCGAGCATGCCGCGCAGGCTGGTGCCGGCCTGCTCGCCGATGATGCCCTGGCTGGCGAACAGGGCCAGGACGCCCGTGGTCTCCTCGATGGAGACGTTCATGGACGCGGCGACGGGCCCGACGTACTTGAGGGCGTTCGCCAGGTCGGTGACGTCGCCCTGCGCCTTGCCAGCGCCGGCAGCGAGGAGGTCGGCGACCTTCCCGATGTCCTTGCCCTTGAGGTTGAACTGGGTCATCGCCGTCGCGGCGATCTCCGCTGCCTTGCCGACCTCGAGCTGCCCGGCCGCGGCGAGCGACAGGGACGCGTCGAGGCCACCGCCGAGGATGTCTGCGGTGCCGACGCCCGCCTTGCCGAGGGCGGTGATGGCGTCAGCGGCCTCGGTCGCGGAGTACTGGGTCTGCGCGCCGGCCTTGAGGGCCGCTTCCCGCAGCGCCGTGAGGCTGGCCCCGGTGGCGGTGGTGCCGGCGGCGGCCCGGCTCATGGCCTGGTCGAACTTCGCGAACGCGACGACGGCCGTGGTGGCGACGGCACCGATCGCGATGCCGGCACCGATGGCGCTGGTGCCGATCTCGTCGAACGCCCGGCGGTGCTTCCCCGCGGACTCGACGGCGGCCTTCCCGAAGTCCTGCGCCTTCTTCGAGGCCGCCGCCATCCCGGCGACGTAGCCCTTGACGTCCGCTGTGAGCCGGACCGCCACGGAGCGGTCGCCGCCGAACAGGGCCACGGCTCACCTCCGGCTCACGGTCGTCAAGGGGGGTCAGGGCGCGGCGGTGCCGCCGGCCTGCTCGGTGTGCTCGTGCTCGTCGTCTCGCGGGTCGTCGATGCGCTCCGCGCGGAACCGCAGCGCGTCCGACTGGGGCGCCTCGTCGTACTCCGGGGTGAGCAGCCCGATCGCCGTACAGGCGTGGCAGCGGGTCGGGATCGGGGCGACGTAGTGGTGCGTGCGGTCCTGCGCGTTCGGGTCGGCGTCCAGCGACGTCGTCTCGGCGAGCGGGTGACCGCAGCCGTGGCAGAGGCCGTCCTCGTAGAGGGTCAGGGCCACCGCGGTGCTGTAGTCGTGCTCGGGCCAGGCACGGAGCTCGGACAGGCGGACGCCCAACGCGCGGGCGGTGCGGAGCTCGACCAGGAGTGCGGGGTGCTCCCCTAGCCGAGCCGCGACAAAGGGACGTCGATCGTCTCCGAGCTCGCCCGCTCGAGGGTGCGGCCGATCGCTGCCCACTGCGCCTCACCGATGCGGGTGTGCAGGCGCGCGGTCTGGGCGGTGGTCATCGGCGGCGACACGAGCGCGAGGGCGATGGCGTCGTGCTCGTAGGCGCGGGCGCCCTCGGGGGTGAGGTCGTCGTCCTCGCTGGCGCGGTGCTTCTTGAGCAGCTCGCCCCGCTCCTCGTTCAGCAGGGCCCGCAGGTGCAGGACGAGCCGCGACCCCTCGAGCGCGGCGCGGATGTCGCTGATGCGGTCGTCGAGGAACGCGATGTCGCGGTCGTCCTCGGTCTCGGCGACGACGCCCCCGAGACGCGGGTCGATCGGGCCGCGCTGGACCGGCACCGTGGAGGCGCGGAGCTGGGCGGCGTCCCGCTCGGCGACGAGGTCTTCGAGCTGGGCGACGAGGTCGGCGCGGCCGTAGACGGTGACGGACCGCTGCGGTGGCGCCGCGGCCTCGAGCCAGGCGTCGACGTCGAACGTGCTGCTGTCGATGCTGTGCTGCTCGGTCATGACTGCTCCCCTGGAGAGTCCCCTGGTGGTGGTGTGGGACCGGCGCGGCGCCCGCCAGGGGAACGGACGCCGCGCCGGGGCTGCTGGGCCGTCGTCAGGCGACGGTGATGTCCTCGCCGACGGTGTTCGTGACGAACGCGGACTGCGAGACGTGGAGGACGGAGTTGGCCTCCGGCGGCTCCTTGAGCCGCTCCCCGACCGTGATGGGCCAGACGTCGACCTTCTGGCCGGCGATGAACGCGGTGGCGGCGGCGACGCCGTACCGGACGCACAGGTAGCCGACGGTGCCCGGGGGCATCCCGGAGTAGGCGAGGTTGTCCGGCGCGCTGGTCGGGTTGTTGACGTACCGGAGCTTGTCGAGGGACTTCGTCACCCGGCCGCGGTTCTCGAACGTCTGGGTGTCGGCGAGCCGGTCGTCGGTGATCTTCGCCTCGTCGAACGCGGGCCGCAGCCCGTCCGGGGTGAGGTAGAAGCTCAGGTCGATGCCGGCGTTGAGCTGGGCCGCGGTCGGGGCGGCGGGGGTGAGCGTCGTGCAGAACGCGACGCGGATGTTGCCGTCGGCTGCGACGGCTGCGGGACGGGCCATGGTCGGCTACTCCTTGTTCGGGCTGGTCGTGCCGGTGGGCGTGGGCGTCCCGGCCTTGGTGTCCCCTGGCGTGGTGGCCGCCTTCTCGGCGGTGGCCCCGGGCGGTGCGGCGGGGCTGGTGTCGTCCGGCCTGGCGGCGCCCCGCTCGAGCCACTCGCCGAAGTCCTCGTCGCTGGCGCCCTCGAGCGCCCCCTCCGGGACGTCGGGGAGCGCGCGGCCCGCGGGGTCGAGAGCCTCGACGCCGGCGAGCACCTCGGCGCCCTCGCGCATCGGGACGTCGTCGCGCTGGGACCAGGTCCCGACTCCGGGCAGGCGGACACGGACCCATGCGGGCATGAGGGCTCCCTGACGTTGCGGTGGATGGGTGCGCCAGACGGCGCGGACGTGCGGTCCCGGCTGGGCGCGCTCAGGCGCCGACGGCCGGGGCGGTGAAGAGGGTGTAGACGTCGACCGCGGCGAACAGCGGGGTCGGCTCGTCCCGGTCCGGGGTAGGGCGCTGCGCGGAGTACATGCGCAGCGCCTGGACGGACCGTCCGGGGATCGTGGGGACGACGTCGAGGAGGACGGCGCGGGTCTTCTCCTGCGCCCAGGCGACCTCGCGGACGGTGTCGCCGAAGCACCGGACGTAGACGAGGCCGTCGACGTTCGCCGAATAGCCACCGAGGCGGTCGTTCGCCATCGGCAGCCCATCGAAGTCGACGACGACCCAGCGGCTGTCAGGCCGACCGGACGTCGGGGGCTGCCCGGCGTCGTCGAGGGCCGAGGAGAACACCGGCAGGAGCGTCGGGGACCCAGCGAGCGGGGTGACCAGGGCGAGGACACCGGTCATGTGCGCACGGATCGTCACCGGTCCCTGCCGATCGCGTCCTCGCCGACCTGCGCCAGCGCCCGGGCGAAGCCCGGCAGGGCGCGGTCGAGGGCTCGGCCGGGGTGCTCGAGGGCAGGGCCTGTGCGGCTGGTCCCGAAGTAGAGGAGGTTGCCGAGCGCGCCCTGGCGGCGCTGCTTGTCGGGGCCGATCTCGGCGTCCAGGCCGCGGACGTCGTGGGTGATCGACGCGGGGAACGACGGGAACGTCGCGTGCCCGCGAGCCGCGGTGCGCAGGTCGTCGCGGACCTCGGTCGCTGTCGTCGCGACGAGCTCGGCGGCGGGGAGCACGGCGCGGCGGCCGGCGCCGGCGAGCTGGGCGGCGAGGCGGGTCACCTGGGTGATGTCGGCGGTGACGTCGATGTCGCGGGCCACGGCGTCCCTCCCCTGCTCAGGCGGTGATCTCGTCGACGACGAGCTTGCGCGCCGTGCTGAACGTCTTGTGGTGGAGGGCGCCGACCCGGAAGGCGCGGCCGACGAGCTCGGCGTCGTGCGCGGAGGCGGTGATGGTGACGACGTCGCCGATCGCGACGTCCACGACGGCGACGGGGACCTTGACGATCGCCTGCTGGACCGTGGCGGTGCGGTTGCCGACCTCGGGGGTCTCGGCCGCGTTCGGCGGCATGCGCACCTGGCAGGGCCCGGTGTAGAGCGTGCTGGTCGTCGGGGTGATCTTCCCGGTCGTCTCGTTCTGGGCGCCGGCGCCCGTGGTCCGGGTGATGGTGCAGGCGTCGACCATCAGGGAGTCGGCGAGGCGGCGGCCCGTGGCGAGCGCGGCGGGGATCGACACGGGCCGCCTCCTCGAGGGGCTAGCTGGCTGAGGCGAGCATGGCGGCGACGGTGTGGGAGGCCTGGGCGTGGAGCTCGACGCCGAGGCGGTCGTAGCCGAGGGTGGTGCGGGTGCTGGCGTGGTCCATGCCGTCCTGGACGACGCGGACGTCGACGCCGGCCTGCAGCGCGAGGGTGGCGAACGAGCGGCGCAGGGAGTGCGGGCTGACCTTCTTCGCGATCCCCGCCTCGCGGCACAGCCGCTGCAGGACCCGGTCCGCGGACCGGCGGGTCATCTGCGACCCGTCGCGGCGCAGGAGCAGCCAGCCGTTCGTCCGGCCGGCCACCGCGGCGTCCACGGCCTGCATGACCGGGATCGGGAGCACCTTCACCGAGGGCTTGTCGCCCTTGCCGATGGTGTGCAGGATCCGGTAGCCGAGCTCGGTGGTGGTGATGTCCTCGACGCGGATGTTGCAGGTCGCCGAGACGCGCATCCCGATCGTGCCCATGAGCGAGACCAGCGCCCAGTCCGTCGGCGTCCCGGCCCGCGCGGTGCGGAGCAGGCTGCCGAGCTCGAACCGGTTGAGCCAGGTCTGACGAGCGGGGTCGACGTGCACCTTGGGGAGCTTGAGGTGGTACGCCGGCGAGTGCTCGATGAACCGGTCGAGCACGGCGAGGTCGTAGTAGCCGCTCACCGTGCCGAGGCGGCGGACCACCGAGGCGGCGCTGTTGCCGCGCTCCTCGAGGAGGTGGATGACGAACGCCTGGACGTGGGGCCGCTGGATGTCGCGGAGCGGGTGGAGGCCGCGGGCGGAGCACCAGGCGAAGAACAGCCGCAGGTCCGTGGCGTAGGCGGACCTCGTGTTCCGGTTGAGGTACTGGCCGAGGAAGTTGACCGCTGCGAGGTTCGCCGGGTCGGCGAGCGGGTCAGCGGTCGGGAGTGCGGGCAGACGGGTAGCGTCGTCCATGTCGGGCTCCAGGTATCAGCTGGTGTTCCGGCGGGCCCGGTCAGCGTTACAGCGCTGGCCGGGCCTTCTCTGTCGCTGTGGTGGACGCTTGCCGCGCCCGGATGGTTCCTTCGTAGCCATCGGTAACCGGCGGTTTTGGAAGCGGTTTCAGCAGGTGATCTGAGGCAGCGACAGCCAGGCCGGAGGCACGTGTGTCGCGCTGGGGCCGCACCCGCACGGGCACGGCACTACGACCACCGCCCCGGCGGGAAGTCGGGGTGCGTGGACCGGGCACGGAGGCGGCGGGATGATGCCCATCCACACCTGGCAGCAGGTGCACCCCCGCCCGAGGCCGAGAGCCGAGGTCATCCTCAGACCCGCGGAGCCTCGCGCCAGTGGCGCGGACCGTCGCCCTGGCCGACCGAGGTCACCCAGAGGCTGTCGGTGCCGTCGAGGAAGACCTGCCCGTTGACGCAGGAGTCCGGCAGGTCACCCCAGACGCGGACGATCAGCATCGGGTAGACCTGCCCGGCGACGGCGATGTTGCCGACGTGGAGGACGTAGCCGATCGAGTCCTCGCGGACCTTCGCGAGGTTCGCCTGCGCGTCCGCACGGCGCTTGTTGATCGCCTCGGCGTCCTCCGCGGTGAGCGTGTAGTGCACGAGCCGGCCGATGCTGGGGATCATCTTCTGGTGCCTCTCTGGTAGGTGTAAGACCGCTGGTTGACCGTCGCTATGGGCGGGCGCGGCGTGTCGAGCCGGGCGGCGGCGTAGCGTGCTCGGCCGTGGATACCTGCCCGGCCTGCCGCCACACACGGACCGCCTCGCACCATCCGTGGGGGTGGCTGCTGCGCCGTCTCGGGCGTCCCGTGCTGTCGTCGTGCGGCACCCTGGTCAGCGCCGAGGACGGGTGGGGCGGCATCGACTGCGGGTGCCCCGACCCGTGGCACGGCTCCTAGAGGCTGCGCAGCCCGTTGAACACAGCCTGAGCGATGTCCGCGTAGCCGAACGACGACGGGTGCAGGCCGTCGCTGTAGTAGCCGAGCGGATTGCTGACGGCATAGGACTGCCACCGCGAATAGACGTCGATCAGTCCGAGAGAGTTGGACTGCGCGAGCGCGTTGAGCACCGGGATGTACTGCGGCTCGAACGTCGTGTACGGCGCCCCGTTGGACGGCGCCATGCTCTTGAGCATCACGTCTCCGGAGGCTGCAACGGCCCTGGTGATGAGCGACTGCATGTCGGTAGAGAACTGGCCCGACGTCCTGGACGCCCCCGCGTCATTGATGCCGAAGTCAATGATCGACAAGTCCGGCAGGTAGTTCACGAACGCGTTCTGGATCGTGAACGCGAAGCCTGTCCCGACCCAGTCCTGCGCCTTCGCGGCGCCCTGGCCGCAGTTCCCGACCTGAACGACGGTCTTCGTCGACAGGAAGCAGTTGACGCCGATGATGTCGACCTCGGCGGCGCTCACCGTCACGAGGTTGATGCTCGGCGCCGACGCCGCGGTGAACGTCACTGTGCTCTTGCCGACACTCAGGGACCCGGCAAGGGCGCTGATCGTGGCGAGGGTCGCGCCGCCGTTGACGTTGACGGTGAAGTCCCCGCGGCCGGTGTTCTTGATGTACCAAATCTCGATGGTGTCGACCGTCGGCGGGCCGGTGAACTGCGACGGCTGGATGGTCAACACCGATCCGGACGTCGTCGCCTGCCAGTAGCCGAAGCTGTTGGACCAGCCGGCGCCCATCGTCGCCCGGGGGTCCGCCGCGGGGCCCGCCGAGGGGCGCGGGAACACGAACGTCTGCTCGGCCGGAACGTAGTATCGGTTCAGCATGTCCGTGACGACCGACGGGTAGTTCTGTCCCCAGTTGGCCGCGGTCTGGCCTGCGGTGGTGGAGTCGCCGACGCAGAGGAGTCGGGCGTTCGCCGTCCCCGCCCGGACCTTGGCGAGCGCCGCCCGCCACTTCTTCGCGTTCTGCGGGAGCATGTTGTACGACGGGCCGGGCGTCGGGACCGCGGTCCACTTCGCCCCGGTCGCCTGCGTCGCGTCGGCCGTCAGCACCGTGCCGTCAGCGCCCACGGCGAGAGCCCCCACGGTCGCCGCAGCGGTCGCAACAAGGAGGTCGCCCTTGGCGGTTGCTGTGGACTTGGCGACCGCGTCTGCTGCGATCTCCGCGTTGACGAACGCCGTCGTGGCGACGCTCGTGTCGTTGTCGCCCGGCGAGGGCGTCGGCGCCGTCGGGTTGCCCGTGAACACCGGGCTCGCTAGCGGGGCATACGTGCCAGTCAGTGAAACTGCGCCGGTCTGGCCGTCGACGGAGGAGACCGCTCCCCCGCCGCCACCGGCAAGAGCGGTGAGCGCGCCGTAGTTCTTCACGCCGTCACCGATCTTCACGGTTCCGGCCTCGATGTCCTTGCACTCCTGGCCGGCCGCCGGGACCAGCCCGGACAGGGCAGCCCACTCCTTGGTGTTGCCGATCCTGGAGCCGTCCGTCTGGACGCGCATGGGCCGGCTCGCCTGCAGGCTGTAGGTCTCGGTGTCGCCCACGGGGCTGCTCCTCGGGTGGGGTGGTGGTTGGACCGGCGCTCAGCCGGGCGTGACGGAGAAGGCGCCGCCGCGGCGGACACCGATGCCTCGCAGGCGGCTGCGCAGGTCGTCGACGAGCGACCGCGGGGCGCTGAGCGTCTCGGTGCCGTAGGTCAGGGTGACCTCGCCGTCGAGTGCCACGGAGCGCAGGCCCGTTGGGTTGGAGGCGTAGGTGGCTGCGGTGTCGAGTGCGACGGCCGTGAGCTCGGCGGGGACGTCAGCGTCGGTCGCGTAGCCGTGGCTGTAGGTGACCTGGACCCATGGCGCCCACAGGCCGGGCGGCCAGGCGATGTGCTCGGCCCCGGCGTAGGCGTCGTACCGGGAGCGCTGGGCCTTGATCAGGCGGCTGCCGACCCGCCGGAAATGCCGGCCCTCGACGACCGTGACGCCAGTGGCTTCGACGTCGCCGAGCTCGACGACGGTGAGCGGGTTGCTGAGGTTGACGACGACGGGCCTCTGGGGCAGCACGACCTCACGCTCCCCGCCCGGGATCACGACGATGTCACCGGCGACGAAGTCAAGCTGCTGCTTGGAGACGGCCCGGATGAGGCCCGCTGCGGAAGCGATCGCCTGGAGCGCCGCCTGCTCGTCCAGGGCCGCGTCCTGCAGGTGCGTTCGCAGCTGCGCGGGGGTGGCGAGCGTGAGCGGCATTGGTCAGGCCAGCTCGGACAGGATCGTGGTGCGGGCGCGGCCGACCCGCTCGGCCGCGAGGACCTGCTGGGCCTGCGCCGGGTTGGCCTTGGCGTAGGCGAGGACGTCCGCCACCGTGTGCTGGGAGGGGTCGAACGCGGCCGACGGGTCGTCGGCAGAGTCTGCCGCGGCGACCGTCGCACCGAGCACCTGCTGCGGGGTCTCCGGCGCGGCCTGCTCGTCCTCCGCCTGCTCGTCCTCCGGCTGCTCGTCCTCCGGGTGCTCGGCGGCCCCGGGGGTGTCGTCCTCCGGGGAGATCGGGCAGCCCTGCTCGCGCATCCACCACTCGTGGAAGGGGTCGACCGGGTCGCCCGTGACGTAGACGAAGCGCTGGAGCGTCGTCGGGTGGCAGACGGTGAAGTCCACCAGGGCGGTGCCGGCCATTGATCTCTCCTCGTGTGACTGCTGCGGCGGTGGAACGGCTGACCATCGTCGGCGAGCCCGGCTTCCCCTTCCGGGCCCGCCGACGATGGGGACTGCTGAGGTCAGCCGGCGTGCTCGATGACGACGGCCCGCTTGTAGAGCGCGGGGTCGCCGGCGGCGGCGTAGAGGTCGGTGGGGACCCCGTAGTCGCCGGTCCAGGCCCACGACGTGACGAGCTGCCGCTGGAGGTTGTCCGTCGGCGGCTTCACGATCATGGAGACCTCGACGCCCGGGGACACCTCGACCATCGAGATGTTCGGGACGTCCTGGACGCCGGAGCCGTCGAGCAGGGCGCCCTGGCCCTCGAGCGGCGCGGCGACGAGCGCGCCCTGGCCGAGGACGATGGGCCGCCGGATCTTCACCGTGCCGGCGGTGCCGCCCGAGGAGTGCGTGCCACCCAGGACCGTGGGCGCCTGGTTGTTGCGCACCCAGTCGATCCCGGCGAAGCGACCGAGCGACAGCCCCTGGAAGATGGGCGAGTCGAACCGGCCCGCGTGGAGGCTCTTGAAGTCCGCGTCGCGGAAGAGCTGCAGCTCGGTGACGGGGTCGATGTGCGCGACGTAGTAGCCGTCGACGTCCGGCACCGACATCTCGCGGAGCCGGCCCACCGCGGACAGGAACATGTCCAGGGTCGCGACGTTGGCGCCGGAGAGGTCGAAGATCGTGTTGCCGGTGGGGCGGATCGTGGTCGGCGCGTTGGCGGCGACGATCGAGTCGCCGACCGTGTCCGCACGGGCGGTGCCCAGGGTGAGGGTGTTGGTGCCCGTGTTGACCCCGGTGACGGTGTTCGCGACGCCCGTCCCGCCACCGGCCGGGTAGATCACGACGTCGAGCGGGTTGGTCGGGGACACCGGCGTGAGCACGCCGTTGACCGAGACGTAGGCGAAGCCGGTGACGGACCGGACGACGGCCGACGTGTCGCTGGTGCCGGTGGTCCGGACGTAGGTGCGGCCGCCGCCGAAGGCGTCGTAGAGCCGGTTCCGGGCGACCTGGTTGAGGGTCTGGCCGGCGTGGATGCCGAGGGCGGTGACGTCCTGGGCGTACTGCGACGCGAGCTCGACGTTGCTGGTGAGCATGTCCGTGGGGAGCGACTTGCCGTAGGTCGCCAGCTCGACGGTCCACTGCTCGATGTTGTACGAGCCGTTCGTGGTGTCGGCGCCGGCGGCGAGCGGCGTCGGGTCCGGGGTCATCACGCCGGCGCGCGTGAAGGTCTTCTTCTGGCCGATCTTGCCCTGGAAGGGCTCGCTGTCGGCGAGGGTCGGGTAGAGGAACTCGGGGACGAGTGCCTGCCGGAAGCGGGCCTCCCAGTAGTTGCCCGGGACGGCGGCCTGCAGCCGGGCGGGGAGCGCGGCGACGATGTCGTGCGACGCGACGGCGGCCCGCTGGAAGGGGACGCGGAGCCAGCCCGGCCGCTCGACGCGGGCCGCCTGGGCGGTCAGGTTGGACATGGTTGTGTCTCCGTTTCTTCGATCTTCACGGACAGGGAGTCCGGGAACGCTTGGGCGAGGTGGTCCAGGTAGGCCAGTTGGGACCGCAGGAGGGTCGTGACGGCGGCGCAGACCTTGCCGTCACCGCCGTCACCGGAGCCTTGGTGGCCGGTGACCTCGATCCGTGTATAGCCGCCCCCGTCGCCGGTGAGCGTCGCCCGGACCTGGATCACCTGCCGCGGACTCCGAGGCGCCGGTTGACGGCGTCGTAGGCGTCCTTGTCCGTGGTGTAGTCGACCGGGGCGGGCTTGTTCCGGGGGCCCTGCGACGGGTCGGGGC
>NZ_MWLL01000023.1 GCF_002198675.1 Kineosporia sp. R_H_3 | reverse complement strand
GCGGCGAAGGCCCCGAAGGCGGGCTCCAAGGCCGGCTCCAAGGGCGGCTCGGCCGGTTCCACCGGCGCCGGCTCGGGTTCCTCGCCGGGCGGCGGCGCCACGACGGACGCGCCGACCGACGGGCCGACGGACGGCCCCACCGACGGCCCGACGGACGCCCCGGAACCGGGTGCCCCCGGCTCGGACGCCGCGATCGACCCGACCATCACGCTCGCGCCGACGTTCCGCCCGACGATGACGTTCACGCTGGCCCCCGGCGCCCCGACGGCGGTCGTGCCGCACGCCGAGGACGTCCGCGTGCCGCCGGTCGTCGACCCGGCGCCCGGGAGCTGACCGTGCGGACCCCCGCGCCCCAGGACCTGCCGCCGCCCGTGGAGGGCGCGGGCGGCGGCAGCGGGCGGGCGTGCGGCGGGGCGGACGACGGCGCGGCCGGTCAGCGGCGGCGCTTCGCCGTCCCGAGGATGCTCCGGGTGATCTCGCGCCCGAGGACCGTCCCGGCCGAGCGCAGGAAGCTCTTGAACGCCGAGGACTTCACGGCCTTCTCGACGATTCCGTCCTCCTCCTTCGCCGGCCGGCGCGGGGCCTCCCGCTCCTGGCGCGGCGCGGGTGCCGGGGCGGGCACCGGTCTGGCGGCCGCCCCCTCGGTCTTCTCGGCCGACGGCGGCGGGGCCAGCTTGGCGCGAAGCTTCTCGTACGCCGACTCCCGGTCGAGCGCCGTCCCGTACTTCGACTGCACCGGGGACGCCGCGACCGCGGCGGCCAGCGCCTCCGGCGGGGCCGGCGCCATGAGCGACTGCGGGGCACGCAGCCTGGTCCAGGCGACCGGGGTCGGGGCGCCGCGCTCGGAGAGCACCGTGATGACCGCCTCGCCGATGCCGAGGTTCGTCAGCAGCTCCTCGAGGTCGTACGACGACTTCGGGAACGTCGAGACCGCCGCCTTGAGCGCCTTGGCGTCCTCCGGGGTGTAGGCCCGCAGCGCGTGCTGCACCCGGTTGCCGAGCTGGGCGAGGACGTCGCCGTCGACGTCCTTCGGGGACTGCGTCACGAAGAAGACCCCGACCCCCTTGGACCGGATGAGCCGCACCGTCTGGGTGATCCGCTCGGTGAACGCCTTGCTCGCGTCCCGGAAGAGCAGGTGCGCCTCGTCGAAGAAGAAGACGAGCTTGGGCTTGTCGAGGTCACCGGCCTCGGGCAGGTCCTCGAAGAGGTCGGCGAGCATCCACAGCAGGAACGTCGAGAACAGCGCCGGCTTGTCCTGCACCGACGGCAGCTCGAGGCACGTGACGACGCCCCGGCCGTCGGGCGCCGTCCGCAGCAGGTCCCGGGTGTCGAACTCCGGCTCGCCGAAGAAGACGTCGGCCCCGGCGTCCGCGAAGGCGATGAGCTCACGGAGGATGACGCCCGCGGTCGCCTTGGACAGCCCGCCGAGACCCTCGAGCTCGTCCTGGCCCTCGTCGGAGATGAGGAACTGGATGACGGCGCGCAGGTCCTTGAGGTCGAGCAGGGCCAGGCCCGCCTCGTCCGCGAAGTGGAAGACGAGGGACAGGCTCGACGTCTGGGTCTCGTTGAGGTCGAGCACCTTCGCGAGCAGCGTCGGGCCGAACGAGGTGATCGTCGCCCGCACCGGGACGCCGCTGCCCTGGCCGCCGAGGCTCAGGTACTCGACCGGGCAGCCGGTCGGCACCCAGCTCTGCCCGATGGACGCCGTCCGGGCCGTGAGCTTCTCGTTCGGCTGGCCGGGCTGGCCGATGCCCGACAGGTCGCCCTTGATGTCGGCCATGAAGACCGGGACGCCGTTCGCGGAGAGCTGCTCGGCCATGAGCTGCAGGGTCTTCGTCTTGCCGGTACCGGTGGCCCCGGCGACGAGACCGTGCCGGTTGAGCATCCCGAGCGGGACCCGGACCTGCGCGTCGACGACGGGCTCGCCGTCCACGAGCAGCGCCCCCAGCTCGAGCGCCGGGCCGGTGAACGCGTACCCCGTCCGGACGACGGCGGCGACGTCTGTGGGCTGCTGCGACGACATCTCGGGACTCCCCGCTCGGGTGCTGGTGGGCCGTGCCGGTCACGCCTGACCGGGGCCGAGCCTACGACCGGGTGCCCCGTCAGGGCATGGCAACCGTGCCGGGAGCGTACGGGTCCGTAGAATCGACCGCGTGATCTTCAAAGGCGTGGGCGACACGCGTCCGTACCCGGACCACGGGTACACGACGCCGCGCCAGTGGGCGAAGATCGCACCGCAGCAGGTCAGGCTCGACCAGCTCGTCACGACGAAGACGACGCTCGACCTCACGCAGCTGCTCTCGGAGGACTCCACCTTCTTCGGAGACCTCTTCGCGCACGTCGTCCAGTGGCGGGAGACGCTGTACCTCGAGGACGGCCTGCACCGCGCCGTCCGGGCCGCCCTCGCGCAGCGGCCGGTGCTCCACGCACGGGTACTGGTTCTGGACGACTGAGAGGCGTCGATGGCTGCCGAGGACGACGTTCCCCCTGGCGACCTGCCCCCGGACGAGGCTGCGACTCCCGCGGAGGGCGACGCAACCGAGGCCGGGGGTCCGGGCGTCCCTGAGGACGTGACGACCAGCGAGCCGGGCGACGAGACACCGGACGACGAGACCGCCGTTGTCGGTGACGCCGAGCCGGACGCCGAGCCGGACGCTGAGCCTGACGCAGAATCGGACGACGAGCCGGCACTGGAGGCCGCGCCGGACGACGAGCCCGTCACGGACTCCGGCACCGAGCCCGTCACGGACTCCGGCACCGAGCCCGTCGCCGAGACCGGGCCTGCCGAGCCCGAGCCCGATGCGGTCGACGAGCCCGCCCCGGAC
>NZ_MWLL01000229.1 GCF_002198675.1 Kineosporia sp. R_H_3 | reverse complement strand
GCAGCGGCGGCGGTCTCGGCGGCCTTCGCGGCGCGGCGTCCGGCGCGCTCCGCCGCTGCCTCGGGGGTCACGGTGCGCTTGCTGCTCTTGCGTGCCACGGGGGGCTCCTTCGGTGGTGCACCAGTGATCCGTCGACCCTACGTCACCGAGGTGAACGGGCCTGTTCGTCTCCCGGCCACCGAAGGGTCAGACCGTGTCGACCGTCACGGACCGCCACGCGCTCGCCGGCTCCGGGGCCTTCCCGCACGAGGCGGGCCGCGGCGGGAGCGGCTCCTCGGCGACCACGACCCGCCACGTCGTCGCGCCGTCCGCCGTCGTGTGCTTCCAGGTGCTCGCCCGGCCGCCGCCCGGTTCGGTCGCCTCGTCGAGCAGGGTCAGGGCGGCGAGCCGGTCCTCGTCGAGGTGGTCGCGCAGGGCGGCCTCCGCGGCCTGGGCGGACGGTGTCCGGTGCAGCGCCCCGCGCAGCAGGTGCCGGACGATGCGGCCATCGCCGTGCGCGCGGACGAGCGCCGCGGCGTCCGCGGTCCCGACCCGGCCGTAGACCAGGCCCGCCGCGAGGTCGAGCGCGACGCCCGCGAACCGGTGCCCGCCGGAGTGCGAGATCTCCCAGGTGCCGGCCGGTTCGAGGGCGGCGAAGGCCTGGGCGAGCGGGCGGCCGAGCCGGGCGCAGCAGGCGTCCCGGGTGCCGTGCGTGCAGATGCCCCACACCGGGCCCGGGTCGGTCCAGCCCGCGGGTGCGGACGGGGCCGCGGCGAGCCCGGCCCAGTCGAGGTCGAGCAGGTCGGCCGGTGCGTCGAGGGTCGTGGTCGCCGTCCAGCCGCCCGGGCCGTACCGGGCGAGGACGACGGCCGGCCGCTGCGGCGCCCCGCGCTCGCCGGCACCGGGCCGCCGTCCGAGGACGACCCGGACCCCTGCCCCGTCGGTGAGCGCCGCGAGCGCCGCCCCTGCGCCGTCGCCCGGCCACGGCGCGTCGAGCACGGCCTCCCGGCCCCACGGCCCGGGGTGCTCGACGAGTGCCCACACGGGCCGGTGCGGCGCGGTCCCGGCGAGCGGCTCGGCGGCCGCGCCGTCGACGCAGAAGATCCCGTTCACCGGCACAGTCCATCAGCCGGGTGCGCGGGGCCGGCGCGCGGGTGCGGCGACGGACGGTCGGGCGCCGTCGGAGCGCCGGGCTAGCCTGCCCGGGGTGACCGCACCGCACCGGCTCAGCCGGGCCGACGCGCGCCGGGTCGCCGTCCGGGCCCAGCTCCTCGAGGCCGACCGTCCGGCGGACCTCGTCGGGCTCGTCCGGCACCTGACGTTCCTCCAGCTCGACCCGACCGCGTCGGTGGCGCCCAACGCCGACCTCGTCGCGTGGAGCAGGCTCGGTGCCGGCTACGCGCCGGCCGACCTGCGCGCCGCGCTCGACCGCCGCGACCTCGTCGAGCTGGAGGCGCTCGTCCGGCCCGCGGAGGACGTCGCGCTCTTCGCCGCCGACATGGCCGACTGGCCCGGCCGCGGCGAGCTGCGCCCCTGGCAGTGGGACCGGATCGCGTGGGTCGAGGCCAACGACGCGTGCCGGCGCGACATCCTCGCCCGGCTCGGGGCCTCGGGACCGCTGCTCATGCGCGACCTGCCCGACACGTGCGCCGTCCCGTGGCGCTCGACGGGGTGGACCGACGGCCGCAACGTCGAGAAGCTCCTCGGCGCGATGGTCGCCCGCGGCGAGGTCGCCGTCGCCGGCCGGCAGGGCCGCGAACGCCTGTGGGACCTCGCGTCCCGGGTGTACCCCGACCTCCCCGCGATCCCGGCCGAGGAGGCCGCCCGGCAGCGCGACGAGCGCCGGCTGCGGGCGCTCGGCATCGCGCGGGCCAAGGCTCCCGAGCACCCGATGGAGCCCCAGCACGTCGGCTCGGCCGGCGAGCCGGCCGTCGTCGAGGGGGTCAAGGGCACCTGGCGGGTCGACCCGGCCTACCTCGACGCGCCCTTCGCCGGCCGGACGGCGCTCCTGTCACCGTTCGACCGGCTCGTCCACGACCGCAAGCGGGCCCTGGAGATCTTCGGGTTCGAGTACCAGCTCGAGATGTACAAGCCCGCGGCGCAGCGCCGCTGGGGCTACTTCGCGCTCCCGGTGCTCCACCAGGACCGGCTCGTCGGCAAGATCGACGCCACCGGTGACCGCGCCGCGGGGGTGCTGCGGGTCGACGCCGTCCACGAGGACGTCCCCTTCACGAAGGCGATGACGGCCGCGGTGCGCGCCGAGCTGAGGAGCCTGGCCCGGTGGCTGGGGCTCGCGCCGGCGCTGCCCGGGTGACACGCTTCCGACAGGAGACGCTTCCCGATCTTCGGGTACGTCGCGGTCGGGGCTGAGGGCCGCGCCCGCCTCGCCCCCACCTACGATGGCACCGCCCACCGATCACTACCTGCGGGGACTGGTGTGAAGGACATCGTCGTATTCGGCGGCAGCGCGCATCCCGAGCTGACCGCCGAGCTCTGCGAGCACCTGGGGGTCGCGCAGAGCGGCGTGCGGGTCAGCCGGTTCGCCAACGACTGCCTCGAGGTGCAGCTCCAGGCGAACTGCCGCGAACGGGACGTCTTCCTCGTGCAGCCGCTCGTCGCGCCGACGCAGGAGAACCTCGTCGAGCTGCTCCTCATGTGCGACGCGGCCCGCGGGGCCTCGGCGGCGCGGATCACCGTCGTCATGCCGCACTACGCCTACGCCCGGTCGGACAAGAAGGACACCCCGCGCATCTCGCTCGGTGGCCGGCTCGTCGCGGACCTGCTCAAGACCGCAGGCGCCGACCGGGTGCTCGCCGTGACGCTGCACTCGCCGCAGGTGCACGGCTTCTTCTCGGTCCCCGTCGACCACCTGCACGCGCTGCGCGAGCTCGCCCAGCACTTCCGGCAGTACGACCTGAGCCGCACCACCGTCGTCTCGCCCGACCTCGGCAACGCCAAGGAGGCGGCCGCGTTCGCCCGGATGCTCGGCGCGCACGTCGCGGCCGGGGCCAAGCAGCGCTTCCCCGACGACCGGGTGCAGATCAGCGACGTCATCGGCGAGATCGCCGACCGCGACGTGATCATCCTCGACGACGAGATCGCCAAGGGCAGCACCGTCCTGGAGCTGCTGCGGATGCTCCGCGACCTCGGCCCGCGCTCGATCCGCGTCGCGTGCACCCACGGCCTGTTCTCCACCGACGCCCTCAAGCGCCTCTCCGAGCAGGAGGACGTGCTCGAGATCGTCTGCACGAACACGGTCCCCATCCCGCCCGAGCGGGTCACCGAGAAGCTGCGGGTGCTCTCGATCGCGCCCGCGCTCGCCGAGGCGGTGCGCCGGATCCACAACGGCGAGTCGGTGAGCGCCCTCTTCGACGCCTGAGCACGCCGTCCACGACGACGGGGTGACCTCCACGGCCTGCTGCCGCGGAGGTCACCCCGTTCGTGCGGTCCGGCCGCCCGGGGCGGCCGGATCGATGACCGGTCAGTCCGTGGACGTCACGCCCAGGCCGATCGGGCAGCTGACCCCGGTGCCGTGGTCGGGGCAGTAGCCCCACGGCACCTTGTCGAGGTACTGCTGGTGGTCGCCCTCGGCGTAGTAGAACGGCCCGGCCTCGGCGGCGGGGCGGCCCTCGGTCGTGATCTCGCCGAACCGCTTCTCCGACAGGCGCTTCTGGTACGCCTCGCGGGTCGCGCGGTAGGCGGCCTCCTGCTCGGGCGTCGTCCAGAACACCGCGGAGCGGTACTGGGTGCCGAGGTCGTTGCCCTGGCGGAAGCCCTGGGTCGGGTCGTGGTGCTCCCAGAACGTCTGGAGCACCTTCTCCGTCGAGACCTTCGCCGGGTCGTACGCGACGAGGACCGTCTCGGTGTGCCCGGTCCGGCCGGTGCACGTCTCCTCGTACGTCGGGTGCTTCGTGAAGCCGCCCTGGTACCCGACGGCGGTCGTCACGACGCCCGGGAGGTTCCAGTACGCCTTCTCGGCGCCCCAGAAGCAGCCCATCGCGACGTAGATGACCTGGGTGCCCTCGGGCCACGGGCCCTCGAGCGGGGTGCCGAGCACGGCATGCCGCGCGGGGACGGGGAACGGCCGGGCGTCGCGGCCCTTCAGGGCGTCCTCGGCGGTGACCATCGTCGTCTTCAAGCGCGAACCGAACACTGCGATCTCCTGCCTCTCACAACTCCCGCCGCATCGGCGGGCAACGGTGCCAACACGCCCGGCCGCCGGGTGGTTCCCGGCGACGGGTGGGCGCCCCCGTCAGTGTCGCCCGGGGGCCGCACCGTTACACCTCGGAGCCGGTCCGCCGCCCGGCCGGCAGGTCACGGCGCCGCCGGGTCACAGCGCCGCCGGGCCCGCGCCGGCCGGGACGGCGCCCGCACCCGCCGCGCCCGGCACCGCGCCGCCGTGCCAGGCCTGCGCGAGCAGCCCGACGGCGGCGACGAGGTCGGCCTCGGGACGGGCGAACGGGATCCGCAGCCGGGACTCGAACGCACCGTCCGGGCCGAACCGGGGCCCCGGCGTCACGGTGACCCCGAGATCCCGCACCGCTGCGGCGAGCGCGCTGCTGCGCGGCAGGGGCAGCCGGCACCACAGCACGAGGCCCCCGGCCGGCATCGGCGCCTCCCACTGCGGCAGCCGCTCGGCGAGCGCGCCCCGCAGCGCCGCGCAGCGGGCGGCGACGAGCGCCCGCCGTTGCGGCAGCAACGTGTCGACCACGTCGAGCAGGTGCGCCGTCGCGAGCTGCTCGACGAGCGGGGAGGCCAGGTCGTCCGCGGCCCGGGCGACCGTGAGCCGCTGCACGAGCGCGCGGTCCGCGCGGACCCAGCCGACCCGCAGCCCGCCCCAGAACGTCTTGCTCGACGACCCGAGATGGACGACGCCCGCGCCCTGCCCGGGTCGCCGCCCTGCCCCGAACGGTGCCGGTGCGACGGCCCCCGGGCCGCGCAGGTCGAGGTCCGCGGTCGTCTCGTCGACGACGACGAGGCAGCCCGCGCGGGCCAGGACGTCCGCGAGCCGCTCCCGGACGTCGTCCGTCATGAGGGCGCCCGTCGGGTTCTGGAAGTCCGGCATGAGGTAGGCGGCCCGGGCGCCGGTGCTCCGCAGCGCCTCGGCGGCCGCGTCCGGGTCCCAGCCGTCCTCGACGGGCAGCGCGACCGGCCGGGCGCCGGCCCGCCGGACGACGTCCAGGGCGAGCGGGTACGTCGGGCTCTCGACGAGCACCCGGTCCCCGCGGGTCACGGTCTCGCCGAGCACGAGCCGCAGCCCGTGGATCGCCCCCGAGGTCACGAGCACCTCGTCGGGGGCGGTCGGCAGGCCGCGGGCGGTGTACCGGGCGGCGACGCGCTCGCGGAGCACGTCGAGCCCGGCGGTCACGTAGCCGTGGCCGGGCAGGTAGCGCGGCAGGTCGGCGAGCGCGGCGACGTACGCCGCGTGCACCTGCGGCGGTGCCTCGAGGGCCGCGCTCGACAGGTCGCCGCGGCCGTCCGCGGTGCCGCGGCGGCCGGTCGTCGTCACCGGCCAGGGCAGCGCCGCCGGGTCGCCGGCCGGGGGAGCGGGTTCGTTGGGCAGCGCGGTCCAGGTGCCTGCGCCCTGCCCCGCGGCGGCGAAGCCGGCCTCCCGCAGCGCCCGGTAGGCGGCGGTGGTCGTCGTCCGGCTCGTCCCGGACGCCGCCGCGAGCGCCCGCTCGGACGGCAGGACGGCGTGCACCGGCAGCCGGCCGTCGAGCACGAGCAGCCGGAGCCGGTCGGCCAGCGCCTGGTAGCCCGGGACGCCGGGCCGGTCCTGCCAGCCGGTGAGGAGCGGCACGAGCTCGCGGACGCCGACCCGGCGGGCCGGTCGGGCGGCGGCGGGGGCGGCGGCATCGGACATGCAGCCACTGTCCGCGAGGTGGCTATGGAAAGCAAGGCCACTTCTCGTCGACCCTGGACGGGTGAGCGCAACCCCCGACACCGCCCGGAGCGACCGGCCGGACACTCCCGCCCGCACGGCCCGCCGCCGGCCGGACCGCCTCGGCCGCCGCCTCGTCCAGCTCTACGCGGGCCTGGCGCTCTACGGCGTGAGCATGGCCTTCTTCGTCGAGGGTGCCCTCGGCGTGATGCCGTGGGACGTCCTGCACCAGGGCCTCGTCCGGCTCGTCCCCGTCTCGCTCGGCACGATGACGATCCTCGCCGGCGCCGTCGTCCTGCTGCTGTGGATCCCGCTGCGGCAGCGGCCCGGGCTGGGCACCGTGAGCAACGTCGTCGTCATCGGGCTCGTCGTCGACCTCGCGCTCCGGGTGCTGCCGACCCCGGGCCCGCTCGTGCTGCGCGCCGTCTTCGTCGCCGTCGGGGTCGGCCTCAACGCCGTGGCGACCGCGGCCTACATCGGCGCCCGGTTCGGCCCCGGTCCGCGGGACGGCCTGATGACCGGCCTGGTGGCCCGTACCGGCTGGCCGGTCCGGGTGGTCCGGACGGCGATCGAGGTGTCCGTCGTGGGCCTCGGCTGGTTGCTCGGCGGCAACTTCGGCCCGGGCACCCTGCTCTACGCGCTCGCCGTCGGTCCGCTCGTGCAGCCCCTGCTGCCGCTCCTGCGGGTCGCGGGTCCGGAACCGGCGGGGCGCGCGGACGCTCCGGCGGGTCGCTCGTAACGGTCCTGCCGCGTCCCGGCCCTGTCCAGGGAGCGGTCACGGTCTCTCACCTCCGACCCGGCCGTCCCGGCGACTATGCGTGACAAGCCGATTACGCAGTGGTTATCTGGCGGTCGCTGCGGTCGCTGCGGTCGCTGCGGTCGCTGCGGTCGGTACCGGGAGGTAGGACATGGCAACACTGCTCTGGCTCGAGGGCGGGGCATGCAGTGGCAACACGATGTCCTTCCTCAACGCCGAGGAACCCACGGCCGTCGACCTCGTCACGGACTTCGGCATCGAGGTCATCTGGCACCCCTCGCTCGGCATGGAGCTCGGCGAGGCGGCCCAGCAGATCATGCGCGACTGCGCCTCCGGCGCCCGCCAGGTCGACATCCTCGTCTTCGAGGGTTCCGTGCTCACCGGTCCGGACGGGACCGGCCGCTACGACATGTTCGCGGAGCGGCCGATGCAGGAGTGGGTCGCGGAGATCGCGCCCCGGGCCGGTGTGGTCGTCGCGGTCGGGGACTGCTCGGCGTGGGGCGGCATCCCGGCGATGCCGCCGAACCCGACGGACGCGATCGGCCTGCAGTACCTCAGGGGCGAGCGCGGCGGGTTCCTCGGCAAGGACTTCACGAGCGCGATGGGTCTGCCCGTGGTGAACATCCCGGGCTGCCCGGCGCACCCGGACTGGATCACCCAGGTCGTCGTGGCGCTCGCCGCGGGCCGGGTCGGCGACATCGCGCTCGACGACCTGCAGCGGCCCAAGACGTTCTTCTCGTCGTTCACCCAGACCGGGTGCACGCGCGTGCAGTTCTTCGAGTACAAGCAGTCGGCGATGGACTTCGGCCAGGGCACCCGTACCGGCTGCCTGTTCTCCGAGTTCGGCTGCCGCGGCTCGATGACGCACTCGCCGTGCAACCGGATCCTGTGGAACCGCCAGTCCTCCAAGACC
>NZ_MWLL01000228.1 GCF_002198675.1 Kineosporia sp. R_H_3 | reverse complement strand
CGCTCGCCCTCGGGCTCGCGGTCGTCGCGGGCCCGGCCGCCGCGCACGTCACCGTGAGCGCGGACGACGACCGGCGCGGGGCGGAGGACGTGCTGCTGACCTTCCGGGTGCCGAACGAGGCCGACGACACGACGACCGTCAAGGTCGAGGTGAAGCTGCCGTCCAGGACGCCGCTCGGCTCGGTGCTGCCGGCGCCGGTCGCGGGCTGGACGGTCGCCACGAGCGAGGTCGACCTCGACGCGCCCGTCACGACCGACGACGGCGCGATCACCCGCGGCGTCGCCACCGTGACGTGGACGGCGGACAAGGGCACGAAGGGGATCCCGGTCGGCGGGTTCCAGGCGTTCCAGCTGCTCGTCGGCCCGCTGCCGGACGCCGACAGCCTGGCCTTCCCGACGGTGCAGACGTACGCGAACGGCGAGACCGAGAGCTGGGTCGACCCGGTGACCGACCCGGCGAACCCGCCGGAGAGCCCCGCGCCGCGGCTCACGCTGCGGGCCGCGGACGCCGACGGCGGGGGCGACGGGGCGGGGACGACCGCTTCGGGCCCGTCAGGGGCCGTAGGGGACGCCGCGGGAGACGGGTCCGGCGACGGGCCCGGGCCGTACGGGATCGCCGGCCTCGTGCTGGGCGCGGTCGGTGCCGTGCTCGGCGGGCTCGCGTTCTGGCGCACCAGGCGCCGGTCCGTGTGACGCCGTGGTGAAGCAGCACGACTGGGTCGCCTGGCACGCCGCCTACGACCGGCCCGGGTCGTCGCTGTCGCGGCGGCTCGAGGTGGTCCGGGAGCAGGTCCGGCACGCGCTCGACACCCTGCCGCCCCGGCCGCCGGCAGCGCCGCTCACGCTCGTCAGCCTGTGCGCCGGGGACGGCCGCGACGTCCTGCCGGTGCTCGCGGAGCACCCGCGGCGGGACGACGTCCGGGTGCTGCTCGTCGAGCTCGACGACGCGCTCGCCGCGGCGGCCCGGGAGGCCGTCGAGGCGCTCGGCCTCATCCGCGTCGAGGTCCGCGGGACCGACGCCGGCCGGGTCGACGCGTACCTCGACCACCTGCCGGCGGACGTCCTGCTCGTGTGCGGGGTCTTTGGCAACGTCCCGCCGGACGACGTCCGGCGCACCGTCGACGCCCTGCCCGGGATGCTCGCCGACGACGGCGTCGTCCTGTGGACGCGCGGCCGCGGCGGCGACGGCAACGAGCAGGCCCAGGTGATCCGGCGCTGGTGCGTGCGGGCCGGGCTCACCGAGGTGTCGTTCACGGCGCCGGACGACGCGCGTTTCCGGGTCGGGGTGCACCGGCGTCCGGCCGGCGTCCTGGGCGTCGCGGCGCCGCACCCCGGGACCTGCCTGTTCGCCTTCGCCTGAGCGGCCTCCCCGCCCGCCCGGCGCGGGTCAGCCCGCGAGCTCCCTGAGCGCCGCGACGACGTCCGTCGTCAGCGGGTCGCCGTGCCCGAAGAGCACCGTCCGCACGGGCAGCCGCGCGAGCCGGCCGACGGAGGCCTGCGCGGCCGCAGGGTCCGCGGTGTTCGGCGGGCTCGACCCCTGGAGGCCGTCGGTGTTCCGGATCGCGTCGCCCGCGACGAGGACACCGGTCTCCGGGTCGAAGACGCTCATGTGCCCGGCGGTGTGCCCGGGCGTCCCGACGAGCTGCAGCCCGAACACCTCGGCCCCGTCCTCGAGCGGGGTGAGCGGTCGCGGGGCGGCGGCGACCTGCTCGAGGTCGGCGGCACCGACGTACCCGGTCGCCGCGCCGGCCCGGGTCAGGACGTCGGGCAGGCTGCCGGCGTGGTCGCGGTGGTGGTGGGTGAGGACGACGTGCCGCACCCCGGCCCAGCCGGGCCCCGCGGCGTCGAGGACGGCGCCGATCGCGTCGGCGCTGCCCGCGACGCCGGTGTCGACGACGGCCGCCTCGCGGCCGCGGACGAGGACGTACGCGGAGACGAACCCGAGGTTGACCCGCGCCCAGCCGGGGGCGCCGTCGACACCCGCCTCCGGGGTGCCCGGGGCGTCGGACGACGGCTCCGGGGCGGACGGCGTCCCGGGTGCCGGGCTGGCTGCCGTCGCCGTCCCAGAACCGGATCCGGCCCCGGACCCGGGGGCCGACCCGTCGGACGAGCAGGCGCCGAGGAGGGCGAGCGCGAAGCCGCCGCCGCCGAGGCCGAGGACGACCTGGCGCCGGGAGGGTCCGTGGCCGGGCTGCGAGGTTCCCATCGGGTGACGGTAACCGCGGAGGAGGCCCCCGTCGACCGGTGCGTCAGCCGGTGAGGCCGGTCGGCGGTGCCCAGCCGGTGACGCCGCCGCGGCGGGCGGCGACCCGTCGCGCGGGCGGCCGCAGGCGTGGTGCGGCAGGCTCCGGCGCCGGTCGGACGAGCAGCCCTTCGAGGTGCCGTCCCTTCGCGTGCCCGCTCGCCCGGCCCTGCCAGGGGGCCGACCAGCGGGTGCCGCAGATCCGCAGCGACGCCCACCCGGCGCCGAGGACGATGAGCAGGTCGCCGACGCTGAAGACGTTCGCGAGCGGCCAGCCGGCGGGCACCGCGAACACGTCGCCGAGGAACGCCAGCCGCGGGTCCGCGACGATGCCCGAGTTCGCCAGACCCGCTGCGGTGCCGAGCGTCTCCGCCTCGAGCATGCCGGCCCGGGCGAGCGCGGCGGACGACGCGGGCAGGGTGCCGCCGTTGACCGCGATCGTCAGCCCGTTGGAGAGCGCGCCGAGGCCGAGGACGACGATCCCGGGCACCCGCCGGTTGACGACGACGAACGCCCCGGCGGCGAGGTAGGAGCCGACGTGCAGGGCCACGAGCAACGCCCGCGGCCCGGGCAGCACGGACACCGCGGCGAACTGCACGACGAAGGCCGCGCTGACCACCTCGGTGCGGCGCAGCCGCAGCACCGCGAACCCCCGGAGCCGTCCGCCCACGAGCAGCGGCGCGAGCACCGCGAGCAGCGCGCAGACGGGGACGATCACCGGGTCTCGAAGGAGAGCACGTCCGCGAGCGGCAGCGGCTTGGTCACCGGCAGCCGGGTCGCGGCCCGGACGAGGTCCGCGGCGACCGCCTCCGCGGCGACGACCTCGGCGGCGCTGAGGTCCACGAGGTCGCGCGGCGCGGCGGCCCCGGGCACCGCGCCGTCCGGCCAGGCACCGGCGGGCCGGGCGCCCCGGCCGCGGGCCGCGGACTGCGCCGCCGCCCGCCAGCCGGCCTGGGAGGCGGAGTCGAGCCACACCTTGAGGGCGGCGACGCTCATCGGGCGTGCGACGAGGAAGCCCTGCACCCGGTCGCACCCGAGCTCGCGCAGCCGGGCGAACGTCTTGTCGTCCTCGACGCCCTCGGCGACGACGGACAGGCCCAGGCCGTGCCCGAGCTCGACGGTCGAGCGCACGATGACCGCGTTGTTCTCGTCGTCGAGCATGTGCGTGACGAAGGAGCGGTCGACCTTGAGCTCGTCGGGCTGCAGCCGCCGCAGGTACGACAGCGACGAGTAGCCGGTGCCGAAGTCGTCGACGGCGACCCGCATCCCGGTGTCCCGCAGCTCCTTGAGCACCTGCATCGCGCGCCGCGGGTCGGCGGAGATCGTCGACTCGGTGACCTCGATGGTCACGCACGTCGCGGGGACGCCGCGCGCGTCGATGAGGTCGCGGACCATCCGCGGCAGCTCGAGGTCGGACAGCAGCCGGGCGGAGATGTTCACCGCCATCTCGACCCGGTGCCCGGAGGCGTGCAGGAGCGACAGCGTCGTGAGCGCCTCGGCGAGCGCGGCACGGGTGAGCGCGGCGACGACGCCGCTCTGCTCGGCGAGCGGCACGAAGACGTCCGGCGGGACGACGCCCTGCGAGGGGTGGTGCCAGCGCAGGAGCGCCTCGACGGCGACGACGCGGCCGGTCCGGGTGTCGACCTGCGGCTGGTAGACGAGGCGGAACTCGCCGCGGCCGACGGCCGCGTGCAGATCGGCGAGCAGGCTGAGCCGCTGGACGGTGTGCTGGTCGATCTCCGGCCGGTAGACCTGGATCTCGCCGCGGTTCTCCTTCGCCCGGTACAGCGCGATGTCGGCCTGCTGGAGGAGCAGGTCCCGGGTCGCCTGGGCCACGGGCTGGTGCGCGATGCCGATGCTCGCCTGGACGCCGATCCGGACGCCGTCCGCGAGCACCGGGGTGTGCAGCACGGTCGCGACCCGCTCGGCGGCGGCGAGGACGTCCTCGACCGCTCCGGCGTCCGGCAGCAGGACGGCGAACTCGTCGCCGCCGAGGCGGGCGAGCGTGACGCCGTCCGGCAGTGCCGCCCCGACCCGCTCGGCGACCTGCCGCAGGAGGTCGTCGCCGACGTGGTGGCCGAGGGTGTCGTTGACCTCCTTGAAGTGGTCGAGGTCGAGGAGCATGACGGCCACGTACCCGTCACCGCCGCGGCCGGCGACGAGCGCGCGGTCGGTGCGGTGGTGGAAGAGGATCCGGTTCGCCAGCCCGGTGAGCCCGTCGTGGAGCGCCTCGAACTGCCGCCGGGCGGCGACCCACGCGCTGCGCTGCACGCCGAGCAGCGGCAGCACGAGCATCGGGAGCATCCACAGCGAGAAGTCCGCGACGACGACGGCGACCGGCGCGAGGCCGAGCAGGATCGCCGACGTCATGCCCTGGACGCGCACGTCCTCGCGGAGCACGTCGAGCGCCGGCAGCCGCTGGTCGAGCGCGACGACGAGCGCGACGGCACCGTTGTTCACGAGGAAGAAGACGAGGGCGGCGACGACGGTGCCGGGGATGTCCGACGGCGAGAAGGAGCTGTGGATGTCGAGCAGCCCGTGCCCGGTGACGAGCGAGTACGCGGCCCGCGCGGCGCACAGGGTCACGACGTACTGGGCGACGTTGAAGGCCATCCGCAGCAGGCCCCGGCGGCGGAGCAGGTCGTCGAGGGCGACGGACAGGCCCTGCGCGAGGACGACGAGCGCGAGCGGCCCGCAGATCGTCAGCGCGAGGGCCCACGTCGAGGAGACCGTGATCTGGTCGAGCTCGCCGTCCCGTCGGGCCAGTGTGAGCGGCCGCTGCTCGGAGAGGACGAGGAGCGCGGTGAACGCGACGAGGTGCGCGAGGAGGTGCCCGGACGTCGGCAGCCTGGGGATCTGCACCCACAGCAGCGGGACCGTCAGCAGCACCGCCGTCACCGTGAGGACGACGACGTAGCCCGTG
The DNA here is from genome assembly GCF_002198675.1 of Kineosporia sp. R_H_3. GTDB lineage: Bacteria > Actinomycetota > Actinomycetes > Actinomycetales > Kineosporiaceae > R-H-3. The sequence goes on along the minus strand of NZ_MWLL01000228.1, from coordinate 8,541 downwards.
ACCGCGCGCCGGGGGCGCGGCGGCGCGGCCGGTCGTGCGACGCCCGCGGACCCGGGGCCCGCAGCCCCGGGGTCCGCGGGCTGCGAGCGGCTGTCCGCTACCACTTCTTCCCGGCGCCGACGACGGCCACGACGGCCGTGAGGGTCACCAGGGTCCCGGACGCGCAGACCACGCGCGCCACGATCCGACGGCGAGTACTCACCACCACTTCACCCCGGCTCCCACGGTCGCCACGAGGGCGACCATCGTCAGCAGCGCACCCGATGCTCGAAGCAGAACTGCCCGAGTCATGACGCTCCCTCTCCTCCGAACGGACTACACACTCCGCAGTCACGACGTGACCGCCTGCATACATATAGAAGGGATCCAGGGCCGCCGCTACCGGTTTGGAGACATACCGTTATTGATTCCTCACGCTGTGGTCGCACAACGGGGCGAACGGGTGATCACTTTCAGTAGTGATCCCTTTCGGGCGCACCCGGCCGGTTCCGCGGGACGTTCGCCCCGGGGACGCCGCCGCCCGGTTGCGGAGGATGGACTGACGCCGGAGGTCCGCACCGGAGGTCACCATGGACGAGACGCACCCCGGCCGGGCGGCCGTCCCGCCGCTCACGCCGTACGCCGGGCTGCCCGAGTGGGCGCGCCGCCGCGAGTCGGGTCACCGGCTGCTCGCCGAGGCCTGGACGGCGAGCGCCGTCCTGTGCGTCGTCCTCGCGCTTACGTGGGAACGCCTCCTCGCCCTCCCCGCGCTCTTCACCCTCGCGACCGGCGCGACCTGGCTGTGGGGCGCCGTCCGCACCCGGTGGTGGCGCGCCCGGCGGCGGGCCGCCCGGCACCCCGTCGTGCGGGCCGGGATCGGCCGCAGCACCGCGCGCGGCCGGCCGCAGCCCGACGGCTGGCCCGAGACGGTCGTCATGGGCGCGGTCCACGTGACCGAGCACGGCTGGCGCTGGGTGCCGTCGCTGTTCTGCACGGACGAGGTCTCCCCGCGCGGCTGGCGGCACAGCGAGATCATCGGCCTGCGCTTCGTGCCCTCGTGGAGCCCCGGCCTGCCGCGCTCGGGCTACGTGCGCCTGCTCCGCACGAACGGCGGCCCGGTCGACCTGCTCGTCTGGGACCCGGACCTGCTCGGCCTCCTCGAACCGCTGCCGGACGACGTCCACGCGGCGACCGAGCACCGGACGCACTGACCCGTCGTCCGCACGCGCCCGCGGGACGCTGCTGGCAGGATCGCGGGCATGAGCGTGCTCGCAGGCCGGACGGTCGTCATCACAGGAGCGGCCCGCGGCATCGGCGCCGCCCTCGCCCAGGAGCTTGCGGCGCGCGGTGCCGTCCCGGCCCTCGTCGGCCACGAGCCCGACGAGCTCGCCCGCGTCGCCGCGCTCTGCGGGCCGCGGGCCCGCTGGTGGGAGGCCGACGTCACGGACGGCGGCCGGCTGTCCGTCGTCGCCGCCGAGGTCGCCGAGGCCCTCGGCGCGCCCGACGTCGTCGTCGCGAACGCCGGCATCGCCGTCGGCGGACCGTTCCTCACGACGGACGCCGCGGCGTTCGACCGCGTCGTCGAGGTGAACCTGCTCGGCTCGGTCCGGACGGCGCGCGCGTTCGGCCCGCACCTCGTCGACCGCCGCGGGTACCTGCTCCAGATCGCGTCGCTCGCGGCGATCGCCACGTCGCCGATGATGGCCGCCTACTGCGCGAGCAAGTCCGGCGTCGAGGCCTTCGCCCACGCGGTCGGCGCGGAGGTGGCCCACCAGGGCGTCGGAGTCGGCATCGCCTACCTGTCGTGGACCGACACGGACATGGTCCGCGGTGCCGATGCGAGCAGTCCCTCCGCGGGCGCCCGGCAGAAGCTCCCGCCGCCGTTCAACCGGACCTACTCGGTCGAGCAGGCCGCACGGGCGCTCGCCGACGGCATCGAGCACCGGCGGCGGCACGTGTACTTCCCGCGATGGGTCGCGGCCGTCGCGCCGGTCCGCGGACTGCTTCCCGCGCTCATGTCGGCCGCGGGCCGGAAGGCCGCCGCGGGGGCCGCCGCGGCGTACGACGGCGGGCCGGAGGTGCGGGCCGTCGGTGCCGGCGGGGCGGCTGACGATGCGGCGCGTGGGATCTCGTAGCGCGCCGCCTTGATTCGAACATCTGTTCGACATCGGGTCCGAGCTTCGCTAGGGTCGGATCATGGTCGAGGGGGTGTCGCAGGGTGCAGTCGGTGTCGCTGATCTCGACGGGCTGCCTGTGGACCTGTTCGGTGGTGGGATCCGGCTGACCGCAGCGGATCTGGCGGACTGCCCGGACCAGGANGGGCTGGGGCCCTTGTCGCACCCTTGTGGTGGGCTGTCGCGGGTGGACGGCGTGGCCTCCGGACGGCATCTCGAATATGTGTTCGACAGACGGCTGTGTCTGCAGTAGGCTTGGATCATGGTCGAGCGGGTGCCGCAGGGTGCAGTCAGGGTCGGGGTCGCTGATCTCGACGGGCTGCCTGCGGACCTGTTCGGTGGTGAGGTCCGGCTGACCGCAGCGGATCTGGCGGAGTGCCCGGACCAGGACGACGAGTTGCAGCAGGTTCTCGCGGCTGAGTATGCGGATCGGCTGGTCGACCAGTGGCGGACCGGTCCGGATGCACGACGGGACTGGGATGCCGACCTGGCCCGGTTGTCCGACCTGGTGGCGGCTGACACGCGGCGGGACGCGATCGAGCGGCGGGTCGTGCTGGACGGGGCGCCCGGTGCCACAGCACTCGCCGCGGCCCAGGAGGTGCTCGACGGGTCGGTCGCGTGGACGCCGGAGCAGGCCGCGACCGTGGGGTTCGTCGACGAGTTGCAGGACGGTGCGGTCGCGGGGTTCGCGGCCGCCCGACGCCTGGAGAGCCACGCCCTGTGGATGCAGGTCGGCCTCGCCGCGAAGGTCGTTACGGCCTGGATCGGGCGGACCCGGTCTTGCCGCGCCGGACCAGTTCGGGGCGGCTGGTGATGGACGACCAGGACGTCCTGGTCGACGGTGCGGTCGCCGTGGAGTTGGCGGTGGCGGCGGGGATCACCCAGAGCAAGGCCCATGCGCTCATCGACGCCGCGACCGCTCTTGTCATCGACGAGAAGCTCCCGATGACCGCCCAGGTTCTACGGCAGGGCCGGTTGGACTGGCCCCGGCTGCGGATGATCGTGTCCCGCACCCGCGAGCTCACCGTCGAGGCCGCACGAGCCGTCGAACGCCTCGTGTACGCCACCCGCGGGGTGCTGGACGGTGGGACCGGACGCTTCGACACCGCCCTGACCGCCGCGACGCTCGCCGTGGACGCCGAGGCGGAGGCGAGGCGTCGGCGGCGGAACCGGAAGGGCCGCCGGGTGAGCATCCAGACCGCAGACGACGGCACCGCCCTGTTCACCGCCGTCGGTCCGGGTGAGGCGATCACCGCCGCCTACAACGGCCTGGACGCCGCGGCCCGGTACCTGCGCCGGCACGGCGACCCACGGACCCTGGACCAGTTGCGGCACGACCTGTTCGTCACCGGCTGCACCAGCGGCTACCTCCCGGTGCCCGCGGATGTGCTGCCGGTCCCGGCCGGGTGCGTCCCGACCGACGCCACTGTGCCCGCTCCCGGGCCGGCAGCGACAGCATCACCTGGCGGCCGCAGTCCCTCCGGCGAGGAGCATGACGAGGGGTCCGTGCCGGACTGGTTCACCAGCACCTGGCCCGACGTCCAGGTCACCGTGAACGTCACCGTGTCCGCCGAGACCCTGATGGGCCTGGTCAACGACCCCGGCACCCTGCAGGGGTACGGGCCGATCCCCGCCGACGCCATCCGCGACCTGGTCACGCACGGCGTCTTCCGATGCGTCGTGGTCGACGGGGAGCACGGCACCGTCCTCGGCGTCGGGAAGAACACCTACACGCCCGGGTACGTCGCCAGTGAACGGCTGAAGCTCCTGGTCGAGCATGCGTACCCGACCTGCACCGGGCCCAACTGCGGGAAAGCAGCCTGGCGCTGCGACCTCGACCACCAGACGCCCTACGGTCACGGCGGCGCGACGTGCGAGTGCAACACCCGACCGTTGTGCCGCGCCTGCCACCGACTCAAGACCGCCGGACTCCTCGTCCCGCACCAACGCCACCACCCCGGCGACCCACCCGGCACGACCCTGTGGACCACCCGCACCGGACGCACCTGGACCGCACTCGCGCACGCCCCGCTGCCACATGCCCCCTCCCCGGCAGCACCGCACCATGCGGGCGCGACGGCTCCTTCCGGGACCCCGGCACGGCGAGCGCGCCCAGCGCCCGACGGGACGGACGGGGACGACCCGCCCCCGTTCTGAGCGCGGACCGACCGGGACCGGCCTGGCTCAGTCCCCCAGCTCGGCCCGACGCCGGGTCACGTACGCCTCGAGCTCCTCGCGGACGGCCTCGTCGATCGGCGGCTGCTCGTACTCGTCGAGCTTCTTGCGCCACACGTCGGAGGCCCGGGCCGCCGTGTCCTTGGCGCCGTTGCGCATCCAGCGGTCGTAGTTGTCCGAGGACGACAGGAACGGCCGGTAGAAGCAGGTCCGGAAGCGCTCCATCGTGTGCGCGGCGCCGAGGAAGTGACCGCCGTGGCCGACCTCCTCGTGCGCCCCGAACGCGAGGTTCTCCTCGGTGAACTCCAGCGGCGTGAACTCGGCCTGGAGCATCTCGAGGATCTGCATGTCGATGACGAACTTCTCGTACGACGCCACGAGGCCGCCGTCCAGCCAGCCGGCGGTGTGCATGACCCAGTTGATGCCCGCGAGGAACGACGGGAGCATCGTCATGAGGCCCTCGTACGCCGCCTGCGCGTCGGGCATCTGGGACGACGTGAGCCCGCCGCCCGAGCGCACCGGCAGCCCGAAGTGGCGCGCGATCTGGCCGGTGCAGAGCAGCCCGACGGCCGACTCCGGCGTCCCGAACTGCGGGCTGCCGGACTGCATGTCGATGTTCGACAGGAACGACCCGAAGACGACCGGGCTGCCGGGGCGGATGAGCTGGCTCAGGGTGATCCCGGTGAGCGCCTCGGCCATCTGCTGCGCCAGGGTCGCGGGGATCGACACCGGCGACATCGCGCCCATGAGCAGGAACGGTGTGATGACGACGGCCTGGTTCGCCGCGCTGTACTCGAACTGCGCGTCGAGCATGCGGTCGTCCCAGCGCAGCGGCGAGTTGCAGTTGATGAGCGAGATCGTCGCCGGCGCGGCCTCGATGTTCGCCCGGCCGCCGAAGAGGATGTCGGTCATCGCGAGCGTGTCGCGGGCGTTGACCCCGGAGACGACGTTGCCCATGTAGATCTTGTCGGTGAGCGTCTGCAGCGCGTAGACCATGTCGAGGTGCCGCGAGTCGAGCGGCGCGTCGTTCGGCTCGCAGATGACGCCACCGGCGGAGTCGAGCGTCGAGAACGACTGGGCGAGCTTGGTGAAGTTGCGGAAGTCGTCCATGGTCGCGTCGCGGCGGACCTCGCCCTCCCGGACGAACGGCGGGCCGTAGACCCCACCGAAGGCCATCGAGTCGCCCCCGATGTGGACCGACTTCTCCGGGTTCCGCGCCTGGATGTCGAACTCGCGCGGCGCCTTGGCCACCTGCTCGAGGATGAAGTCGGGGTCGAACCGGACGTTGTTGTCCTCGACCTTCTGCCCCGCCGCCCGGAACAGGTCCAGCGCCCGGTCCGACATGAACTCCACGCCGATGTCGGACACGAGCCGGCGCCAGCCCTTGTCGAGGACGGCGAGCGACTCCTGCGACAGGATCTCGTACCGCGGCATGGCGTTGCGGAACATCCGCACCTCCTGGTGCTGACGGGCGGCGGACGACGCGGGGGCGAGGTCCGAGGGGCTTCGGGGTGAAGTCTGGGCGCACGGCGGCCGATCGATCCCTTGACCCTCCGAGCGGGCTGATCCTACGCTTCACTTATAGAACGCCGGTTCCATGATATGGAACATCACCACAGCTGCATCAGTCGCGGACCGGCAGGACGATCCTCCCCCGCGTAAGAGCCCGAGGAGGTCGACCGTGCCCACCGCCCCTGCTGGACAGGCCGGCAGCCAGGCCGTCGACCGCGCCGCCGCGCTCCTGGCCCTCGTCGTCGAGTCCGGCGAGCCGCGGACGTTCACCTCGCTCGTCGAGGAGGCCGGGCTGGCCAAGTCGACGACCTCCCGCCTGCTCCACGCCCTAGAGCGCGGCCGGCTCGTGCAGCGCGACCGCAGCGGCTCCTTCCGCCCCGGCCCCGTGTTCGCCGTCTACGCCGCCCGCCAGCAGACGATGCACGACCTCGTCGCGCTCCTGCGCCCGGCGATGGACCGGCTCGCCGCCGGCACCGGCGAGACCGTGAACTTCGCGGTCCCCCGCGGCGACGGCGTCGTCCAGGTCGCCCAGGTCGACAGCCGGTACCTGCTCGGGACGACGAACTGGATCGGCGTGGACGACGTCCCGCCGCACTGCTCGGCCCAGGGCAAGATCTTCTACGCGTTCGGCCGGCTGCCGCTGCCGCCGCAGTCCGCCCTGCAGCGCCGCACCCCGAGCACGGTGGCCACGATCCCCCAGCTCGAGCGCGACCTCGTCGACGTCCGCCGCCGGGGCTGGGCCGTCGCGAACGAGGAGCTCGAGATCGGGCTCGTCGCGGTCGCCGCCCCCGTCCGCGCCACGGACGGCATCATTCTCGGCGCGCTCTCGGTCTCCGGGCCGACGGCGCGCATCCCCGCGGGCCGCATCGTCGCGGTCGGGGAGGCGCTCGTCGCCGAGGCCCGCAAGGTCTCCGCTCTGTTGGGGTACCACCACTCCGGGAAGGAAGGGGCCGCATGAACGGCCAGGACATCCTCAAGGCCCTCTACGACGAGACGCTCGTCGGCAACGCACCTCGCGTCCTCGAGCTGACCGCACAGGGTCTCGAGAGCGGCCTCGGCCCGGACGCGCTGCTCTTCGAGGCGCTCATCCCCTCGCTCGAGGAGGTCGGCGCCCGGTTCGAGCGCGGCGACTTCTTCGTCCCGGAGATGCTCATCGCCGGCCGGGCGATGTCGGGCGCGCTCGACGTCCTGCGCCCGCTCCTCGCGGACACCGGCGCCGAGACGGTCGGCACGTTCCTCATGGGCACCGTCAAGGGCGACGTCCACGACATCGGCAAGAACCTCGTCAACATCATGCTCGAGGGCGCCGGCTTCCAGGTCATCGACCTCGGCGTGCAGGTCTCCCCCGAGAAGTTCATCGCCGCCATCGAGGAGCACCAGCCCGACATCGTCGGGTTCTCCGCCTTCCTCACGACGACGATGCCGATGTTCAAGGCCAACATGAACGCGCTCGAGAAGGCCGGCCTGCGCGACAAGGTCATCGTCATGGTCGGCGGCGCACCCGTCACCCAGGAGTACGCGGACGCCGTGGGTGCCGACGGCTACGCGGCCGACGCCTCGACCGCCGTCCGCCGGGCGAAGGACCTCATCGCCCGCAAGCGCGCGGCCGCCGTCCCCGCCTGACGGCGCGGGCCCGCCCGCGGCCCGCCTCCCGACGGCAGCAGAGACGACAGACGAGACCGCCGGACGGCGTCCCCCACGGACGCCGTCCGGCAGGCCTCCCGAACAGACCTCCAGCACCTCCCCCGACAGGAGATCCGCATGCACACCGTCGTCCGCTCGGCGACCAAAGAGCTCGTCATCGGTCCCGACCAGCCGTTCTGCATCATCGGCGAGCGGATCAACCCGACGGGGCGGCCGAAGTTCCAGGAGGAGCTGCGGGCCGGCAACCTGACCCGGGTCGAGGAAGACGTCCGGGCCCAGGTCGCGGGCGGCGCGATGATGCTCGACGTCAACATGGGCGTCCCGCTCGCCGACGAGGCCGAGCTGCTCGCCCGCGCGGTCAAGCTGGTCCAGTCCATGACGGACCTGCCGCTGTGCATCGACTCCAGCGTCGTCGAGGCGCTGGACGCCGGCCTCGCGGCCTACGAGGGCAAGGCCCTGGTCAACAGCGTCACCGGCGAGCAGGACCGGCTGGACGCGATCCTCCCCCTCGTCAAGCGCTACGGCGCCGCGGTCATCGCCCTCCCCAACGAGGAGGACGAGATCCCCGAGGACCCGCGCAAGCGCCTCGAGATCACCAAGAAGATCGTCGGTGTCGCCACCGAGAAGTACGGCATCCCGATCGAGGACATCATCATCGACCCGCTCGCCATGCCGGTCGGCGCGAACCACGAGTACGGCAAGCTGACGATGGAGGCGATCTCGCTCATCCGCGACGAGTTCGACCTCAACACGACCCTCGGCGCCGGCAACGTCTCGTTCGGCATGCCCGGCCGGCACACCCTCGGGTCGACCTTCCTCACGATGGCCATGCACGCCGGCCTCACTACGGCGATCATGGACGCCCGCACGCCGCAGATGGTCGACGCGATCAAGGCCGCCGACCTCATGATGGGCAACGACCCGTGGGGCGCGAACTGGATCTCGGCCTTCCGCGCCAAGCAGAAGGCGCAGGCCGAGGCCGAGGCCGCCGCGGCAGCCGCCGCCCAGCCGACCACGTGACCTCGACCCCGGACGGGCATGCCGAACGAGACGTTGC
>NZ_MWLL01000227.1 GCF_002198675.1 Kineosporia sp. R_H_3 | reverse complement strand
GCCGGAGCCGACCCCCGCGCCGTCCGCGCCGCTGTTCGGCAGCCACCCGCCGGAGCGGTTCGCCGACCCCGGTGCGCCGGTCCCCGACGCGGCAGCGTCCGCCGGGCTGCCCTCGCGGGTCCGCCGCGCGGCGGCACCCGACGCGGCGGCGCCCGCGCTCCCGCCCCGGCCCCGCACCGCGGACGGCGTCCGCTCGACCGTCGCCGGGTTCACCGACGGGGTGCGCCGGGCACGGCGGGTCCCGGTCCCGGAGCACGACGCGTGACCGGGCGGGCAGCCGCACCAGAACCGCCCGCAGCACCAGAGCAGGAACCGACGGCACCGACGACCCGGAGGACGCGACCGTGACCCAGCTGAGCACCGAGGCGGCCACCTTCGGCTGGCTGCTCGACAACTTCGTCCGCGGCGTCCCCGGCGTCCGCCACACCCTCGCCGTCTCGGCGGACGGGCTGCTCATGGCGATGTCCGACGAGCTCGACCGCACGAGCGGCGACCAGCTCGCGGCGATCGTCGCCGGCCTGTCGAGCCTGACCCGCGGCGCCGCCCGGCAGCTCGGCGCCGGCGAGGTCCGGCAGTCGATCGTCGAGATGGACGCCTCGTTCCTGCTCCTCATGACGATCTCGGACGGGTCCGTCCTCGCGGTCGTCGCCGACGCGACCTCCGACGTCGGGCTCGTGGGGTACGAGATGGCCCTGCTCGTGAGCCGCACGGAGACGACGCTCACCCCGCAGCTCGTCTCCGAGATGCGCGCGCACCTCCCGGTCGCCGGCCCGACCCGCGCGGTCGTCGGGGGCTGATCCGCCGATGAGCCCCTTCCCCCGCGACCGCGCCGGCCACCGGGACGGCGGCGCCGACGAGACCGTCGACGCGCCCTCGGTCCGGCCCTACATGGTGACCGGCGGCCGCACCCGGCCCAGCGGCGACGACCTGCCCATCGAGGCGCTCGTCGAGTGCCTCGTCGTCCCTGCGGACCCGGCGGCCGGGCCCGCCGTCCCCGGCCAGAACGCCGGGCCGGGGGCCGAGACCCGTTCCAGCGCAACGTACTCGGCGCCCCGGCTGGCCTCGCCCTCCGCCGCCGCCACGGCGTCGCTGGCCGGTCCCGAGAGCCGCCGGATCCTCGAGCTGACGGCCGGGTGCTACCTGTCCGTGGCGGAGATCTCGGCCCACGCGCACCTGCCCGTGGGCGTCGTCCGCGTGCTCGTCGCCGACCTCGCGGAGGCCGGTGCGGTGCGCGTCCACGGCCTCACCCCGGCCTCCCTGTCCGACCCGGCCGACCCCCGCTCCGGAGCGGCCGCGCTCGCAGTCCTGGAGAGTGTTCTCAATGGCATTTCCGCGCTCTGACGTCGCGGCCCCGGCCGCCGCCGGCCCGGCCGTGCCGCACCAGGGGGGCCAGGCGCCGCCGACCGTCGTGAAGATCGTCGTCGCGGGCGGCTTCGCCGTCGGCAAGACGACGTTCATCGGGTCGATCTCCGACATCGAGCCGCTCTCGACCGAGGCGGCGATGACCGAGCACTCCGTCGGCGTCGACGACGCCGGGATGGTCAGCGACCGCAAGACCTCGACGACCGTCGCGATGGACTTCGGCCGGATCACGCTGCCGGGCAACCTGTGGCTGTACCTGTTCGGGACGCCCGGGCAGGACCGCTTCCTCTTCATGTGGGACGACCTCGTCCGGGGCGCGATCGGTGCGGTCGTCCTCGTCGACACCGACCGGCTCGACCAGTGCTTCCCCGCGGTCGACTACTTCGAGTCCCGGGGCATCCCCTTCGTCGTGGCCGTGAACTGCTTCGAGGGGGTCGCCCGGCACGCCCTGGACGACGTCCGGTCGGCGCTGGCGGTCCCCGCCGACGTCCCGCTGATCTACACCGACGCCCGCTCGCGGGCGGCCACGAAGCAGGCCCTCGTCACCGTCGTCCAGACGGCGATGCGGCGGCTCGCGGCCGGGGCGACGGGCTGATCCGCGCGTCGGCGCGCCTGTGAGAGGTCGGAAACGAAACGGTCACGAACCCGCGCGGCGGGCCGTTCGGCCGTGACCGCGACCACAGGAGCATGTAGCGTCCCCCCTGGTAGCAGCATGGGGATCACCGGCGGAGACGCCAGGTCCCGTGCCTGGAACCACCCCACCCCCAAGAGTCCGTGGGCCTGGGTCGCACTCGACTGAGAGCGCTCCCAAAAAGCGGACGTCCCGGGAAGCGGGTGATTTCGGGTACGTGACCGAATCGTTACCGCCTCGGTGCTGTCCGGCTGTTGCCACGGCGTTACGAAAACGCTTTCATAGCGCCGAACGCAGCCCGGGCGAAGACGCTCGGGTCGTCGTTGGACCGGGAGGAAAGTCCATGGCAGCACGCACCTGGCGTCGCGGTAGCACCGCGGTCGCGAGTGCCCTCGGTGTCGCCCTCGCCCTGTCGGCGTGCGGTGGCTCCAGCAGTGGCGGAACCGAAGCATCCGGCTCGGCCGGCTCGACGGGCAGCGCCGAGTGCGCCGACGTCGCGCAGTACGGCACCTTCAACAACGTGAAGGTCGAGATCTACAGCTCGATCCGCGACGTCGAGGCCGAGCGCTTCGAGAAGTCCTTCGAGCACTTCCAGAAGTGCACGGGGATCGACATCCAGTGGAACGGCTCGGGCGAGTTCGAGGCCCAGCTGCAGGTTCGCGTCAAGGGCAATAACGCCCCTGACCTCGCGCCGATCCCGCAGCCCGGTCTCCTCCAGACGCTGGTCGGCCTCAACGCCGTCAAGCCCGCGTCGGAGAAGGTCGCGACCGCGTCGAAGGCGAACTTCCCGGCCGACTGGCTGACCTACGGCACCGTCAACGGGACGTTCTACGCCCCGCCGCTCGGCGCCAACGTCAAGTCGTTCGTCTGGTACTCGCCGTCCATGTTCAAGGACAACGGCTGGGCCATCCCGCAGACGTGGGACGAGCTCCTCAAGCTGTCCGACACGATCGCCAAGAGCGGCAAGGTCGACAAGCCGTGGTGCGTGGGCTTCGAGTCCGGTGACGCGTCCGGCTGGCCGGGCACCGACTGGATCGAGGACATCATGCTCCGCACCCAGGGTGTGGAGACCTACGACCAGTGGTGGCAGCACAAGATCCCGTTCAACGACCCGAAGGTCGTCGACGCGTTCGACAAGGCCGGTGCGATCCTCAAGAACGAGGCGTTCGTCAACGGTGGCACCGGTGACGTCAAGTCCATCGCGACCACGGCGTTCCAGGACGGCGGCAAGCCGATCGTCGACGGCCAGTGCGCGATGCACCGCCAGGCCTCGTTCTACGCCAACCAGTGGCCCGAGGGCACGAAGGTGGCCGAGGACGGCGACGTCTACGCGTTCTACCTCCCGCCGGTCGACCCGGCGAAGGGCAAGCCGGTCCTCGGTGGCGGCGAGTTCCTCGCGGCCTTCAACGACAAGCCGGAGACCCAGGCCGTCCAGCTCTACATGCAGGACGTCAACTGGGTGAACGAGAAGGCGAAGCTCGGCGACTGGATCACGGCGCACAAGGGTCTCAAGACCGAGAACGTGCTCACCGTGACCGACCAGCAGCCGAACCCGATCCAGATCCTGTCCGTGCAGATCCTCCAGGACCCGAACTCGGTCTTCCGGTTCGACGCCTCGGACATGATGCCGGCCTCGGTCGGTGCGGGCACGTTCTGGAAGGGCATGATCAACTGGGTCACGGGTGCCGACACCAAGTCGGTCACGGACTCGATCGAGAAGTCCTGGCCCGCCAGCTGAGGTTCGTCCTCACAGCACCACGGAACGAGGTCGTGAGCGGGGAAGCTCCCGCGATGTGACCTTCGAGTAGCCGCAGGTCCGGCCCGGACGGTAGCGTCCGGGCCGGACGTGTCTCGGATCACATTCTTTCTGCGTGAGAAGTGACCCACCCCTGCACGGCCCCACCAGCTCTTTGCGTCGAGGAGGACGGGCATGGAGAACTGGGAGTCAAAGCTGACGATGCTGGTCGTAGGCATCGTCGCCTTCTTCGTGGTCGCAGCCGCGATCATGTTCATCGTCGACAACTGGCCCAAGCGGCTGTTCCGCGACCGGGCCCAGATCGTCTGGTTCATCGGCCCGCCGCTGGCCCTCGTGACGTTCGGTCTCGTCTACCCCGCGATCCGGACCACGATGCTCTCGTTCAAGGACCCCAACGGCGAGGCCTGGGTGGGTCTGGACAACTACAAGTGGGTCGTCACCGACCCCGACGGCCTGCTCAACCTGCGCAACACCGCGATCTGGGTGCTCTTCACGCCGATCATCTCCGTGGCGATCGGCCTCGTGTACGCGCTCCTCATCGACAAGATGAAGCGCGAGGCCGTCGCGAAGATCTTCATCTTCCTGCCGATGGCCATCTCCGGCGTCGCGGCCGCCATCATCTGGCGCTTCGTCTTCGCCTACAAGGCCACTCGCTTCGAGCAGATCGGCCTGCTCAACGCGATCGTCAAGAAGCTCGGCCTGGAGACGCAGCAGTGGCTGCTCAACCCGCCGTGGAACACCTTCCTGCTCATCATGGTCATGATCTGGGTGCAGGTCGGTTTCGCGATGGTCGTGCTCTCGGCCGCGATCAAGGGCATCCCGAACGACATGATCGAGGCCGCCCGGCTCGACGGCGTCAACGCGTGGCAGATGTTCTGGAAGGTCACGCTGCCGACGATCCGCCCGACGGTCGTCGTCGTCTTCACGACGATCACGATCGGCGTGCTCAAGGTCTTCGACATCGTCCGCACGATGACCGGCGGCAACTACGACACGAGCGTCATCGCGAACGGGATGTACTTCTACTCGTTCTCCGGCAACCAGCAGGGCTGGGGCTCCGCACTGGCCGTCGTCCTGTTCGTCCTCGTGACGCCCGTCGTCTTCTACCAGGTGCGTCAGCTGCGTCGTCAGAAGCTGGAGGCCCGATGAGCACCGTCGTCACGCCCCCGCCGTCGGCCGGGGCCGTCGTCGGGGCCGCCAGCGCCAAGGCGGCCCGGGTCAAGAAGAAGTCCACGAGCCCGCTCGTCTCGCTCGTGGTCGTCGTCATCGCGACGATCTGGACGATCCCGACCTTCGGTCTGGTGCTGTCCTCGTTCCGGCCCGAGAACGACATCAAGCAGACCGGGTGGTGGACGGCCTTCTCGAACCCGTCGTTCACGCTCGAGAACTACAAGGAGGTCCTCTTCGGGTCCTCCAGCAACGGGCAGCTCGCGAACTTCTTCCTGAACAGCGTCGTCATCACGGTCCCGTCGGTGATGTTCTCGCTCTTCTTCGGGGCGCTGGCGGCCTACGCGTTGTCGTGGATGAACTGGAAGGGCCGGGACTGGGTCTTCATCGCGATCTTCGCGCTGCAGATCGTGCCGCTCCAGATGGCGCTCGTCCCGCTGCTGCGGATCTTCTCGACGGCCTGGCCGTTCAGCCTGCTGGACCCGCAGGGCACCGGGAAGTTCCTCATCATCTGGATCGCGCACGTCTGCTTCGGCATGCCGCTCGTGACGTTCCTGCTCCACAACTTCATGAGCGACCTGCCCGGTGAGCTCATGGAGGCGGCCCGGGTGGACGGCGCCGACCACGCCCGGATCTTCCGGAGCATCGTCGTGCCGCTCATCGTGCCGGCGCTGGCCTCGATCGGGATCTTCCAGTTCCTCTACATCTGGAACGACCTGCTCGTCGGTCTCGTGTTCGGTACGTCGGAGACCAAGCCGCTCACCGCGGCCGTCGCCGACCTCGCCGGTACCCGCGGCCAGGAGTGGCAGCGGCTCACGGCGGGCGCCTTCGTCTCGATGGTCGTCCCGCTCCTGGTGTTCATCTCGCTCCAGCGCTACTTCGTCCGCGGCCTGCTCGCGGGCGGTCTCAAGGGCTGACCGCGGGACCACCGCAGCAGCTGCAGCACCGCCGAGGGGCGTCGTCCGGACCGGACGGCGCCCCTCGCGCGTGCGTGGACCTGCCGCGCTCAGCCCGGCAGGAACGACAGCCGGACCCGCCGGGTCGGGTTGTCGCCGTTGCTGTCGACGAGGACGACGCTCTGCCAGGTGCCGAGCGCAGGCCGGCCGCCGAGGACGGGCACGGTCATGGACGGTGCGACGAACGCCGGCAGCACGTGGTCGCGGCCGTGCCCGAGCGAGCCGTGCCGGTGCCGGTAGACGTCCTCGCGGGGCAGGAGCCGGTCGATCGCGTCGGCGAGGTCCGGCTCGCTGCCCGACCCCGTCTCCATGACCGCCACCCCGGCCGTCGCGTGCGGGACGAACACGTGCACGAGCCCGTCCCCCTTCGACCGGCAGAAGTCGGCGAGGTGCGCCGTGAGGTCGGTGACGAGCGTGCTGCCGGTGCGGACCGTGAGCTCGACGCTGTCCATGCCGCCCAGCCAACCACGCCCGCCCGCCCCCGCACGGGTGGCTGCTACTGTTCGCGGGTCGGCCCCGGGTTGCGAATCCGGGTCCGATGGTGCAGACCAGCGAAGCCGGTGCGAGTCCGGCGCTGTCCCGCAACTGTGTTCCGGCCGTCCTCCAAGGGGCGGCGGGTGAGCCAGGTCGCCTGCCTGTACCGACGTCCTCGACCCTCGAGGTAAGGGTCGCGCGTCGGGCGAGGGACCCGCGTGCGCTCCTGCCCATGATCACCGGAGCACTCATGCATCGCCTCACCACCGCTCGCGGGTCGTCCCGCCGTGCGGTCCTCGCCGCAGCCCTCGGGGCCGGCCTGCTCACCCTCGCCGCGTGCGGCGGGTCCTCCTCGGCGGTCACCGCGGCCTCGTCCGCGGGCACGCCGTCCGCCGCGGCGTCGTCCGCACCCGCGGCCTTCCCGGTCACCGTCACCGGCCAGAACGGTCCGGTGACCCTCGACGAGCAGCCGTCGAAGATCGTGTCGCTGTCCCCGACGGCGACCGAGGTCCTCTTCGCCATCGGCGCGGGCGCCCAGGTCACCGCCGTCGACGACCAGTCGAGCTACCCGACCGACGCCCCGAAGACGAAGCTCTCGGGCTTCCAGCCGAACGCCGAGGCGGTCGCGGGCTACGCGCCCGACCTCGTCATCGCCTCGAACGACGCGAACGGCCTCGTCGCCGCGCTGACCAAGCTCGACGTGCCCGTCCTCGTCCTGCCCGCGGCGGCGACCCTCGACGAGGCCTACGCGCAGTGGGCGACGATCGGGCAGGCCACCGGCCACGGCGACGACGCGGCCAAGGTCGTCAAGGACACCCAGGACCGGATCGCCGCGGCCGTCGCCTCGGTGCCGGCGTCCGTGAAGGGCCAGAAGGTCTACCACGAGCTCGACAACACGTTCTACAGCGCGACGAGCGCGACGTTCATCGGGAGCATCTACACGCTGTTCGGCCTGACGAACATCGCGGACGGCGCCAAGGACGCCTCGGGCGGGTACCCGCAGCTGAGCGCCGAGTACGTCGTGAAGCAGGCCCCGGACCTCATCGTCCTGGCCGACACCAAGTGCTGCCAGCAGTCGGCCGCGTCGCTCGCGAAGCGGCCCGGGTTCGACGGCATCCCCGCGGTGAAGAACGGCCGCGTCGTCGAGGGGGACGACGACATCGCCTCCCGCTGGGGTCCGCGTGTCGCGGACTTCACGACGGCCGTCGCGAGCGAGCTGGCGGGGCAGTGACGAGCGCAGGATGACCGCACGGCAGTGAGCCTTCGGTCGGTCGGCCGTCCAGCAGGGTGGCCGACCGGCCGAGGTACGGAGACGGGGCGGACCGCAGGAGCCGGTCCGCCGGAAGAGCAGGAGCGGGACATGGACGTCGTGCGACGCCAGCGCGCCGCGGCCCTCGTGGTCGCCGGCGCCCTGCTGCTCGTCGCCGTCCTCGTCGCGACGAGCCGCGGCGTGACGCCGCTGCCGACGTCCGGGATCCTGTCCACCCTGCTCGACCGGATCGGGGTCGAGATCGGCACCCCGCTGGGCGAGATCGACGCCCGGGTGCTCCTCGACATCCGGCTGCCCCGGGTGCTCCTCGTGGCGCTCGTCGGCGGCGTCCTCGCACTGGCCGGCGCCTCGTACCAGGGCGTCTTCCGCAACCCGCTCGCCGACCCGTACCTGCTCGGTGCCGCGGCCGGCGCGGGGCTCGGCGCCACCCTCGTCATCGCGTTCGTGCCGCAGGGCTTCGGCCCGCTCGGCACGCTGCCGATCGCCGCGTTCGTCGGTGCGCTCACCGGTGTCGCGCTCGCGTACGGCCTCGGGACGGCGGCCGGTCGCGGCCAGTCGGGCAGCGCCACCCTGCTGCTCGCCGGGGTCGCCGTCAGCTCCTTCCTCACCGCCCTGCAGACGCTCGTGCAGCAGGCCCACACCGACAACCTCCGCCAGGTCTACGGCTGGATCCTCGGCCAGCTCGGGACCGCGGACTGGCCTCAGCTCGTCATGGTCCTGCCGTACATGGCGGTCTCGACGGTCGTCATGCTCGCCTCGGCCCGCGCCCTCGACGTCCTCGCGGTCGGCGACGACGAGGCGACGACGCTCGGAGTCCGGCCGCGCCGGGTGCGGTTCGCGGTGCTCGTCGCGGCCTCGCTCGGGACGGCCGCCGCGGTCGCCGTGAGCGGCCTCATCGGCTTCGTCGGGCTCGTCGTCCCGCACATCGTCCGCCGGCTCGCGGGCGGCTCGTACCGGACGGTGCTGCCCGTCTCGCTGCTCGGCGGTGCGGCGTTCCTCGTGCTCGCGGACCTGTTGGCGCGCACCGTCATCGCACCGGGGGAGCTGCCGATCGGCGTCGTCACGGCGTTCGTCGGAGCACCGTTCTTCGCGGCGCTGCTGCGGGTCGGCGGGGGGTCGTCCTGATGCGGCTGCGGCTGCGCGAGCGGCCCGCGCCGCAGGCGCCGCCGACGGCCTGGGGCGGGGCGCTGCTCGAGGTGCAGGGCGTCGGCGTGACCCTCGGGCGGGCCCGGGTGCTTGACGGCGTCGACCTCACGGTCGAGCCGCGGCGGTGGACCGCGATCGTCGGCCCGAACGGCGCCGGGAAGTCGACCCTGCTGCGCGTCGTCGCCGGGCTGCAGAAGCACGACGGCAGGGTGCTCGTCGACGGTGCCGACGTCGGCCTGCTCGCCCCGCGCGAGCGCGCCGCCCGGATCGGCTACGCGCCGCAGGTGCCCGTGCTGCCCGACGGGGTCGCCGTCCGGGAGTACGTCCTGCTCGGCCGGACGCCGTACCACCCGCTGCTGTCCTCCGCCCGGGACGCCGACCGCGAGATCGCGCAGGACGCGCTCGACCGGCTCGACCTCGGGCCCCTCGCCGACCGCCCGCTGCGCACGCTCTCGGGGGGCGAGCGGCAGCGGGCGGTCCTCGCCCGGGCCCTCGCGCAGCAGCCTCGGCTCCTCCTGCTCGACGAGCCGACCGCGGCCCTCGACCTCGGGCACGCCCAGCAGCTCCTCGAGCTCGTCGACGAGCTGCGCCGGGAGGACGGGCTCACGGTCCTCAGCACGCTGCACGACCTCGCCCTCGCCGGGCAGTACGCCGAGCGGCTCGTCCTTCTCGACGGGGGCCGGGTCGTCACCGCCGGCGCTCCCGGTGAGGTGCTCACGTCGTCCGCGCTGGCCCGGCACTACGGGGCGACGGCCGAGGTCGTCGAGGGGCCCGACGGGCTGCGGGTGCACCCGGTGCGGCCGGCGCGCCCGGCCCGGACGGCTCGGGCCGAGGAGCCGGCTCCGTCGGTGCCGACAGCGGCGCCCGCGGCCGACGACCCGGGGGTGGCGCAGCCGTGACCGTGCCCGACGTCCGCAGCGGTCCCGCTCCCGGCCCTGCTCCCGGCGCCGTCGGTGGCCCGGTGGCCGGTGACCCTGCGGGTGCGGCCGGCGTCCGGCTCGTGGAGCGCGCGGAGGGCGGCCGGCGCTGGCCCGTGCTGCTCTGGGCGCCCGGGCCCGGTTGGCGGATGGTGTCGACCGCCGTCGTCGGTGGCGGCATCGGCCCTCGGGCCTGGTGGCTCAACGCCAAGGTGGCCATGGACTACCACCACCCCGACCCGGCCGCGCACGTCCTGGAGATCGCCGCCGCGGTCGGCGCGGCCGACGGCGCCGCGGGCGTCGGTGAGGCCCCCGGGGTGGGCATGCTCACGGCCGCGGACGTCACGCGCTGGACCTGCGCGCAGGACGAGGGCGTCACGGCGGTCGCGACCGTCGGCCTCGGCCTGCCGGTGTGGGCGGCCGCCGACGACGCGACGGTCCGCCGCGAGACGGGGACGATCAACGTCCTCGTGCGGCTGCCGGTGGCGCTGTCCGACGCCGCGCTCGTCAACGCGGTCGTCACGGCGACCGAGGCGAAGACGCAGGCGCTCGTCGAGGCCGGCGTGCCCGGCAGCGGGACGTCGTCCGACGCGGTCTGCGTCGCCTGCCCGGAACCCGGGCGGACGCCGGGCGCGCGGGTCGAGGAGTACGGCGGGCCGCGCTCGCAGTGGGGCCTGCGCGTCGCCCGCGCCGTGCACCGCGCGGTCGCCCTCGGCACCGCGGACTGGACGTCGCGGCACCCGGACGGCGACCCGCACCGGCGGTGGCCGCGCACCTGACGTGCGTCGTCCTGCCTCCTGCCGCGCCCGCACCGCAGGGGCCTGCGGTCAGACCCGCAGGTGCTGCACGCCCGACCACGCGGGGTCGAGTTCGGCCTGGACCCGCACCCGACCCTGCGACCAGCCGACGACCGCCGCCTCGAGCTGCTCGACGGCGGGCGTCGTCCCGTCGACGTAGAAGTGCAGGAGCCGGGTGCCGCCGCTCGTCTCGTGGGCGACGAGCCGTCCGCTGCCCTCGAGCCGCCCGGCGAGGTGGTCCTCGAACCTGCGCAGCTCCGCGAGGCCGTCCGGCCCGGGCAGCCCCTCGGCGGTCTGGTCGGTGTACGGGACGACGACGCCGACGTGGGTGTCGAAGTGCGGTGCGGTGACGGCCTTGAGCGGCACCTGGGTGCTCGCCACGAGCGGTGTCCCGTCGTGCCGGACGCCGTGGAGGAGCACCCAGGTCGGCCCGCCGTCGGCGTCGGTGTACTGCTCGCGCAGCTGCCGGACGACGCTGCGCAGCCCGGCGAGCGGGACCGGGTCGAGCGGCGGGACGGTCGTCGTCCCGAGCTCCCGGACCCACAGCTCGACCTCGGTCTCGCCGATCGTCGCGTCGAGCATGAGGAACGCCGCCAGCCGGCGGACGTCCTCGTCCAGGTCGGCGAAGTCGGGGTGGAACACGGTCACGTCGACGACCGGTCCCTCCACCCGGGCCGCGACCGTCGCCCGCGCGACGTCGATCCGGGCACCGCCGACGCCGAGGGTGAGCCAGCCGTCCGGCGCCGTGGCCCGCCGGGAGTCGCCGTACTCCCACGTCGCGTCCGGCTCCGGGGCGGCGAGCAGCCAGCGCCGCGCGACCGCCCGCAGCGCCGGGTCGCCCTCGGGGGTCACGACGAGGACGTGCCGACTGCCCCCGTCGGCGGCGTCCGCCCCGGCGGCGAGCTCCCAGCTGAGGGCCGCGTCGATCGCGTGGACGCGCTTGCCCACGGCGTCGGTGATCCGCTCGGGCGCCCCGTCGTCGATCGCCTGGGCGGTCTCGCGGGCGCCGGTCGTGCGCCACCACTGCCAGAAGTCGTCGATCGCGAGGGCCTGCGCCCGGGCGACCGACTCCGGGGACTTGCGCCGCGAGAACAGGCCCATGATCCGGAGACTAACCCTTCGCCCGGAACGGCACGCCGGTGTCCGTCAGGAGACCTGCTGTCCGTCAGGAGACCGCCGGCGGCCAGCGACGCCGGCGCCACGCATCCCACGTCGCGAAACCGGTCGGCGGGTCGTCGACGGGTTCGCTGCAGTCGAGCTCTCCCGGCGTGGGGACGGCGAAAGCTGCGGGCCCACCGAGCGAGCTCCTCGTCGGACATGGGCCAGGTCGTGTGCGGCTCGGTCCGTTGACGACGGTCGAGTCTCGTCCGTTGCTCGGCGGGGGTGAGCGCGAAGTACCGCATGTCCACGACCGCGCCGAGCTCTGCTGCGGCCTGCCGCAGGGCGGACCGCTCGTCCCGGCTCCACAGGCCGAAGTCGATCACGACGTCGTTGCCGAGCCCGAGGACGCGCAGGCCGATCTCGATGAGCCGCCCCTCGATCACGTCAGACGCCGACGGCGGGTTGTCGTGCCCGTAGAGAGCCTTGACCCATTCGTCCTTCGTCAGACGTAGGGCCCTCTGCTCCGTCTCGATACGCCGGGCGGCTGTGGTCTTCCCGGTGCCCGGGAGTCCCACGGTGAGGAAGAGCGTCGGTCGCCGCATCGTCATCCTGTCCGAGCCGTCGTTCCTCGAGGGTGTCAGTGAGCACGTCGTCCGAGGACGAGAAAGCTCCTGCCCGGCACGCCCCAGGGTCGATGCGGGCAGTGGCGCCTGCGTTCGCAGCAGAGATCGATGCAGAGATCGATGCGCAGCTTCCGGGGTGATGACCCCGACGACCACACATCGATCCCTGCATCGATCGAAGCGACGGCAGCGTGCAGTGCCGCGGGCGGGAGTCGAACCCGCACCGGCCAGGCCCTCGACCTGGTGCCTCTACCTGTTGGGCCACCGCGGCGTACCCCCGGATGGAGTCGAACCATCACCGTCCCGGGTCTGAGCCGGGTGCCTCTACCAGTTGGGCCACGGGGGCGTGCAGGACCCGGTCCGTGTGCTGCGGCAGGCTGCCGAGCGCGGTCGTGGCGCTCGACGGTGGGTCCGTGGCCCGTCCGTGAGGATCAGGCGCGAGCCGTCGAGCGCCGGCGAAGCAGCGCGGCGAGCAGTCGACGGGTGCTGGACATGGCACGACCGTACGGAGCGCTGCCCGGCGCCCGCAACGGGTTTGCGGTCGTCACGTTCCTCGCTGCACGCCTTCCCCGCTGCACGCCTTCCCCGCTGCACGCCTTCGCCGCTGCGCGCCTTCGGTGCGGCACGCCTTCGCCGCGGCACGCCTTCCTCTGCGGCACGCCTCTGTTGCGGCACACCTTCCCCTGGCGACCTCGCTCGCCGGTCTCCCTCCTCGCCGGGGACCCGTCCTGCGCGTTCCCGTGGTCTGCACCTCACCGCTCCGGCCGGTCGCTACCTCGGCGCCGACCAGTCGAGCCGCGTCATCCTCCGGTGCAGGCCGGTGACCCACCGCCGCAGCGCGTCGGGCATGACGTACGACCCGAGCGCCTCGACGTCCGCCCTGAGCGTCGCGTCGTCCGACGCGAGCAGCCGGACCAGCTGGTCCGCGGCGCGCTCCCGCACCGCCGCCGGCGTTGAGGTGTTGTAGTTGCGCTCGGCGACCCAGCGGTTGCCGTCCAGCGCGCCGTAGTCCTGCCCCAGGTAGCCGCCGAGGAGCAGCGGCAGGTCGGGGTAGCGCTCGCGAGCGCCCGCCGGCAGGCGCTTCTCCGGGTACGCCGTCGCGACGTAGGGCCTGCGGGTCTCGCGGTCGCGGCGCATGACGACGACGCAGCCGGTGGCCGCGTGCCGCTCGGGTTGCGGGGCCGACCCAGGATCGGCCTGCCGGTACGCCTGGACCTCGTCGCCGGAGAGGTAGTGGCCGACGGGTCGTCCGAGGTCGGCGTAGAGGTGCAGCCGCCACGGACCGGCCGGGTCGTCGGACCACGCCCGCAGCAAGGACTCGTTGGCGCGCAGCACCTCGGTCGCCGCGGCGTTGCCCGTCTCCTCGTCGGTGAAGCGGGACGCCCGCGGCGGCAGGCAGCCGTCACCGTTGATCGTCTGTGGCTTGCGGTGCGGGAAGAACTCCGTCAGATGATCCCCGAGGTAGCGGAGCCACCCGACGGCGGTCCCCCCGGCGGGAAGCGCGACGTGCAGCCCGAGCATGCGGAGCGCTGCCTCTTCGTCACCGGCGGACATCACGTCGACGGCGCGGGTCACTTCGCCCTGCAATGTGTCGAGGGCCTCGTCCGGCCACCAGAACACGACTGACTCGGGGCTGGCGTCAGGGTCGAGGCTGCTCAGCTCGCAGTCGGGCGCGTACCCGCACCCGATGCGGTGGAGCAAGGGGTAGTGATCGGAACTGATCATGATGCTTCTCCCACGACGAAGGCCGTCTCGATATAGGGCCCCTGCGGACCGTTGATGACGCTCAGGGCCAACCTGCGCCCTGCATCCACTTCGAACCCGCCGTCCTGGCGGCGCATGATCTCCCCGATGTCCGAATGGGATGTGTAGGTGATCTGGAGTCGCGAGCCGACAGGCTGGTGCGCCAGGCCGCGGAGGTCGGTTTCGTGGAGGAGCAGCGCCTCGGTGACGACTCGCTCTGCGGTCGCCCTGTCCCTGAAGCGGGACACCCCCTGCGGCTTGCCGCCGCGGCCCTCATCGCCGTCGAGCAATGTTCCGTGGGTCAGCCGGTCCATGAGGTAGTCGTCGTCGACATCGACGTGTCGCCGCAGAGCGTGGCCGTACTCGTAGTGCTCGTGCCGGGCGAGGTCCACACCAGCGAGCATCTCGTCGACGGTCTGCAACTGCGGCTTCGGTGCCTTCGGGTCGGCGATGTTCTTCGCGAACCGCAGCCGGCCGACGTCCTCCCCGAGCCCGAGCCATCGCGGCCCGGGGAGGAACATCGCCGCGAGACCGCCTGCGGCCTCGCCGTAGTGGCCGCTCTCCCAGGCGTCGACGTCGGCGACGTCGGCCAGGGCGCCGAGCGGATCGTCGGCGACGGCGCCCAGGGTGTCGGCCGTCGCCCCGGGGAGCCCGGAGACGTTGTCCCACCAGCGGTCCCGGTCGACGAACGCGAGTCCGGTGAGTGCCCAGGTGGCGGCCGCCGGACCAGCCACGTAGCCGTCCCAGACGGCCTGCAGCGCGCCCTCGACCTGGTCTTGGCCGTCGAGCGGGCGGTCGACGACGACGTCCCGCAGCGCGACCAGCCGCCGGGCCGCGACCTCGACCGCCTGCCAGTAGGTGTCACGGGCGACGTGCCACTGCCGGTAGGTCTCGTCGACCTCCGCCTGCAGCGCCGCGTCGAGGACCGGGTCGTAGGCGAGGGCGGCGGCCGCGTCGACCCGGCGCTGCAGGTCTGTCATCCGCGCGGCGACGCTGCGCATCGCCACCAGGGCCGGCCCGGCCTCCCGGAGCCAGCCGAGGACGACCGTCGCCCCCGCGGACGCGAGCTCGGCGATCTCGTTGCTGCGCCGGGCCATGCGCTCTCGCACGCGCCGGTACCCGTCGGCCGCGTCCCCCGACCAGCAGACCGCCGACGCGGGTGTCCCGGAGAGGGCATCGACCGCCGCCAGGGCCGACCGCGCGACCGACGTCAGCCCGGACGCCGCGTCCCACGCGGCCTCCGGATCGGCCGCGGGCACCACGAGCCCGTCCGCATCGGTCGGCATCTTGATCATGGCGCCGAACCGTAGCCGCACCTGGCGACAGGACGTCGAACGTTGTCCACAGGCCCTGCGTCAGGGCGCTTGTCCACAGGCGGTCGCGACGGTGCTGACTGAAGGGGGGTTGATGCGTCTAGGGTTGCGCCGTGATTGGGAAGATCGTTAGTGACGGTCGTCGAACGCGGGTCGTCGTCGCATCGGGCTGCCTTGCCTTGCTTGTCGCCACCGCGGCTGCTGTCACGGTGTCCTGCGGTGGACCAGGCAGTGAGGCAGTCACGCGCCCAACCACTCCAGGCACTACCCCTGCGCCGGTCGAAACATCACGAGCACCGAGCCCTCAACCAACCCTTGTTACGCCGTCCCCGACGCTGCCGCCCGGCGCCGCGAAAAGGAGCGACGAGGGTGCGTTGGCCTTCCTTGCGTACTTCTTTGACGTCTACAACTACTCGTTCGAAGCGCTGGATGAGGATGCTGTCGTTCAACTCGGCGCCACCGAATGTGCTTTCTGCAAGAGCGCTCGATCAACGGTGATGGAGATCCGAAGCAAGGGCGCACATGTGGAGGGCGGACGGGTTTCGATTGAGAACGCCATCGTTCAGCCTGGCGGCGATCCGGAGCGCGGCATCGTCGTCAACAGCTTGCTAGCGCAAGAGGCCGGCCGCACGGTTGGTGCGGACGGTATCCCGACGTCCACCTCCACCGCTTCCAGTCGGCGTCTCGATGCCCTACTTCGTTGGAAGGAGGGGCGATGGGTGCTGGTTGGCGTCGATACCGCAACTCGCTAGCTGTACTCATTGCCTGCTTGACGCTCTTACCGGCCGCGCCCGCATGGGCTGGAGACTCGTCGGATATCGGCGCAGTCGCGGACGGGAATACCATCGACGTCTCGGGTGAGTTGACCTCCGGAGGTACTGACGACGTCGCTAGTGGCGGATCAGGACAGCCGGTCCGGGTGTACCTCTACGTCCCCGCCTGCGCCGGAAACGACCCGAACGCGAACGCGTCGTCGAACGGTCTGTGCCAGGCAGCCCTCCTCTGGTGCACCGAGACCGCTGACTCGACCGACATCCTCTACTGGCGCTACACCGCCGTCCGGTCGCCCGACGGCTCGCAGACGCCGTGGGTCCAGTCCGGGGCGGTGTGCCTGCGGCCGGGGGACGTGCCGGGTACGGCCGTCCCGGCGTTCACGCTCGCGGACTTCCGGCGGCTGCCGCTGCCCAAGGCCGGGGTGAACGTCCAGCCGGCGACCGGGCGGACCCTTGTCTCGGTGCCGACGAACCTCTACGCGACGAGCAGACCGGCGACGTTCCGGGTCACGCTGCTGGGCACCCCGGTCCTCGTCCGTGCCCGGCCCACCGCATGGACGTGGACCTACGGTGACGGCTCGAGCCGGACGTTCTCCACCCCCGGGGCGCCGTACCCCGACCTCGGCACGGCGCACACCTGGACCGCTCCCGGGCGCCGCACCGTCACGCTGACGACGACCTGGTCCGGCACCTACAGCGTCGCGGGCGGCCCCGCGCTGCCGGTCGACGGGACGGCGTCCGTCGTGTCGCCGTCCGTCGAGATCGTGGTCGTCGAGACCCGCGCCGAGCTCGTCGCCGACCCCCGGGAGTGACTGCCGCCGCGGGGGACGCGGTGCGAGGATGGCCCTATGGCGGCGCGGGCGGTGTGGACCACGATCGCCTCGCCCGTGGGTGAGCTCCTCCTCACCGGCGACGGCAACCACCTCACCGGTGTCTTCTTCGAGAGCCATAAGGACGGCGTCGACGACCGGCCCGGTGCCGCCCGCCTCGGCCAGGAGACCCCGGACGACAAGGTCCTCGCCGAGACCGCCCGGCAGCTCAGCGAGTACTTCGCCCTGGAGCGCACCGTCTTCGACCTGCCGCTCCACCCCGCCGGCACGGAGTTCCAGCGCCGCGTGTGGACCGCCCTGGTCGACGTCCCGTACGGCCGCACCGTCTCCTACGGGTTCATCGCGCAGCGGATCGGCCTGCTGCCCAGCGCGTCCCGCGCCGTCGGGCTCGCCAACGGCGCCAACCCGATCTCGATCGTGGTCCCCTGCCACCGGATCATCGGCGCCGACGGGTCGCTCACGGGGTACGGCGGGGGGCTCGACCGCAAGCGGTTCCTCCTCGACCTCGAGCAGGGCGTCCTGTTCTGACCGGAGGTCTCGCGGCGGCTGCTGGTGACCGGCCGCCGGGTCCGGGACGGGCCGTCACCCTCACTTCTGAGGGCAGAGCAAAGCCTCCGAACGAGTGATCCTTCCCGCGAAGCAACTGCCCCGTCACCCGCACCGCCGCTCGAGGCCGACGCCCCACGCGCCGATCACCTCCACGTGACTGATCGCGCGCAGGCGGACGTCGTCGTCATCGGAGGCGGTCCCACCGGGGTGGCCGCCGCCGCCTCGGCCCGCGCGGCGTCGGGCGGTTCCGCCCGGGTCGTGCTCGTCGACGGCGGTGCCCACGGGCCGCGACCGGTCGCCGGTCGGCCCGTCGCGGCGCTCCTGCGCGAGGCGGCCGCGGCCGGGCTCGGTTGGGACGCCGCGCGCACCGCCGCACGGGCCGCCCTCGCGGACGCCGGGACACCGGGCGCCGCCGTGCTCGACGGCATCCGCGTCGTCCTCGGCCGGGCGAGCCTCGCCGGGCGCGGCACCGTGGAGGTGGAGCGTGCCGGCGCGGATGCCGCGGGCGGTCCGTTGCGGATCGCGACCAAGCGGGTCGTCCTCGCCACCGGCTCCGCGCCGGCCCTCCCCGACGTCACCGGGCTCGTAGACACCCGGTACGTCACCCCGGACACCCTGCTCGACGTCACCGACCTGCCGCCGACCGTCGCCGTCGTCGGCGCCGGACGCCGCGGGGTCGCCCTCGCCCAGGCGCTCGCCCGGTTCGGCGTGACGGTCACGCTCGTCGACGCCGAGGAGCGGGTGCTGCCCCTGCTCGACGCAGACGTCTCGGCGACGA
The DNA here is from genome assembly GCF_002198675.1 of Kineosporia sp. R_H_3. Lineage (GTDB taxonomy): Bacteria > Actinomycetota > Actinomycetes > Actinomycetales > Kineosporiaceae > R-H-3. The sequence continues at coordinate 46,066 of NZ_MWLL01000227.1, read as the reverse complement.
TCGAGGCGGCGCTGCGCAAGGACGGCGTCCGCCTGCTCCTCGGGTCGCCGGTCGTCAAGGTCGCGCCGACGCTCGACGACGGCGCGTGGGTCGGGACCGAGGCCGGCAGCGACGTCGCGGCCGAGCTGCTCGTCGTCGCGACCGGACGGCGCCCCGACCTCGCCGGGCTCGACCTGCCGTCGGCCGGGGTCACCGTCGGCAAGGCCGGTGCCGTGACCGTCGACGACCGGCTGCGGACGTCCGAACCGACCGTCCTCGCCGCCGGTCCGGTCGCCGGACGGCGGCCCGACCTCGGGATGGCCCGGCTCGCCGGCGCCAACGCGGTGGCCCGGCTCCGGGCGGCCCGGTGGACCCCCGAGCCGCTCGTCCTGAGCGTCCAGACGCACCCGGCGGTCGCCGTCGTCGGGATCGGCGAGAGCGCGGCGGGCCGCACCGAGGGTGCCCTCGTCCATGAGCTCGTCGGCTCGTCGGGGCTCGTCCGGGTCGTCGTCTCCGGAGGTCGCGAACCGAGGGTGCTCGGGGCGACCGTCGTGACGACCGGCGCCGCCGACGCAGCGGCTGTCGCCGCCCTCCTCATCGCCGGCGGGCTGCCGGCGCAACGCCTCACCGACCTCGCCGAGCCCGGGACCGCGCTCGCCACCCTCGCCGCGGCACTCGCCCGGCCCGGCCGCCGACCGGGGACCGCCGTCAGATCGGCGGGCTGAGCCGCAGGTCCGGGTCGACAGGCGGGGCGCCGAGCTCGGCGTCCCAGTCGAGGACGCCGCCCGCGGACAGCGCGCGCAGGTGGGTGATCGTCGCCGCCGCCTCGGGCCAGGACGGGTCCCGGCTGCCGGCCTCGAACCCCTCCGGGAACCAGCCCGCGAGCGCCTCGGGCACCCGGTAGCCGGCCGCGAGGTCGCTGTAGAGCGGCAGCCGGGCACCGATCGACAGACTCATGCCGCGGTACTCGCGCAGCGCCGTCCGCAGCCGGATCCAGCGGTACCGGTCGGTCTGGCTCTGCCCGGAGACGCCGTCGTCCGAGCCGGTGAAGCGCAGCCGCATCGCCTCGCCGGCGGCGAAACCGCGCAGCGCGAGCGACAGCAGCGTGCGCTGCCGGACGAACGGCACCGGGTCCGGCCCGTCGGCGCGGTCGCCCGCGGAGACCTGTGCGACCCGGCCCCGGAAGCCCGGCAGGTCCGTCACGGAGGCGTCGCCCCACGAGCGCGCGGTGCCGAGCAGCATGCGGGCGAAGGCGCCGAGCGTCGGGACGTCCTGCCAGTGCACGGCGCGCCGAACCGCGTCCTGCTCCGGCAGCACCCAGCCCGGGCCGGCCGTCGGTGCCTCGTGCGCCGTCCGCGCGGAGGCGGCGTCCGGCCGCACGTGGAAGCCGAACGTCGGCCAGCGCGGCAGGAGCGTGTCGAAGGCGCCGACCGGCATCCCGGCGGACAGGTCGCCGTCCGCGAACCAGTGAAGGTGCACGCTGCCCTCGCCCGGGCGGTCCCGGTCGGCCTCGACGGTCGCGAGCGGCACCGCGGCGAGCAGCCCGGGCACCGCCATGCTCATCCGGACGGCGAGCGCGACGGGGACGTCCCACGGGTCCGGCAGCTCGTGGAGCTGGGAGCCCTCGTGCCGCGGGCACGTGTGGTCCGGTTCGAGCGCGGGCGACGCCTGCACCAGGTGCGCGACGACCCGCACCGGGAGGACGGCCTCCAGGCACATCCGGCAGAACAGCAGGGGAGTGAGCCCGCGCCGCTCCAGCTCACCGGCGACCGGCAGCGGGAACCGGTACGGCCGGTGCTGGGAGACGTTCGTCGTCGTGAGGAGCAGGTCGACGACACGGTGCTCAGGGTCGGCGGCGGCGCGGCGCAGCGTCTCCTCGTCGCCCGGCCGGCGCGGCCCGACGCGGCCGAGCCACAGGTCGCCGAAGGTCAGGGACGGGCGGCCCGCGTCGGCGTCCCCGCCGATGCCGCCGTCGTGCCGCAGGCCCGCGGAGTCGAAGAGGTCCTTCGTCTCCAACCGCTGGTCAGGGATGCCGGCGAGGTCGTCGAGCCGGTCCGCGAGCCAGGTCGACAGCGCGGGGACGCCCTCGGCCGCCGGGACGCCCGCGAGGTCGTCGAGCCGCTGGGCGATCCGGCGCCGGCGGCGGCGCCGCGACGTCCACTCGACGGCGGTGCCCGGCACGAGGCCGAAGCCCAGGGACGGTGCCCGCCGGGTCACGAGGTCGCGCAGGGTGAGCACGGCGACGAGCGCCGACAGCCCGGCGGCCGCGAGCGCCGCGGTCACGGCGAACACGAAGGAGGCGACGAGCGCGAGCGGCAGGGCGAGATCGGAGCGGACGAGCGCCGCGGTGACGAGCGCCCAGCCGACGAGCGAGCCGAGCCAGGCGGTCGCGGTGGCGACCCGCGAGCTGCCGGTGAACCCGGCGAGCACCGCGAGCGCGACGCGGCGGCGCAGCGGCCGGCGCTCGCCCGGGGCGGCGGCCCGCAGCCGCTGGACGGCGGCGAAGAGCCGGTAGAGCGTGCGGGTCTTCCCGGCCGGGCGGAGCAGCCGCGCGAGCCGCCACTGCTCGGGCCCCTCGTCGAGCGGGGTCAGACCGGCGGCGAGACTCATCGCGTCCTGGTGGGCGACGTCCTGCCCGGCCAGCCAGCCGACCGTCTCCGCGAGGCCGGCGAACCCCGGGGCGACGGACAGCGGGTCGCGCTCGCCGGTCGGGTCGGGCGCGGCACGACCGATCTCGGCCGCGGCCGCCGCGGCCGCGGAGACGGCGGCGACCGACGAGCCGCCGACCCGGCGGATCACGTAGTGCTCGGCGAGGGCGCAGACCCCGAGCGGGTAGACGACGCTCGCGGCGAGCCCGCCGCTCATCGTCAGGTCGCAGGAGTGCCGCAGGTACTGGCGGACGTGCTCCGGGTCCGGGAAGTTCGACGCCGTCCGGGTCATCTCCGCGGGCGGGCGCAGGAGGTGGTGCGCGTCCCGGGGGACCCCCGCGGTCGGGCTGGGACGGCGCGGCTTCTCCTTGCCGACCCGGCGCGGCGTGAGGATCGTCAGGTAGCGGCGGCGCTCCGCCTGCCGGCGCAGGGTGCGCCACGGCTGGGCGGGATCGGTCGGCTCGGCGGTGGTCGTCTCGGCCTGCTCTGGCTCGGCCGGCGGCCGCGGGACGCCGCGGGCGCCCGACTTGCCGGTCTTGGCGCCGTTCGTGCCCTCGGATTCGGGAACGACGGGGGCGATCCCGGTGTCGACCGCCTCGCTCACCCCGTGTCCCCTTCCGTGCGGTCCCCGCCGAGCTCAGCCCGCGGGACCTTCCGCGACGTTCGGGACCTACTCACCCTGCGTCAAAGCTAAGGGGGCACCGTGCGCCCCGACGCGCCGCACGGTGCACCCTCGGTAATTGTTGCGTGCCCGGGCGCCCGTGCCAATAACTGCTGGTCGGAAAGGTGCCGGACTTCCCTCGTCGGTGCCACCGAACTCACGCAACGTGACGAACCGTGTACGGACATCAGGCGCGCAGGCCGCTCCGGCCGCTCAGGCCGCCCTGCACGACCTGCTCGTCAGGCCGCGGCTCAGCGCGGCGTCCGCCTGACGGCGGCCCGTGGCGGCCGCTTCCTCGGGGGCGGCGCGGCGTCCGGCTCCGGTGCGGTGGGCGGTGGTGCGGCCGGCTGGGGTTCAGACGGTGCTGCGGCGGTCACCGAGGACTTCTTCGAGACGCGGACGGCGGTCCGCTTGCGGGGCGCGCCGTCCGCGCCGCCCGTGCTCGTCGCCCGCGCACGCGCCGGCCGGCGGGTCGCACCGCGCGTCCCCTCCGCCTCGCCCACGGAGCGCGCAACCGCACCGGTCACCCCGGTCGCCCGGGCGAGCTCCTCGAGCTCCTCGGCGAGGTACCCGGCGAGCACGTCGAGGTCGGGCACGAGCTCGCGGTCCGCGGTGAGCCCGAAGTGCAGGTCGCCGAGGTAGGACAGCACCGTGATGTTGAGGCCCTGGCCGTCGGCGATCGCGGAGACCGGGTAGCTCGCGAGCAGCCGGTGCCCGCCGAGGTAGAGCGGCACCGACGGGCCGGGCACGTTGGAGACGAACAGGTTGAACAGGCTGGCCCGCTCGAGCACGCGCAGCCGGGCGTTGGCCCGCATCGTCAGGCCCATGAGGGCGGGCATCGTGAACTGGTAGGCGTCGGCGAGCAGGTTCGCCGACAGCGCGTCGTGCTGGTACTTCGCGACCGACGTCGCCTCGTGCGCGACGCGCATCCGCGTCAGCGGGTCGGGCTCGTCGGTCGGCAGCACGGCGAGCATGAGCGAGACCCGGTTGCCGAAGGTGCCGTCGCCGCTCTTGGCGCCCTGCGCCGCCGACGTGCGCACCGACACCGGCACCGCGGCGACGAGCGGGTCGTCGGGCAGCGCGTCGTGGGTCGACAGCCAGCGCCGCAGCGCACCGGCGCACATCGCGAGGACGACGTCGTTGACGGTCATCCCGGCCGCGGACTTCACGGCCTTGACGACGTCGAGCGGCACCGAGCGCAGCGCGATCCGGCGGTGCGCGGACACGTTGCGGTTGAACGGGGTCGCGGGCGCGCGGCCGGGGACGTGCTCGAGCAGGCCGCCGTCCCCGATCCCGAGGCCGCCCGGCAGGACCGCACCGAGACCGGAGCCGGACGCCTCCTCGGCGATCCGGTGCGCGACCGACGACACGAGGTCCACCCCGGGCAGTCGCGGCAGCGCGATGGACAGCAGGGCGGGGGCCGAGCGCGCGACGTCCGCCGCGAACCGGCCGGCCGTCGTGGGGACGGCGGCCAGGGACGCCGCGGCCTTCGCGAGCAGCATCAGCGACCCGGGTGCCGGGTCCGGGTCCCACGGCGGGGCCGGCGGGATCTCGCGGCCCTGCGGGCTCAGGTCGAGCAGCGCGGCAGCGATCTCCTGCCCGCCGACGCCGTCGATCATCGCGTGGTGGACCTTGGAGTAGATCGCCGCGCGGTCGCCCTCGAGTCCGTGGATGAGGTAGATCTCCCACAGCGGCCGGGACCGGTCGAGGGTCCGGGAGTGGATCCGGGCGACCTGCTCCGTGAGCTGGTGCATGCTGCCCGGCGTCGGCAGCGCGAGCTCGCGGACGTGGAACTCGAGGTCGAAGTCGGCGTCCTCGATCCAGAACGGCTGCCCGAGGCCGAGCGGCACCTCGACGATCTTGCGCCGCATCGGCGGCACGAGGTGCAGCCGGTCGCCGACGACGGCGGTGAGCCGGTCGAGGGTCAACCGCTCGCCCGCCGCGTCGAGGGCCTCGACGACCTGGATGCTGCCGACGTGTCCCGTCGTCCGCGGGGTGTCGAGGGCGAGGAACGCGGCGTCCAGTCCCGTGAGCTGTTCCATGGCCGCGACCGTACGCCCGATGTGAGGTACGTGGCACCCGTCGTCCCGTCGTGCGGACGCCGCCGCCGGGACGCGCGCGTCGGCCCGCTCTCGATTGACACCCACCAGGCCCGGACGCACGCTGACGGGATGAGCGTGGAGCTGCCGGCGTCCCAGTGGGTCGACCTCGACGGACCGGTGCACTGGATCGACTTCGGCGGCCCGGACGACGGCCCGCTCCTCGTCTGCGTGCACGGCCTCGGCGGTTCGCACGTGAACTGGGCGGCGGTCGCGCCCGACCTCGCGAGGACCTGCCGGGTCGTCGCGCTCGACCTCGCCGGGTTCGGGCACACCCCCGGCGCCGGCCGGTCGACGTCCGTGCAGGCGAACGCCCGCCTCGTCGTCCGGTTCCTCGAGGAGGTCGCCGGCGCCCCCGCGGTGCTCGTCGGCAACTCGATGGGCGGCCTCATCAGCAACCTCGTCGCGGCGCAGCGCCCGGACCTCGTCGCCGGTCTCGTGCTCGTCGACCCGGCGCTGCCCGTGTCGCTGCGCGCCAAGCCGGACCCGTTGACGACCGGCATGTTCGCGGCCTACTTCACCCCGGGCCTGGGCAAGGCCGTCATCGCGGGCCGCAAGCGGGTCCGCACCGCTGAGCAGCTCGCGATGGACACCCTGCGGCTGTGCTGCGTCGACCCCTCCCGGGTGCCGAAGGCGGTGCTGCGCGAGCACATCCACCTCGCCAAGACCCGCAAGCAGTACGCCGAGATGGAGGCCGAGTTCGTCACCGCGACCCGCTCGCTCGTCTGGCTGCTCGCCCGCCGCCGCGCCCACACGGCGATGCTGCGCCGGTACACCGGCCCGGTGCTGCTCATCCACGGCGACCGGGACCGGCTCGTGTCCATCGCCTCCGCCCGGGAGGCCGCGAAGGCCAACCCCGCGTGGCGGTTCGAGGTCGCGCACGACATCGGTCACGTCCCCCAGCTCGAGGCGCCGGACTGGACCCGTGACGTCGTCCTCGACTGGCTGGCGACGGACGGCGTGAGCGCTGCGGACGCCGCGCGCGGCGCCGCGCAAAGCCCTCAACTGCGCTCCGGGCGGGGTGCCGTCCAGTAGCGTCGCCCTCGTGAGCACCCGGACGCCGACGAGCACCGTCTCGAGCGCGACGGTCCGCACCCCCGCGGACCTCGCCGGCGTCTTCGCCGGCTGCGTCCGGGCCCGTGGCCTGACGACGGACCGGTTCACCGCCTGGACGGCCTGGGAGACCTTCGCGGACTTCGCCGCCGTGCGGATGCGTGCCGCCGACGGGCTCGAGGCCGACGCCCTGCTCTACCAGTGGGGCACCTACCACCGCGGCGGCCGCTCGCAGTTCTGCCTCGTGCTGAGCCGCCAGGTCGTCGCGGCACCGGGCGAGATCTCGCTCGTCGGGCACGACGAGTACCTCCAGCTCGACGTCCGGCTGACCTACGACGTCGACCCGACCCTCACCGCGCTCGGCCGCTTCGAGTCGTCGTGGGTGCAGGACGGCGAGCGCGCGGCGAGCGGCTGGGTGGCCCAGGTGAGCGGCCGGCCGGAGTGGCCGGTGCTGTCCCCGCTGCGGCCCGTCTCCGTCGAGGTCACGAGCGAACGGGTCTGACCCGTTCCGCCGCAGGGCTTCTCACCGCGACCGCAGATGCTGCAGCGCGCGCTGCGCCGCGTGCGCCCCGCACATCCCGTGCGCGCCCGGGCCGGGCGGCGTCGCCGCCGAGCACAGGAACATCCCCGGCACTCCGACGTCGTACGGCGTGAGCGCGGCGAGGCCGCCGCGGGCGCCGAGCAGGAGCTGCCGGACGTCCTTGCGCCCGGTGAGGATGTCGCCCCCGGCGAAGTTCGGGTTCCAGGCGGCGAAGTCGGCGGGCCGGGTCACCCGCATGCCGACGACCCGCTCCCGCAGACCGGGGGCGAAGCGCTCTAGCTGGGCGAGGACGGCGTCCGTCGCGTCGCCGTCGTAGCCGTGCGGCACGTGGGCGTAGGCCCAGACCGGGTGGACGTCGCCGGCCGACCGCTGCGGGTCGGCGAGGTACTGCTGCCCGACGAGCACGAACGGGCGCTGCGGCATCCGGCCCCGGACGACGTCCCGCTCGGCGGTGGCAACCTCGGCGACGGTGCCGCCGGCGTGCACGGTGCCCGACCGGCGGGCTGCGTCCGCCGTCCACGGCACGCCGCCCTCGACGGCGAGGTCGACCTTGAACGCGCCCGGTCCGCGACGGAACCGGCGGTAGGCGCGCGAGACCCTGGCCGGCAGCCGGTCGCCGAGGATCGCCGCGACCTGGGGCGGGTCGAGGTCGAAGAGCGTCACGTCGGCCGGCGGCAGGTCGGCCGTGGAGCGGACCCGGACGCCGGTCTGCACCCGGCCGCCGTGCGCGGCGAGGGACGCCGTGAGCGCGCGCGCGATGGCCTGCGAGCCGCCGGCGGCGACGGGCCAGCCGTGCCGGTGCCCTGCGGTGAGGATGCCCAGCCCGATCGCCGAGCTGAGCGGCCGGTCGAGCCGGGTGAAGGCGTGCGCTGCGGCGCCGGCCCACAGGGCGCGGGCCTCGTCGGTGCGGAACAGCCGGGCGAGCACGGTCGCGGGCAGCAGTGTCGGGGCGCCGAACCGGCTGAGCAGCAACGGGTGCCGGGGGACGCCGAGCAGCGGCCCGAGGATGTCCTCGGCGAGTGCGTCGTACCGGGCGGCCGGCCCGGCGAACAGCCGGCGCCACGTGCCGCCGTCCGGCCCTAGGCCCGCGGCGGTCTCGTCGACGTCCCGGTGCAGGACACCGGCCCGGCCGCCGTCGAGGACGTGCACGCAGTCGAGCGGCGCGTACCGCCACCGCAGCCCGTGGGCGGCCAGGCCGAGGCGCTCGAAGACCGGTGAGCCGACGGCCATCGGGTGGATCGCCGAGCAGTGGTCGTGGAGCATCCCGGGGACGAGGCCCTCCCACGACCGGGTGCCGCCGCCGACCTCGTCGGCGGCCTCGAGGAGGGTCACGTCGACGCCCTCGCTCGCGAGCAGCGCCGCGGCGGCGAGCCCGTTGGGCCCGCCGCCGACGACCAGAGCTGTGCTCACGCAGGCGTCCTCGTCTGCGTCCGGGCGGGGCCGGAGACCCACGGCAGGGCGCCGTCCTTCTCCCGCGTCCACGTCGAGGTCAGCGTGACGGGCCCGTCGGGGAGCCACGGCTGGGTGCGGACGCACTCCTCGACGTCCCAGGTACCGCGCTCGACGACGCCGGTCGCGACGTCCACGAGCTTCCACTCCTGGGTCCGCCGGTGGATCGGCTGCGACTCCACCCAGACGACGAGGAACTCGCCGGGCTCGAAACCGATCCGCTTCTGCAGTGCCTTGAGCAGGTCCTCGTCGTGCAGGTGGCCGTCACCGAAGTTGAAGCCCAGCAACGAGTTGCAGGCGAACTCGGCCTCGCGGACGGTCCGGCTCTCGATGTCGGGCACGCGCGACAGCAGCACCGAGAACAGGCCCCGGCCCTGGCTGTGCATCGTGCGCCAGCCGAGCGTCTGCTGCATGGTCACCTCGGCGACGGGGAGCGGGTAGCCCATCGCCTGGAGCTGGTCGACCTGGTTCTTCGTCGGCCGGTGCGCGAGGGTGTTGAGCTTCTCCTCGGCCCCCGGGGCGAACGCCCACGTCGCCGAGGCCCAGTTGCCCGCGTACTGCCGCATCGAGGGCAAGAACGACACGAGGTCGGGGCGCAGGTTGCCGAGCACCGGGAAGAAGAGCAGACCGGCGACGAGCGCGGCGAGCAGGAGCGGCGAGGACATGTCCCCGACACCGTAGCCCTCGCCCGCGGGGAAGCCCGCGAAGAGCACGACCGTCGTGAACGCGAACTGGAGGTTCCACTCCTGCGGCACCGCGAGAGCGAACGCGCCGATGATGAAGAAGTGGAAGACCACCATGCCGACCACGGCGAGCAGGGTGATCGTCCGGTTCGTCGAGAAGAGCAGCACGAGCGGCAGCACGAGCTCGACGACGGTGCCGCCGACGTGCGCGAAGCCGGAGGCGACCCACGAAGGGCGCAGGTCCTGCGGGAAGTTCCGGTACAGGCTCCGCTTGAACCCGAGGAACGGCAGGCACGGGCTGTTGGAGAGCATCGGCGGGACGACGTTCGTGAAGTGGTGGCCGAGCTTGGAGACCCCGGCGCCCATCCACACGACGACGATGAGCAGCTTCGCGGCGACGATCATGTCGACGAACCCGAGCGTGCCGAAGAACAGCAGGGCCGGGCCGTACTGCTCGGCCCGCGCGGTGAGGAACGCGGTCTTGTCCCGCAGCCCGAGGACGACGAGCAGCCCGAGCGCGACGAGAGAGACCGTCGGGCTCACGAGCCCGGAGTCGTTGCCCGGCAGGGCCTTCGCGAGCGAGTCGGTGACCCGGCCCGGCATGACGACGAGCGCCAGGAGCGCGGTGAGGAAGCCCAGGTACACCGCGACGTCGAAGACCGTCCGGGTGTCGCCGTTCGTCCCGGGCACCGCCTTCCACGGGCGCAGCCGGATCGTGCCGGGGCGGGCGTAGAAGAGCGCGCCGCCCGTCATGGGCTTGAACTTCCCGGCGAGCGGCCCCCAGGAACCGGCGATGCCGAGCGCCTCGAGGAACATCGTCCAGGCGACCATCTTCTGCCAGACGACGGGCTCGGCCCACCAGCCGGAGACGTCCCACGCCGGGCCGACGCCACTGGTCCACGTCGCGAGCGAGAAGCCGGCGACGAGCCAGAGCACGACGATCTTCACCAGGTACGTCACGTGGATCATCTTCGGTGTCCCGAAGCCATACTCGACCCAGTGCAGGGCAAGGGTCTTCGTCCGCTCCATGAGCGGCTTGTCGAGGAACGTCTCGAGGTCGACGGGTGGGAAGTCGCCGGTCTTGAAGCCCATGGCGTGTCCTTCGTGGTGGGGGAGGGAGGCGTGCTCGTGCGGGCGTGCTGGAGCTCCTCGCGGCCGGGTGGTCGCGAGGTGTCGGTGGGTGCGGTCAGCCCGCCGGGGTGAGCCCCCGGCGCAGCGTCGGTTTGTCGATCTTGCCGACGGGGTTCTTCGGGAGGGCGTCCATGAGGTCGACCCGGGTCGGGAGCTTCATCCGGGCCAGGCGGCTCGCGCAGTGCGCGAGCAGGTCGTCGCCGGTCGTCCCGGAGCCCGGCCGGACGGCGACGAAGGCGACGGGTACCTCGCCGAGGACGGCGTCCGGGGCGCCGACGACGGCGGCCTCGACGACGTCCGGGTGGGTGTGGAGGGCGTTCTCGATCTCCTTGGGGTAGATGTTCTCCCCGCCCCGGATGATCATGTCCTTGATCCGGTCCACGAGGACGAGGTAGCCGTCCTCGTCGAAGCGGCCGACGTCACCGGTGCGCAGCCAGCCGTCGACGACCGTCGCCGCGGTGTCCTCCGGGCGGCCGAGGTAGCCGCGCATGACGGTCGGGCCGGAGATGACGACCTCACCGGTGCCCTCGCGGTCGATCGTGCCGTCCTCGTGGCGGAGCAGGACCTGCTGGCCGGGCAGCGGCAGCCCGACCGTCCCGGGCTTGCGGACGCCGTCCGGCGGGTTGAGCGTCGACGCGCAGGTGCCTTCGGACAGGCCGTAGCCCTCGACGAGCGGCACCCCGAACCGGTCCTGGAACGCGTGGATCGCGGCTGCGGGCATCGGAGCGGCGCCGCAGATGACGCGTCGCAACGACGACGTGTCCGGCGTGACGTCCGCCGGGAGGTTCGTCAGCAGCACGTAGATCGCCGGCACGGCGGAGAAGTACGTGGGGCGCACCCGCTCGACCTCGGCGAAGAAGGTGTCCGGGCGGAACCGGCCGGCGATCGTCGCACGGCCGCCCGCGAGCAGCGGCGAGAGCACGCTCACCGTGATCCCGTTGACGTGGAACAGCGGCAGCACGAGCAGCGAGTGGTCGCCGGCGTCGAGGCCGATGCCGGCGACGATGCCCCGGCACATCGCCTCGACGTTCGCGTGGTCGAGCATGACGCCCTTGGGACGGCCCGTCGTCCCGCTCGTGTAGATGACGAGCGCGAGGTCGTCGCTGCGTGCCTGCGGCTCCGCGGGCACGGTGCCCGGGTCGGCGGGGGCCGCGAGGAGCTCGGCCACGTCGAGGGTGGCCGCGGGCGTCACGTCGGGGTCGGCGACCACGACCTTCGCGCCGCTGTCGTCGAGCTGGTACCCGGCCTCGACCGGCGTCAGGGCCGGGTTGACCGGCGTGACGCACGCGCCGAGGTGCCAGGCGGCGAAGAGCGTGACGACGAGCTCGACCCGGTTCGGCAGGACGACCGCGACCATGTCACCGGGCCCGACGCCGGCGGCGGCCAGGTTCGCGGCGGCGGTCCGGACGGCGGCCGCGAAAGCCGCGTTGTCCAGGGTCCGCGTGTCGTCGGCGAGGCAGGCGCCCGTCGGGTCACGGCGCGCCCGCCCGACGGGCAGTGCCGGGACGGCGGGCAGTGGCGTGTGCATCGCAAGCTCCGTCGCTCGTGGTGGCGCGGTCGATCACCGCTGCCGTCCTGCGAGGATCACCGGCGCGGTGTGACCCACGCCATGGACTGCGGTCACGAAGTCCGCCCGGGTGACTGTGCCCGCGCACCAGGGTCGAAGGTCCCGGAGCGCGGATAGAGTCGATGATCGTGCTCACCGAGGAGCTCGTCGCCGACGCCGCCCGCCTCATCGAGGCCCGGCTGGAGTCCCTCGTGCCCGAGATGACCGACTACTTCGTCGAGGTCATCCCGGAGTTCCAGCACGACGACGCGGTCCGGCGGCTCATGGTCGCGAGCACCACCGCGAACGTCGAGGCGATCATCGCCCTCCTCGTGCACAAGATCGCCGAGGACGACATCACCGTGCCGCCGGCCGCCGCGGAGTACGCCCGCCGGTTCGCCCAGCACGGCCTCTCGCTCGAAGGTCTGCTGCGGGCGTACCGGATCGGGCACAACCGCTTCACCCGCTGGGGTCTCGCCGCGCTGGCCGAGGTGACGACGTCCGCCCCGCAGCTCGCCGAGGCCGGCAACCACCTCGTGCTGCGCACGGACGTCTACATCGACAAGGTGGCCGAGTCCCTCGTCGAGATCTACGAGTCCGAGCGGAGGCGCTGGGACAGCCGCACCGACGCCGCCCGGATCGCCCAGCTGCGGATCGTCCTCGACAACGAGTCGCTGAGCACCCGCTCCGCCCAGGACCTCATCGACGTCGCCCTCGACGGCTGGCACGTCGGAGCCGTCGCCTGGGTCGACGACACGACCGGCGGCCCGGTCGCGAGCCTGCAGGCCGCCCGGCGCGTGCTCGCCGAGTCCCTGGGGCGCACCGTCGAGACGGTCGTCGTCGACGACGTGACGTTGTGGGCGTGGGTGACGTCACCGGGCCGGGCGGCCGTCGACGTCGAGGCCGTGGCGCGCAGGCTCGCCGCCGTCGCACCGATCCGGCTCGCGCTCGGCTCGCCCGCCTGCGGGCTCGCCGGGTTCCGGCAGACGCATCGCGAGGCGCTGCGGGCGCGGGCCGTCGTCCAGGCGGCGCCCGGCGCGCACGGCCAGGTCGTCCGGTTCGACGACGTCGCCGTCGCAGCCCTGCTCACCGACCACCCGACGGTTCTCCGGGCCTGGGTGCGACGGGTGCTCGGTGACCTCGCCGAGGACGACGAGGGCACCGCGCGGCTGCGGCAGACGGTCCGTGCGCTGCTCACGTGCGGCGGCAGCTACACCGCCGCCGCGGCCCTGCTGCACGTGCACAAGAACACCGTGCACTACCGCGTGCAGCGCGCCGAGGAGCTGCGCGGCCTGCCGATCGCCGAGGGCCGGCTCGACGTCGAGGTCGCCCTCCTCGTCTGCGAGCTGCTCGGCCCGCGGGTGCTCTCGGCGGGTCCGCGCCGCCCGGACTGACCGGGCCGAACAGCCCGGCCGAACAGCCCGGCCGAACAGCCGGGCCGAACCGCCCGGGCGGCGCCACGTCACAGCCGCGGGTCGACCGGCTCCGACTCGCACGCGAGCACGGCGAAGACGCACTCGTGGACCCGCCACAGCGGCTCGCCGCGCGCCGTCCGCTCCAGGGCCTCCAGGCCGAGCGCGTACTCGCGCAGCGCCAGCGACCGCTTGTGCCCCAGGCTCCGCCGCCGCAGCCGCTCGAGGTTCGCCGGCTCGGTGTACTCCGGCCCGTAGATGATCCGCAGGTACTCCCGGCCGCGGACCTTGACCCCCGGCTGGACGAGCCCCTTCGGGCCGCGGACGAGGTTCGCGACCGGCTTGACGACCATCCCCTCGCCCCCGGCGCCGGTGAGGTCCTCCCACCACGCGACGCCGGTCGTGACCGAGGCGTCGTCGTCCGTGCGGACGACGAGCCGCCGCGTCGGGGTGACGAGACCCGGGTCGGCGGCGACGAGCGTGTCGGCGATCCCGAGGTGCCACAGGTGGTCCCGGGTGTGGAACGCCCGCGCCGGCGGTGCCGCCGTCTCGTCGGCGAGCCCGGCGGCGAGCACCTGGAACGGTGCGACCCGCAGGCCCGACAGCCCCTCCGTCGGCCAGCAGTACCGCCGGTAGGCCGCCGTGAACGCGTCGACGTCCGTGCTGCGCGCCTGCGTCCGCGCGACCAGCTCGCCGACGTCGATCCCTCGTGCCGCAACGGATCCGAGCACGTCGAGGGTCGCCGGCAGGGCTGCTCGCCCGGCCGCGCCGACCGCCGCGTACTGCCGGCGCAGCAGCTCGACGGCCTTCGCCGACCACGGCATGACCTCGCAGTCGAGCAGCACCCAGTCCGCGTCGGCGTCGCCCCCGGCGACCGCCGTCCAGAGGCCGGCCGCGTCGGCGGCGGCACGCAGCCGGTCGACGAGAGCGGCCGTGAGGTCGTCGTCGAGGAACGCCCGGCCGGTCCGGGTCCAGACCGCACCGGGTGCTGCGCCGTCCGGCCCGCCGTCCGGCACCTCGCCCAGCCCGAACCGCCGCCGCGCGACGTCCGGCGTCCGGGCGAGCAGGACGACGGCCCTCGACCCCATGTGCTTCTCCTCGCACACGACGTCGAGGACGCCCTCGTCGGCGTAGGCGGCGAACGCCTCCGCCGGGTGCTCGAGCACGTCCGGCAGCGTCGAGGTCGCGCACGGGGCCATCGTCGGCGGCAGGTAGAGCAGCGGCCGCGGGTCGATCGCGAACCGGCTCATGACCTCGAGCGCCGCGGCGGCGTTCTCCGCCCGCACGGACACCCGCCCGTGGTGCGCCGTCTCGAGCACCCGCACCGGGCCGTCGGGCAGGACGTCGGTCAGCTCGAGCCCTTCCCGGTGCGGCGACGACCCGCCCCGGCCGGGCGCTGCTGCGCGCACGCTCTGCTCTGCCATCAGGAGCGAGCCAGGCCGGCCCGACCCGGCGTCGCCACCGTGGCTCGCTGGTGATGGCAGAGCAAAGCCTCCTGCGGTCCCTTCCCGGTCCGCGTCGAGCGGGCGGACCGGTGCGTACCACTCGCGTTCGGCGGGGACCGAGACGATCTCCCGCTCGGGGTAGCGCAGCGCCGTGAGAGCGCCGCCGAAGACGCACCCGGTGTCGAGACACAGGGTGTTGTTGACCCACTCCGGCGTCGCCGTCGGGGTGTGGCCGTAGAGCACCACGGCCCGGCCGCGGTACTCCTGCGCCCACGGGTAGCGCACCGGCAGGCCGTACTCGTCGGTCTCGCCGGTGGTGTCGCCGTAGAGCGCGAACGAGCGGACCCGTCCGGACGCACGCCCGTGGTACGCCTCCTTGAGCCCCGCGTGCGAGACGACGAGGCGGCCCTCGTCGAGCACGAGGTGCGACACGAGCCCGTCCATGAACGCCTCGGCCTCGGCCCGGAACTCCGGCGACTCGCGCCCGAGCTGGTCGAGCGACTCGGCGAGGCCGTGCGAGACCTTGACGTTGCGCCCGCGCAGCGCGCGGATGAGCTTGTTCTCGTGGTTGCCCGGCACGCACAGTGCCTCGCCCGCCGCGACCATGCCCATGACGAGCCGCAGGACGCCCGGGGTGTCCGGGCCGCGGTCGACCAGGTCGCCCACGAACACCGCGGTCCGCCCCGGCGGCGGGGTCGCGCCGACCGCCCGGCCCTCGTCGTCCCGGCGCAGCGCGTACCCCAGCGTCGTCAGCAGCGTCTCGAGCTCGCCGCGGCAGCCGTGGACGTCACCGACGACGTCGAACGGGCCGGCGAGCTCGCGGTGGTCGTTGAGCATCCGGGTGAACCGCACCCGAGCGGCTGCCACCTCGTCGGCCCCGCGGAGCACGTGGACGATCCGGAACCCCTCGCGCTGCAGCCGCGGAAGGCTGCGGCGCAGCGCTGCCGCGTGCCGCTTGACGACGTGCGCGCCGAAGTCGCGGTCGGGCCGGGACTCGTTGCGGCGCACGCACTCCGAGACCGGCACGTCGAGGACGACGGCGACCGGCAGCACGTCGTGCTCGCGCGCCAGCTTCACGAGGCTCGCGCGCGCGTGCTCCTGCACGTTCGTCGCGTCGACGACCGTGAGCAGCCCGCGCCGCAGCCGGATCCCGACGACGTGGTGCAGCGCCTCGAACGCGTCGTTCGACGCGGTCTGGTCGTTCTCGTCGTCCGCGACGACGCCGCGGTAGTGGTCGCTCGAGAGCACCTGCGTCGGGGCGAAGCAGCGCGCCGCGAACGTCGACTTGCCGGAACCGGACGCCCCGACGAGGACGACGAGCGCCACCCGCGGGGTCTCGAGCACCTTCTCGACGCTCATCGTGCGAACACCCCCAGCTGCGTCGGCCGCCCGAGCTCCTCGTCGTCCTGCCCGACCCCCGCGACCGTCACGGCGTACCCGTGCCGCTGCGCCACGCCGTCCGCCCACTCCCGGAACTGCGCGCGGGTCCACTCGAACCGGTGGTCCCGGTGCCGCAGGTGCCCCGGCTCGAGCCCGTAGCGGACGTTCCACTCGACGTTCGGCGTCGTGACGACGACGGTCCGCGGCCGCGCCGCACCGAACACCGCCGCCTCCAGCGCGGGCAGCCGCGGCGGGTCGACGTGCTCGACGACCTCCATGAGGACGGCGGCGTCGAACCCGGCGAGCCGGGCGTCCCGGTAGGTGAGCGCGGTCTGCACGAGCTCGAGCCGGTCCCGGGTGCGCTCGGGCATCCGGTCGAGACGGAGCCGGCGCGCCGCGACCTGCAGCGCGCGGAACGAGACGTCGGCGCCGACGACCCGGGTGAACGACCGCTCGGCGAGCAGCGCGGCCAGCAGCGCGCCCTCGCCGCAGCCGAGGTCGAGCACGGACGTCGCCCCCGCCGTCCGCAGCGCGTCGACCACCGCCGCGATCCGCTGCTTGGCCAGTGGCGGCGCCGCCGGTTCGGCCTCGGGCACCTCGTCGGCGGGCGCCACCTCCTCGACCGGGACGGCGTTGTCGAGGTCGTCGACGTCGGTGTCGTCGGCCTCGGCGAGCCGTTCGATCGCGAGCTGCTGCAGCGCCGTCCGGACGAACGCGTGCCGGCGGCGCAGGTACCGGCGGGTGACGAGGCCGCGCTCGGGGTGCGTCGCGAGCCAGCCTGCCCCGGCCCGCACGAGTTTGTCGACCTCGTCGGCCGCGATCCAGTAGTGCTTCGCGTCGTCGAGCACCGGAAGGAGCACGTAGAGGTGGTTGAGCGCCTCCGCGAGCCGCACATTGCCGGTGAGCCGCAGCGTGACGTACCGCGAGTCGCCCCACTCGGGGAACTCCTCGTCGAGCGGCAGCGGCCGGGCTTCGACGGTCCAGCCGAGCGGGCCGAAGAGCCGCTCCGCGAGGTCCGCCCCGCCGCGGCACGGCACGACCGGCACGGTGATCTCGAGCGCGAGCGGCGATGCGGCCGCGTCCGGGCGCAGGTCGCAGCGCCCGGCGAGCGCCGTCCGGAAGACCTGCCCCAGCGCGACCGCGAGGAGCGAGCCGGCCGCGTAGGGCCGGTCGTTGACGTACTGGGCGAGGGTGCCGTCGCCGCCCGGGGCGGACCGTCGCCGGCCCGAGCCGGGCCGGCCCCGGACGAGGGCGACCGGGTCCACCTCGAGCACGAGGGCCGCCGTGCAGCGCGCCGCGACGGCCTCCGGGTACACGACGTGCGCCGTCCCCGAGGCGACCCCGAACGACTGCGCCCGGCCCGGGTGCTTGTGCAGCAGGTGGCCGAGGTCCGTCGCGTCCGGGAGCGCCTCGTTCGCGGAGGCGGTGATCGTCAGGAGCACGGCCCGATCGTGGCAGCGCAGGGGGCGGTGCGTCGTCCGCTTATCGCCGTCGGCCCGCCGCATGCACGCGGCGTGTCCGCCGAACGGGTGCATCCTGACCACGTCGGTCCACATTGTGGACGATGTACGCGTGAACTGCGGGAACAAGGCGCACCCGGAGTAGGTTCACAGGGCGGACCCCTGCCCACCGGGGTGCCCGCCCTGGCCCCGTCCTCACTCGTCCGGGCTGGACCGCCCGGCCGTCGACCACAAGCGGAGAAGCATCGATGCCGATCTACGACGACGTCACCCAGCTCATCGGGCGGACCCCGCTCGTCAGGCTCAACCGGATCACGGACGGCGCCGAGGCGACCGTCGTGGGCAAGCTCGAGTTCTACAACCCGTCGAGCAGCGTCAAGGACCGCATCGGCGCCTCGATGATCGACGCGGCCGAGGCGTCCGGCGAGCTCAAGCCCGGCGGCACGATCGTCGAGGCGACGTCCGGCAACACCGGCATCGCGCTCGCCATGGTCGGGGCCGCCCGTGGCTACAAGGTCGTCCTCACGATGCCCGAGTCGATGAGCAAGGAGCGCCGCGCGCTGCTGCGCGCCTACGGCGCCGAGCTCGTCCTCACGCCGGCCCCCGAGGGCATGAAGGGCGCCGTCGCGAAGGCCGAGGAGATCGGCCGCGAGCAGGGCGCCGTCCTCGTGCGCCAGTTCGCGAACGCCGCGAACCCGGAGATCCACCGCACGACGACCGCCGAGGAGATCTGGGCCGACACCGACGGCAAGGTCGACATCTTCGTCGCGGGCATCGGCACCGGCGGCACCCTGACCGGCGTCGGCCAGGTGCTCAAGGCGCGCAAGCCGGGCGTCCAGGTCGTCGCCGTCGAGCCCCTCGCGTCGCCGATCCTCAACGGCGGCCAGCCCGCCGGCCACCCGATCCAGGGCATCGGCGCCAACTTCGTGCCCGAGATCCTCGACCGCACCGTCTACGACGAGGTCCTCGACGCCCCCACCGAGGAGGCCGTCGCGTACGCCCGCCGTGCCGCCAAGGAGGAGGGCCTGCTCGTCGGCATCTCGTCCGGTGCCGCGCTCTGGGGCGCCACGCAGCTCGCCAAGCGGCCCGAGAACGCCGGCAAGCTCATCGTCGTGATCATCCCGTCGTTCGGCGAGCGCTACCTGTCGACGATCCTCTACTCCGACCTCATGGACTGACCGAGCCCGTGTCCGACCCCCGCCCGCGCAGGCCCCTGGATCGACCGGGCCGCGCGGGCGGGGTCGTTCCTGCTCGGCGCACCGCGACGGTGCTCGCCGCCCTGGCGTGGCTGGCGTGCGTCCCCGTCACCGTCGAACGGCTCCGCGGCGGCACGGGCGGGCCGTACCGGGCGCTGCTCGCCGCGCTCGTGCCGTGGACGCTCCCCGTGCTCGCGGTCGCGGTGCTGCTCGCGGCCGTGGCCCTGCGGCTCGGCCGGGCGTCCGGACGGCGGCGCGCGGCGGCCCTCGTCGCGGGCCTCGCGGTCGTGACGCTCGGGGTGCACACCGCCTGGGTCGCGCCGTCCGTCGTCCCGGACCGCGGTGCCCCGGTGGCCGGCGCCTCCGGCCCCGGCGGGGTGACCCTCGTGCCGGAGACGGTCCGGGTGCTCGCCCTCAACCTCGAGTTCGGCGAGGCGGACCCGGCCGTCGTCGTCGACGTCGTCCGCCGGGAGCGGGTCGACGTGCTCCTCGCCGTCGAGCTCACCCCCGGCGCGGTGTCGGGGCTGCGCGCGGCCGGGCTGGAGACCGTGCTGCCGGCCTCGAGCCTCGCGGCCGAGGGCGGGGCGAGCGGGTCGGGCCTGTGGACCCGGTTGCCCGCCGAACCGCTCGACCCGGTCGCCGGGACGACGTTCCGCGCGCCGCGCGCCCGGGTCACGGTCGCGCCGGGGCGCACCGTCGTCGTCACCGCGGCGCACCCGTCCCCGCCGCTTCAGCCGGCCCGGTGGGAACGGGACCTCAGCCTGTTCGCGGACGCCGTGCGGGCCGGCGGTGCCGGGCCGCAGATCCTCGGCGGCGACTACAACGCGACGATCGACCACGCGCCGTTCCGCGCGCTCCTCGGCACCGGCCTCACGGACGCCGCCGACGCGGCCGGGGTGACGGGCGGGGCCTGGCCCGGGCTCACCTGGCCGGCCGACCGGTCGTTCCCGCCGGTCATGCGGCTCGACCACGTGCTCGTGACGACGAGAACCCTTGCGGCGTCGGACGTCTCGACGGTCACCGTGCCCGGTACGGACCACCGGGGCGTGCTCGCGACGGTCACCCTGCGGTAGCCGCCGTCCGGTCGTCGTCCGGACCGTTCGCCCACGCGTAACGGGTGCAGGTGTGCGTCGACGCGTCCCGGGGCAGCATCTGCCGCATGACGAGCGGGCGCCCCGGCGAGACCGACGACGAGCGGGCCGACCGCAACTTCGGCGAGATCCTCCAGGAGCTGCGGGTCAGCCAGACCGGGGTCGCGGTCCTCTTCGGCTTCCTCCTGACGATGCCCATGCAGCAACGCTTCTCCCGGTTCGACGACGTCCAGCGGTATCTGCTCGTCGCGGACGTCCTGCTCCTCGCGACGGCGAGCGCGCTCATGGTCGCGCCGGTCGCCTGGCACCGCGTGCTCTTCCGGCAGCAGATGAAGGACGAGGTCGTGCTCGCCGCGAACCGGCTGGCGCAGCTGGGACTGCTCTTCCTCGCGGCCGGGGTCGTCACGTCGATCCTGCTCGTCATCGACCTCGCGATCAGCCGGGCGTCGGCGGTCGTCTGGGCCGCCGTGATCGGCACGCTCATCCTCGTGCTGTGGGCCGCGCTCCCGTTGCGACGGCGTCTGCGGGGTTCCTGACCGGCCGTCACCCGGGACGTCCGGTCGGTTGCGCCGCCCCCGGGGCGGGAGTCGAATGGCAGCCTGACGCTCCACGCGGAGGTGATCGCGGTGAAGGCAGCAGTCGGCGACCGCTTGGTCGTGAGGTCGACCCACGTGGACGGCCCGGTGCGCGACGGCGAGGTGATCGAGGTCCGCGGCCCCGACGGTGAGCCGCCGTTCGTCGTCCGCTGGGAGGACGGCCACGAGGGCCTCTACTTCCCCGGCTCGGACACGGTGGTGCACCACCCGGCAGGCTGACGCCGGCGTCCGACGCTCAACCCGGGCGCCCGGGTGCCGATCAACTGAGGATGACGACGACCGGCACGCCGAGCGGGCCCCCGGCCCCTCCCACGGTGCTGCGCCCCGGCCTGCGGGTCGTGGGCTCGCTGCGCACGAGCATGCGCCTCAGTGCGCTGGTCGCGCTGCTCCTGCTCCCGACCCTGGTCGCGACGTGGGCGTTCGCAGGGGCCGTCAACGGCCAGATCGGCTTCAGCGCGGCCGAGCGGGTGGGCGTCGTCGTCATCGAGCCCGCGCTCCGGCAGATGGCGGCCGTCGCGGCCGGCGACCGCCCCGACCTCGCGGGGTTGACCTCCGCTGTCGACGCGCGCCCGGAGCTCGCCGCCGGCGAGCAGCTCGCTGCGGTCGCCGCAGCCGTCTCCGCCGCGACGGGCTGGACGGCCACGGACCGGCTCGCCGTCGTCAAGGCCCTCGGTGACCTCGTGACCCAGGTCGGCAACACCTCGAACCTCATCCTCGACCCGGACCTCGACTCGTTCTACGTCATGGACGCCATGGTCGTGCAGCTGCCGAAGGCGCTCGTCGCCGTCGTCCAGTCGCAGACCACGGCCACCGGTGCCGCCGCCGTCCCCGCTCAGGCCGTGCTCGCCGGGCAGGTCTCCGCGGCCGGCCAGGCGCTGGCCGGCGACGTCGGCACGGCCGTCGAGAACAGCGCGCGCACCACGCTCGCGGGGGACCTGGAGCCCGTGACCGCGTCCGCCGCGGCACTGACGACGCTCTCGGACACCCTGAGCGCCTCCGTGAGCACCCCCGGGCCGGTCGCGGACGACCGGGCGGAGCCGGTCGCCACCGCGCTCGCCGCCGCCGTCCCCGCCCTCACCGGTGCGCTCGACGCGCTGCTCGTCGTCCGGCTGGACGGGTTCGTGTTCCAGCGCAACCTCATGCTCGCGCTCGTCCTCGCCGGGGTCGCCCTCGCGGCGTACACGGCGGTGGCCGTCTGGTGGCGCACCCGAACGGACGTCGCGATGACCGTCGCGGGGATCGCCGCCATCGCGCGCGGCGACCTCGCAGAGACGGCGCTACCGACCGGCGCGGACGAGTTCGGCGACATCGCGACGAACCTCACCGCGGTGCGGCAGGGGATCTCGTCGCTCGTCGCCTCGATCGACCGGATCACCGCGGACCAGGAGTTGACCCTGCGCACGCACGTGGACGTCGACGCCTTCGAGGGTGACTACCGCACCCTGGCCAGCGGCCTCAACGAGATGGTCGCCTCGCACGTCGCGGTCCGCGCGGCGATGGGGACCGTCAGCGAGTTCGCGCACGGCGACTTCGACGCGCCCCTGCCGCTGCTCCCCGGACTCAAGCCGTACGTCGTCGACACCATCGAGCAGCTGCGGATGAACCTGCGTGCTCTCGCCGAGGATGCGCTCATCCTGTCGACCGCGGCACGCGAGGGGCGGCTCGAGGTCCGGGTCGACGCGTCCCGGCACCACGGCGGGTTCCGGCGCGTCGTCGAGGGCGTCAACGACACCCTCGACACCGTGATCGGCCCGTTGACCGAGGTGTCGCGCGTGCTCACGGCGATGGCGGACGGCGACCTCACCCAGCGCATCACGGACACGTACGCCGGCCGCCTCGAGGACCTGCGCCTGGCCGCCAACGACTCGCTCGCCAAGCTCGCCGGCACCGTCGCCGAGGTCATGGAGGCGACCGACCACCTCGCCAACGCGTCGGCCCAGATCGCCGGTGCGTCGCAGTCGCTGTCGCAGGCAGCGACCGAGCAGGCGGCGAGCGTCGAGGAGACGAGCGCCAGCGTCGAGGAGCTGGGCTCGTTCGTCGCGCAGAACAGCGAGAACGCCAAGGCCACCGACGCGATCGCCGCGAAGGCCGCCGCCGAGGCGACCGAGGGCGGGACTGCGGTCGACGAGACGGTGCAGGCGATGAAGGAGATCGCTGCCAAGATCGCGATCGTCGACGACATCGCGTTCCAGACGAACATGCTCGCGCTCAACGCGACGATCGAGGCCGCCAGGGCCGGTGAGCACGGCAAGGGGTTCGCGGTCGTCGCGACCGAGGTCGGCAAGCTCGCGGAGCGCTCGCAGGTGGCCGCGGCGCAGATCGGTGAGCTCGCGACCCGCAGCGTCCGGACGGCGGAACGCGCCGGCTCGCTGCTCGCCGAGATCGTGCCCGCGATCAGGCAGACGTCGGGCCTGGTCCAGGAGATCGCCGGGGCGTCCCACGAGCAGAGCAACGGCGTCGGCCAGATCAACCGGGCGATGGCCCAGATGACGGCCGTGACCGAGCAGAACGCGTCGTCGAGCGAGGAGCTCGCCGCGACGTCCGACCAGATGACCGGCCAGACCGCGAAGCTGCGCGAGATGATGCACTTCTTTCGGACCGGGGCCGACCGGGCGGCGCGCGCCGCACGGCCCGCCGGGCCGTCGTCCGGCCCCGTCGTCGCATCGGGTGCCCGGCCGGTGCCGACCGGCCGCGGTCTGCCGCCCGTTCCGGCGCAGCGGCCGGCGGCGCCGGCGTTCGACGAGGCGCAGTTCGACCGGTTCTGAGCCTCACCTGGCCCGCGACGCCGAACCTGCCGGGTGGCTGAACGGGAACGCCGCCGCGGCCGTGTTGGCTGGTGGTGATGTTCCGTCGACCGGGGAGCTGCGATGGGCCGGGGTGTCGTGACGCTCGTCGTCGCCCTCGTGCTGGCAGGGTGCTCCGGCGGGAGCGGCGGTGCACCGCCTGCGGCGACGCCTGCCGCGGTCGGGAGCGGCGCCGGGACCGGCGTCGCGTCGTCCGGTGAGACCGTCCGGACCTACCGCGCCCCGGACGGCACCGAGGTGCAGTACGTCCTCGTCGTCCCCGCCGACCGCCGCCCCGGCGTCCCCGGCAAGGTGCTCCTGGCCTTCCCGCCCGGCGGCCAGGACCTCGACCTCACGCAGCGCATCGTCGACGACCGCTGGCGCACCGAGGCGCTGGCCCGCGACTGGGTCGTCGTCTCCCCGGCGGCCGGCCCGGCGGGCCTGTTCTACGAGCCGGACGCCGCAGCCCTCGTGCCGGGCCTGCTCGACGAGATCGCCCGCACGTACCCGCCCGACGGCGGCCGCTTCGACCTCGCCGGTGTGAGCAACGGCGGCCTCTCCGCGTTCCGCGTCGCCGAGGACCACCCCGACCGCTTCCGCTCCATCGTCGTCTTCCCCGGCATGCCCCCGGACGACTCCGCCACCGCCCTGACCCGCCTCGAGGGCCTCGGCACCGCGTTCTTCGTCGGCGCCGACGACTCCGGCTGGCTCGAGGGCAGCCGCCGCACCGCCGCCGCCCTGAAGGCGCTCGGCAACGAGGTCGAGCTCACCGAGGTCCCCGGCCAGGGCCACATCATCGAGACCCTCACCGGCGCCGACCTCTTCGACGCGATGGAGCGCGTCCGGAGCTGACCTGTTCGTCCGCTCGCACCGCCCCGACCGCCCCGCCGCCGCAGGTCGCCGACCGGGATCAGGCACAATGGCCGAGCACCACTGGAGGGCTGGCCGAGTGGCTGATGGCGACGGTCTTGAAAACCGTTAGGGCGGTACCCAACCCGTCCTCAGGGGTTCGAATCCCTTGCCCTCCGCGAGCAGGCATGACACCGCAAAACCGCAGGTCAGGTTGTTATGGACGTCGGGTGTGGCGCGGCGTTCGGTTGTCCAGCCGTCACCGACGAGCGATGCCCAGTGACGGTCCTTCGCGGCTGTCTGTGGATGAGCAGTGGATGAGTTGGCTGGGCACATTCCAGCCTGGGCTGAGGCACAAGTGTTGAGATCAGTCCCGATGGCCTGCGAACAACGAGCTCGTCGACACTCTTCGAGACTCACGTTCGTCGTGATCATCGTCGGCAGCGACAAGGCCAGCCAGGGCGCCAAGCAACCATGCCAGGCGTGCACAGGAGTGAGCCAGGAGGACCAGGGTCGCCTCAAGCAGCCAGGTTGCCGACGACATGTGATTGAGGCCCAGAAGGATGGCCCCGACGACCGCGCTGAAGCCAGCGATGATCGGAGTGATCATTACTGAGCCCCAGTTGGCACGTAGGGAACGCCCGCCAGCCCATCGGAACCGCCGGAAGCGGTGCGAGGGGCTCTGCAGTCCGAAGACGATCACCACACCAGCGAAACCTGACGCCAGCCCTGCCAGGCCCGCCACGCCAAGGAGTAGCTCGTTGGCGCTCGCTGCGTAGTCCGAGCGTGCCAGCGGGGCGAGAACGTTGGCGGATGGCCACTTGATCGAAGCCGCGCCGTGGATCCCGGTCGCGACCAGTAGCAGTGCGTTGCACCACCACGGATGATCCCTAACGACTCCCCGCAAGGACGATCTTGCCGGGGCATTCACGTCCGAGGTCGTCATCAGGCCCCCCACTCCTCAGCACGTCGATCCGCCCATCAAAGCACCTCGTCGCGCAACCGGTCGATGGCCCGGAGCATCCCTCGCAGCGCCGACTCCTCGGGTACGGCCTGATCTTGATCAACATCGAACTGTGCGGCGAAGCTGATCCGCTGGCGGATGAAGTCGACGGGCTCCGACTGCTCAACCCCCTCTGCATCCTCTATCAGGAGGTTCGCCGACACCTTCGACACGGGCTCCTTGCCTCCCACGATGGTCCGCAGAGCCCTCAAGATGCGCGCGGCCGTTGGCTGACTCGGGACGCCTCGGCTCCGCCCCATCGTCCATGTGATCTCCACGTCCATCTCGCCCAGCGTCGCAGCCGTCGCCTGCGCGAGTGCACTTCCAACCTCACCCTCGACGGCTAGGTCCGCCCGGGTCACGCCTCGCGGCACCCGGACATTGACCTTCGTCACGCTGCTTGCGCGTTCCAGCTTGTTCAGAGTCTTCTCGTCAAGCACTGGAAGGAGCTGCAGGGCGTTCTCCTGGCGGATGTTGCCCGCAACCTGGGTAATCCATGATTCAAGTGCTGAGAGATTCACGGCCCGACCTGAAGCGAGCACGGCGACGTAGTTCGTGCCCGGCACGTGGATCAAGTAGGCGGATTCGGCCAACCCAAGATCGCTTCCGTCGTCGTTGCCACCGACGGAGATCAGGGTTCCAAAGGAGACGGTCTGAGCGTCGAACGTGTCCGGCCAGTCAGATCGATTCCTGATCTTGCCAAACTTGACGTACTCCTGGGCCGGAGCCTTTGCGACCCTGTGTTCGCCTGCATACCGGGACCCGAGGTGGCTAAGGAGCCGATCCGCGGGCGGTAGGTGCGCGAGTGTCTTCCAAAGCTCTACCCAGAAGGTGGGTTCGATGTCGACGACGGCTTCGTGACGGTCGAGCAGCACCACCTCGTAGAAGCGGACTTGCTTCCGCACGCGCGTCAACGTCACCGAGTTCACCTAACCAATGCGAAACGACTGGGCTGTAACGCAGCGTATCGGGCGTTTACCTAGTCCGCGCACAGTTGGCCGTTGTGCAGCCATCTGTACTTCGTCTGCATGCAGCGGCTGGGACTGACCCGACCTAGGCTCCAGATCCATTCGGCGGCTGCACCAGAGCTGAGTGGTCGTCGCACGGTTCATGCCTCGGCTGCGACGTTCTCGTGCACCAGTTCACCAAGCAGTTTGACCAACTGAACCTTGACTCGTTCGTCTCCGAAGAAGACGTCAACCATCTTGTTGTGGCTCGACTGGTTGCCGATGACAGCGTCGGTGACGGCCTCCGACAGGTCGGGCGACTCCACGAACTGCTCCTTCGTGTTGGCGCCGGCCTGCCGCCGGACGATCTCATCGTCCATGAGCACCGTGATCAGGCCCTCGACCCAGGACTGCTGCTCGGCCGGCGTGAAGTCATCGCCGGCGAAAAGGTCGTTGACCTTTGCCAGGACCTCGGCCAGCCGCACCAGCCGGGGATCATGGGTTGACCCGGTGCCACTGCCCGAGACCGGCTTGAGGGGGTGTGCCTCGCCGCCACCGAGGTCCAACTCGTGCTCGCCGCTGCGCCACTGCTTGATCCGGGTCAACTCGACGGCGGACAGATCCAGGTCCACGGCGACGACGCGGCCGGTGAGCCGGCGCTGGAGCAGCCGCAGGTAGAGAGAACGCTTCTCCAGGTCGGTGTCCTGGTAGTTGACGATCTGGGAGAGGAAGTCGTACAGCCGGACGAAGGAGCCGACGTCCTTGCGGAACAGGTCGAGCTCGTCGACGGTCGCGTTGTCCTTCCCGGCCAGGGCGGCGGCGTAGCGGGCGTTGAACCGGTCCCCGGCCGCCTTGAGCGGTGCCGACACCGCGCCGTGCTTGCCTTCGAGGTATGCGGTGATGAACGCCTCGACCTCGGCGGCGGTGTAGATGCTGGCGGCGTCGAGCTTGGCCTGCAGGTCGTGGACGAGGTCGGGGTCGGTGGTCGCCTCGATCGAGGCCTGCCGGTAGTACGGCTTGAACGCGGCCAGCACGTCGTCAGGGTTGTTGACGAAATCGAGCACGTAGGTGGTGTCCTTGCCCGCGGCCGGGTAGGTGCGGTTGAGGCGGGACAGGGTCTGCACGGCGGTGACGCCGTCGAGGCGCTTGTCGACGTACATCGCGCAGAGCAGCGGCTGGTCGAACCCGGTCTGGTACTTGTTCGCCACGATCAGCACCTGGTAGTCGTCCGAGCCGAACGCCACCGGCAGTGACCGGCCCCGCAGCCCGGCGTTCAGGCTGGGCTCTGTGTAGGGCGGCTCGACCCCGGCGAACGTGACACCGTCCACGGTGATCGACCCGGAAAACGCGACCAACGTCGCGAGAGGGTAGCCGCGGGACTTGATGTAGGAGTCGATCGCGTCCTTGTATCGGACGGCGTGCTCCCGCGACGACGTCACGACCATCGCCTTGGCGTGCCCGTCGAGCAGGTGCCGCACGTTGGCGCGGTAGTGCTCGACGACGATCTGGACCTTCTGGGCGATGTTCGTCGGGTGCAGCGACACCCACCGCATCAGGCCCTTGGTGGCCTCGCTCTCGTCGACGAGCTTGACCTCTTCGAGGCGCCTCTTGGACCGCTCGGCGATCTGGAACGCCGTCGCGTACGTCGTGTAGTTCCTCAGGACGTCGAGGATGTACCCCTCTTCGATCGCCTGCTGCATCGTGTACGTATGGAACGGCTGCGGCAGGCCGTCGCCGTCCTTACGGCCGAACAGCTCCAGGGTTTTGTTCTTTGGGGTCGCGGTGAACGCGAAGAACGACAGGTTCGGCGACTCCGCGCGAGCCTCCATCTCCGCGGCGAGGATGGCCTCGGTGTCGATCTGGCCGCCATCCTCGAGGTCGATCAGCTCTTGCGTAGTCAGGACCGCCCGCAGCTTCTGGCTCGTCCGGCCGGTCTGGGAGGAGTGCGCCTCGTCCGCGATGATCGCGAACCGCTTCCCAGCCAAGCCCTTGTTCTCACGGATCGCGGTCAACGCGAACGGGAACGTCTGCATCGTCACGACCACGATTAGCCGACCGGCGAGGAGCTCCTTGGCCAGTAGCGCGGACTTGGACCCGATGTCATCGCCGGCGTTGCGGACCTGGTCAGCGTTGATCGTGGCGACAGTGCCGTCCACGCCCTCGATCTGCTTCACAGCGGCCTGGAGCTGGTCGTCCAGGACGGTCCGGTCAGTGACGACGATGACGCTGTCGAACACCCGCTCGTTGTTCGGGCTGTGGAGCTTGCCTAAACCGTGCGCGGTCCACGCGATCGAGTTCGTCTTGCCTGACCCGGCCGAGTGCATCACGAGGTACCGGTGCCCGGGGCCCTCAGCCCGGACCGTTGACATCAACTCGGTTACGAGCTCCCACTGGTGGAACCGCGGGAACAACAGCGAGGTCTTCTTCGTCGCCGCGCCCGTGATCGGGTCAATGTTGGTGCGGGTCTCCAGGTGCAGAAGCCGGCCGATGATGTTCAGCCACGAGTCGCGCTGCAAGACTCGCTCCCACAGGTACGACGACGCGGCCTTGCCCTCGACGACGGGGTTGCCGGCTCCCCCGTTGGAACCCGTGTCGAACGGCAGGAATGCCGTCTCCGTCCCCGCCAAGCGCGTTGTCATCGCGACCCGGTCGTTCGAGACAGCGAAGTGGACCAGGCACCGGTTTGCGAAGCCCAGCAGCGGCTCGCCCTTGGGATGTCGCGCAACCCGATACTGGTCTTTGGCGTCCTCGATGCTCTGCGTGTTCTCCGTCTTCAACTCGATCGTCGCCAGTGGTAGCCCGTTCACGAAAAGGACCAGGTCGATGCTGCCGTTGTGCTTGGTCGAGTAGTGCACCTGCCGCACGACCCGCACCCGCACCGCCGTGTAGCGGGCAGAAGCCGCGGCGTTAAGTGACGTCGCTGGCGCGAACTCACACATCGCGAAACGCGCCGGGGTCTTCTTGAACCCCTTCCGCAGCACGTTCAATGTCCCACCGCCCGCGTCAAGCGGGGCGTCCAGCGCCTTCACCAGCCGGTCGAGCAGCTGCTCCTTCGCTCGCGACTGGTCCGCCGGTGACATGGATAGCTTGACGACCTTCTCCCACTCGGCCGGCTGGGTCTCATCTAGCCAGTCGTACACGTCCTGCGGGAACAGGGCGCGGCCCTTGTCGTAACCGACCGCGCCAGGCGAGTAGAGCCAACCGCTCGCGGCCAGGTGAGCGCAGATCTCCTCCTCGAACGTGCGCTCCAACTCCGGCCCCATCACGACACCCGCTCACGGACATCGATCTGTCCCGTGACAGCCGAGGTGATCAGCGCGGCGCGGCGCTCTTTGGACAGTTCGATGAGGCGCAGCGATCTGTCGATAAGGCGCTCAGTCTGTGTTGTCGCGACTTGCAGCTGACGCGAAATCTCGCGTTGCGTATCTAGCGTCGGCATAACGAGACGGAACCGCTTCAAATCTTCGCAAGTGAGTCCGCCCTTCGTGCTGCCGTTCTCGTCACTGATCGACCGCAACTCGTCGTAGGCGGCGGTAAGAGCCCAGAGCAGATACTCGGGGTCCCAATACTTCTTGTCAGGCGTCACGAAAGCCAAATGCTGGCTAATAGTCGCGCTCACATCGAGAATCGTAACCGACCCTCGCGTTTTTCCCTGTCCAGTGAGGCCGACAAGGAGTGACCCCGGCGACACAATGGGTAGGTGGCACTGCCTGAGCGCCTCCGACGTAACGAACTGATCCGAGTTGACGACTCGAGGTTGATTTACGAAAGAACTATTCAGCCACGGAAAATCCCCGTCCAACCAATAGGAAGACTCATCACGCCGGGGAGTCGAACCGTTCCCGATCCGCGATCGCCGGCCAAGTTTGTCCGTTCTCGGGTCGCCGGCTTGCGGCCTCTCAATCCAGTGACGCACCATCGCTTGCCTTCGTTCGCGAACGGTATCGATCAGTTGCTCCTGCTTCGCGATGAGCTTGTCGATCTGCGCGGTCTCGCGGTCAAGGAAGTCTGCGATCCCTTCTTGCTCGGAATGAGGAGGGAGCAATACAGGAAGGACTCGAAACATGTCATTGTCTATTTCCGCTTGTCCAATGCGGACCCCTCGCGAAATCAATGCGTATCCATCCGCATAGGCGGAGGACCGGAGCAACCAATTGAGATAGCGCGCGGATTCGCGATGACGTGGCGCGAAGCAGATGTAGTGACCCGATACAATTCCTCGTAGCGTTGAAATACCGACTGAGCCTTGCCAAGCCTTCATGCGATTAGTGACTAGCCACCCTGGATGAACGAGCTGGTAGATACTTCGATTCTCTGCCGTCTGGTTGCTATTGTCTCGGGAGTCCTTCGCCACGACACCGTGCTCCCGGAAGACGGAGAGCATGCGCTCGTCTGGGTGGTCCGTGTCCTTGACCCGATCAAATAGGGTCCACAAAGGCCTCGTCGTCCAATGCGCGGGGATGCGACCTAGCCATGGGATGCCTGACTCAACGACGCTCACACTCACCGCGCTCATTTCTCCACCTGGCGCAACAGGTCCATGATTTCCTCGACTAGTTTGTTGAGGTCAGCGTCGATCTCCTCAAGCGGCCGGGGTGGCGTGTAGACGTAGAAGTGGCGGGTGAACGGGACCTCGTAGCCGACCTTGGTCTTGGTGTAGTCAATCCACGCGTCAGGGACGTGTGGGCGTACCTCGGCCTCAAAGTAGGCGGCGATCACGTCGTCCCGCCCGTCGGCACCGAGGCTGTTTCCACCGTAGGCGAAAGGGATGTTCTCGGTGTCGCGGAGTTTGGCATCGGCCTTTGGGTTCCCCTTGCGGTCGATGACGGGGCTGCTCGCATCGTCAAGCAGGGGTCGTTCGACAGTGATGGCCCAGTAGCCGAACGAGTCGGTGGTGAAGATCCTGGCGTGGTCGGTCTCCGCGTAGTCGGCGTAGAGCTTGACGATTGCGTCGCGGTCGGCTGCGGACAGTTCGCGGCTCTTGTCGCCAAGGTTTTTTCGCATCTTCGTGTAGTAGCCACTGCCGTCGATGAGCTGGACCTTGCCGATCCGCTCAGCGGGTTTGGCATTGTCGAGGATCCACACGTAGGTGGAGATCCCGGTGTTGTAGAACATATTCATCGGGAGAGCCACGATCGCGTCGACGAGGTCGTTCTCCAGGAGCCAGCGACGGATCTCGCTAGGCCCGGAGCCTGCGCCGCCGGTGAACAAGGGCGATCCGTTGAGAACGATGCCGGCGCGGCCGCCGCCCTCGTGAACGGGGCGCATCTTGGTGGCGAGGTGCTGCAGGAACAGCATCTGGCCGTCGCTGATCGGCGGCAGGCCGCCTGGGAAGCGACTGCGATCCCCCGCGCGGGCGACCTCGGCCTTAACCGCCTTCTCGGAGGCCTTCCAGTCGACCCCGTACGGCGGGTTGGACAGGCAGTAATCGAACGTCGTTCCTGCGAACAGGTCCTCTGCAAGGGTGTCACCGAGCTTGATGTTCAGTGCGTCCTGCCCCTTGGCGATCATGTCTGACTTGCAGATTGCGTACGACTGGTCGTTGATCTCCTGTCCGTACAGCCTCAGTCGGGCGTCCGGGTTGCGCCCCGGTGCTTCGGAAGTACCGACTAGGTGCTCCTCGGCTACCGAAAGCATGCCACCCGTGCCGGCGGTCGGGTCGTAGACGGTGCGCACGATGCCCTTCTCCGACAGTGCCTTGTCATCGCCAGCGAACAGCAGATCGACCATGAGCCGGATCGCGTCCCGCGGGGTGAAGTGCTCCCCGGCGGTCTCATTCGAGGCCTCGGCGAACTTGCGGATCAATTCCTCGAAGAGGTCCCCCATAGCCGCATTGGAGACCCGCTCGGGGTGCAGATCTACCTCGGCAAACTTCTGCACCACGATCAACAGCCGGTTCTTCTCGGCCAGAGTGGCGATCTCGTTGTCAAATCGGAAGCGCTCGAAGACGTCGATGTTCTTGGAGAACCCGGCGAGGTGGTCGATGAGGTTGGCCGCCAGGCCGTCCGGGTCTCCCGCAAGCTTCTCGAACGTCCACGGGGACCCGCTGTAGAACGTGAGCCCGGTCTGCTTGCGGATCATTGCGTCGCGCAGCTCGTCGCGCAGGTCGCGCCCGACGATGTCCCGTACCTGCTCGCGGGTCGGGTCCAGCACACAGTCGAGCCGCCGCAGGATCGTCATGGGGAGGATCACGTTGCCGTACTGGTGCGGCTTGTAGACCCCCCGGAGTTGATCGGCGATCGACCACACGAAGTTCCCAAGCTGACTCACAAAATCACTCTCCAACGACCGCTGGGGCACGACTTGACACCCCCAGAGGCATCCTTTCAGGAGGAGTCCCTCGTCGGATGGAACCTGACACTTCCGGCCTGCGGCGCCCTGATGGTTGAACAATCGCGCTGGTCGGCCCGGCGTTCCGTTCAGCGGAGATGATCATCGTGGGGTGATGGCAAACGGCAAGCCGTATGTCCCAGCCCCGCTAGCATCATGCATACGCACAACCCGTATCTGAGGTGATCGTCTGTCCGGCGAGCAGCAGCGCGTCGCGGCTCGCCGCCAGCTTGGCGCCGAGCTCCGAAGCCTGCGCGAGCAGCGGGGGTTGACCGGCGTTCAGATGGCGGAGCGGCTCGGCTGGTCGCAGTCGAAGGTCAGCCGCATCGAGGCCGCGCGGACCCGCTCCGAACTCGAGGACGTTGCCGCCCTGCTCGAGGCGCTCGAGGTGCCGGTCGCCCTGCGCGCTGACCTGCTCACGCTAGCTGAGGAGGCCGCCGGCCCGGCCGAGGCCTGGCGGAACTCATCACGCGTCGGGCTGACTCGACGGCAGCAGGACTTCATCAACTCGGAGGCCTCCGCCTCCCGGCTGCGGCACTACCAGCCGGTTCTCCTTCCGGGGTACCTCCAAACCCCGGAGTACGCCCGGCGGGTCATCGAGTTGGCCGGCTCGAAAGACGTCGAGCGCGCCCTGTCGATGCGACTCGCACGAGGCGCCGTCGTCCGTCGGTCAGATGCTCCGCGGTACGAGGTCGTCCTGCTCGAGACGGTGCTCCGCTGGCGACCTGTCGCCCCTGACCTCATGGCTGCGCAGCTGTTCGCGCTTGAGGAGGTGGCGCGGCGCCGGAACGTCGAGGTCAGGGTGGTCAGCCTGGACGACGAGCAGAGCGTTTTCGTGCAGCACCCATTCGTCCTGTACGACTTCCCCGCCGGCGCACCGTCCGAGGTTCTGGTCGAGACGACACGCACCGACCTGCGGCTGACGGACGAGGCCGACGTCACGGCGTACGCCGGCTGGTTCAACCGGCTGTGGAGAGCCGGCTTGCCCCGAAAGCAGTCGATGATGTTGATTCGTACCGTGGCCCAGCAGATGCACGACCAACACAAGTCCATGGAGGGACGATGAGCGAGCAGCTCGACTGGAGGGGCGCCGACTGGCAGAAGTCGGGGCACAGCGGTGACGGCAACTGTGTGGAGGTCGCCTTCCTGGGTGGCGCCGTCGGTGTGAGGGACAGCAAGGACCGTTCGGGGC
This sequence comes from Kineosporia sp. R_H_3, assembly GCF_002198675.1. Taxonomy (GTDB): domain Bacteria; phylum Actinomycetota; class Actinomycetes; order Actinomycetales; family Kineosporiaceae; genus R-H-3. Next base: position 12,592 of record NZ_MWLL01000227.1, on the reverse strand, counting down.
CGATGCTGACCTTCACGCCGGCCGAGTGGACGGCGTTCGCCGCAGGCGTGCGCGACGGCCAGTTCGACCGATGACGAGTGGTGGGGCCGGGTGACCGCCGGCCCCACCGCCCGCCGTCCGGCGGGGGAGAGGCGGTCGTGACAACACCCGCTCAGGGCGAACCACAGACGGCAGCTCGGCTGCCTCGAGCCTTCCAAGCGCTCTGGGCGTCAATGGCCGTCTCCAGCGTCGGCGACGGCGCGCTAACCGCAGCGATGCCTCTGCTCGCCGCTTACCTCACCCGGGACCCGATCGGCGTGGCCGTGGTGAGCGTCGGAGCCTCGCTGCCCTGGTTCGTGGTGGGTGTGTTCGCTGGGGCTTGGGTCGACCGGCTGCCCCGCCGTTCCGTGATGATCGTGTCGGACGTCGCGAGGGGCGCCGCTCTCGCCGTCCTGGTCACTCTGATCCTTGCCGGCTCGGCGAGCATCCCGCTGCTCGCCGTCGTTGCGTTCGTGCTGACGACAGGGCAGGTCTTCTTCGACGCGGCCGCCCAGGCGGCACTTCCCCAGGTGCTGGGGCGCGACACATCCGTGCTCGGCAGGGCCAACGGTCGGCTGTTCGCCACGCAGACCGTCGGAGCCACTCTGGCCGGCCCACCGATCGGCGGTGCCTTGTTCGGCGTCGCGCCGTGGGCGCCCTTCGCCGTCGATGCTGCGTCGTTCGTCGCGTCGTCCGGCTTCGTGCTCGGAGTGCCGCGCGCTGACGCACCCGAGGGCGGCAACCGGCTGAGCATTCGTGCGAGCGTGCGCGAAGGGTTCGCCTACCTCTTCGCGAGTCGCATCCTGGTGACATTGGCCTGCGCTCTCACCGCCTACAACGTCTGCTTCAACCTGGCGTCGGCGACGCTCGTGCTCTTCGCCCAGGAGCAGCTCGGGGTGACTGACGGGACCTTCGGCCTACTGTTGGCGTCCATGTCGGCCGGCGCGATCGCCATCGGCATGGTTTCCGCGCGCGTCCTCGCGCGCATCGGCGTGGGCGGGGCCGTCGTCGCCTCGCTGGCAGCCCAGGGCATCGGGTGGGCAGGGGTGGCCCTGTCCGGGTCTGTCTGGCTGGCAGGAGTGTCCCTTGCAGCTACCGGCGCCGCTTCCACGATGGTGACCGTAGCCGTCGTCTCCGAACGGCAGTCGACTGTACCCGACGCGCTGCTCGGCCGGGTCACCTCGGCATTCCGATTGATCGGCAACGGGTTCGCACCGCTGGGTGGGGTGGCCGGCGGACTGCTTGCAGGTGCCGCCGGCCTGCGAGCCCCGCTCATCGCCGCGCCGGTGCTGCTCGCGCTGTGCGTCGTTGTTTTCGGGCTTCTCTTGACCCGACGCGCCCCCATCAACGAGGACTGACCGCACCGGATACCACGGCGGACGACGGAGTCGCGCGCCGTCGTACCGGGCCCCCATCGGCCCAGCGCGCAGTCATGCCTGGCTGCGCGGAGTCGCGTCCGCGCCTTGACATCGTGCATACGCACGATGCATGGTGACTATGCACGATAAAGGATGACGAGCCGCAGATAACTTCAGCCGACTCCAGTCAGGTTCAGTCCGAGGGGATCAACGATGAAGACGACGAACCGCCAACGCCGTGCCGTCCGAGCGCGGGGTGGACTACCGACGCGAACGCCGCGCCGGTCACTGCGCGACGCGATGCCGATTCCTGGTGTGGGCGCGCTGGCCCTGGGCGTTTCGGCGCTCGCGCTGGTGTCCGCGGTCGCTGAGGTTGTGCAGCGTCTGACCGGTTGGAGCGTGTGATGGTCCCCCGGCAGTCGCAGCGAATCACTGCAGCGACGCTCGACCTCAAGCCGGACGTCGGGGCCACCGCCGGCGCGCTCGAAGTCACCAGCTCGACGCAGACGGCCGCGGTCGCGCCTGCGCCGGTGGCGAACGCCGGCGCCGGGGCCGACCTTGACCCGACGGATGTCGGGTGGGGCGGGGTGATCCGGATCCGGCGCAGCCGCCGCGAGCTGCTGTGGCCGCTGGGCTGTGTCGCGGGCCCGGCGCTGCTGTCGCTCGCCGCATGGCTGCTCACCAGCGACCCGGTGTGGCTGGTCGGTACCGGCGCCGGCGTCCTGGTCGTGCTCGCCGCCGTCGACCACGTCATTGTCAACCGCGGCACCTGACCGCGGTACTCCTTCTCGGCCTGGCCTGCTCAGCGTGGGCTGGCCGTCCTGATCCCGGGTGGCGTCCGGTGGCCCCCTCGCCCCGGACGTCACCCGGCTCCACGACCCGCCCCACTCAGACCCCATCTGATCTGCGAGCGGACGACCCGCACCGCGCCGTCCGGCGATACCCCACGCCCATTGACGCGTCCGCGTCAACCCACCCGTCCTGTCCCCTTCTGTTGCTGTGTCTGGAGTTTCGTCATGGTGTTCAAGGTTCTTCGCGCAGTCCGGCACCTGCCCTGGCGCCCGCTCGTGGTCGCCGCCCTCATGCTCGCGGTGGCTCAGGCCACCGGCCGGGTCGAGGCGTGGGCGACGTTCACGACCCGCCTCACGGTCGCCGGCTGGGTCCTGACCATCGGGCTGCTCGCCTGGTGGTGGCTGCGCTGGCTCGCGCCGGCGTTGTCGACGGGGCGGTGGGTGGACCGCCGCGACGACGCGTCCCAGCACGCCGGTGGGGTCGCGACCTGGACCGACATCGGAGAGCTGTCGTCCGCGCACCGGCTCCGGGCCCGGATGCTCGACCTCCGGCCCTCCCTCGCCGGCCTGCCGAGGTGGCGGCGCCGCCGGGTCCCCCTCACCGAGGTCGGCGTCCAGTTGCTCCGCACCAGCCCGGTGCGCGGGGTGAACTCGGTGTGGTCCCCGTGCGACGAGGTCACCCTGCGCGTCGGTGGCCCCCGACAGGGCAAGTCCGCGTCCCTGACCTGCCACGCCCTGGACGCCCCCGGCGCACTGCTCGTCACGACGTCGCGGACCGACCTGCTCGAGGACACCGCCACCCACCGCGCCGGCCAGGGCCGGGTCCTGATCTTCAACCCGACCGGCCTCGGCACCAACCCCGAGGACGACGGGCACAAGGCGATGGCCGCGGTGCGAGCCGGCGAGCTGGTCAGGTGGTCGCCGCTCGCCGGGTGCACCGACTTCGGGACGGCCACCCGCCGCGCGAAAGACCTCGTCCCGGACTCCGGTGCCAGCGCCGAGGGCGAGCGGTGGGACGAGCAGGCCCGCGGCCTGCTCGCCACCCTCCTGCACGCCGCCGCTCGTTCGGGTGGATCGATGCGGACCGTGCTGGGCTGGATCAGCCCCGCTGACGTGATCGCCCGCGACGAGATCCTCGACGCCCTGGCCGACAGCCCGGACGCCCGGGCGATGTCCTCGGAGATCCGCGGCCTCTATGGCACGAACGACCGGACCCTGTCCTCGATCACCGCGACCCTGCGCCCCAAGCTGCGCTGGCTCCTCGACCCCACTCTCGCTGCGTCAGGGGACGCGCCGTTGACGGACCCGGGGTTCCTCGACGTCGCTGCGTTCGTCGCCACCGGCCGCGACAGCCTGTACCTGATCGGCCGTGACGGCGGCGCCCCGACCCTGATCGGCGCGCTCACCGCGGAGGTCGCGCACCAGGTGCGGCTGCACGCGGCGCGGATGCCCCGCGGGCGCCTCGACCCGCCGATGACCGCCGTCCTCGACGAGGCTCCGATCACCTGCGGTCCCATCCCGCTGCATGAGTGGACCGCCGACATGGGCGGGTTCAACCTCACCCTGCACATCGGCGCCCAGTCCCTGTCCCAGCTCGAGGACGTCTGGGGCTCCCGCCGGGCGGCGGCGATCTTGGGCAACGTCGGGTCCCTGATCGTGTTCGGCGGCATCAAGAATCAGGCCGACCCGATCCACATCTCCACCCTGACCGGCACCCGGCTGGTCCGGGTCGACGAGGACGACGCCCGGCCCCTGCCGGTGATGACCCCTGCCGAGATCACCGCCCTGCCCGTTGGGACGGCGCTGGTCATCCGCAACGGCATGCGCCCCATCGTCGGTGCCGCCCCCTGGCTCGGCGACCGCCGCCCCACCCGCACCCGCGCCGCCCTCAGCGCAGCGCGCGCCGCGACCACACGCACCGTGACCCGAACCGTGCAGGCACTGACCACCTCCGCCGCATCGACCGCACCCGTCCCCGCGCCAGCACCCACGACCTCGGCGTCGGAGCCGGCGTCGGAGCCGGCGTCCAGCCCTGCCGCGGCTCGCGCCGAACGTGCCCGCCAGCTGCGCAACGAGATCGACGCGATCTTCGCCCGCCCCGGTCTCGACGACGCCCTCGATAACGACCCGACCCGCTCCGAGCCCGAGGACCGCCCGAACACCCAGGACGACCACGGAGGTGCCGCATGACCCGCCGCGCCGTGCCGAGCCCGGAGAACAGTGCGATTGCGCGGCTCGCGGACGACGTCCACCGCCTCACCCGGGACGTCGCCCGCCTGGCCGACCTGCCCGCCCTCGTCGCGACCCACGCCCGGCTGCTCTCCGAACTCAACGACACCGTGCACCAGCTGCGCCGCCTCACCCACCAAGTCCCGGCCCCCAGAAACCCGGACGGCACACGCGACACCACCACAGACGCCGACGATGCCGCGCCGAACGGCGCCGAACCCGACGCCGATGTCGACGAGGTTGTCGCGGCGCCGGCGTGGCTGACCGTCACCGACCCGCAGATCGCCGTCGGGTGGCTGGCCGAGCTGGCGGTCTGGGTGCCGCAGGTGTGGCAGCCGCACCTGCAGACCAAGACCCCCAACTGCTGGCCTTGGCACCCCGCGGTCGTCGCCGAGCTCCTCGTCGTGGCGCACCTGTGGGACGAGGCCGTCAGCACCGACGAGCCCGGCCCCGCCCCGCTCGCCGCGTGGCACGACCGGTGGCGGCCCGGCGCTGCGGCCCGGGTCACCCGGCTGATGGCCGGCTGCGAACGCGCCCACGGCCGACACAAGGCCCACGGCCACGAGTACCTCTACGACGTCGCCTACCTGGACGAGCTCGCTCACTGGTGGGCCACCACCCACGCCGCCGACCCCGCACAGCCCGCCCCCGGCTTGACCCTCGACCGGGACGGGCGATGAACGCCGCCGGCACAGGGGGCATGGGCCACGTCGTCGTCCTGGTCGTCACGCTCGACACCCGCGTTGCCCTACGGACCAGCACCGACAACAACGGCAGCGGGGGCGTGGCGCTGCGGGTGGTCCAGGGCGGGCGCAGCGGCTGCGGCGCCGTACGTGGCAGGCCGGGTTCCGTCCGGCCCGCGCGGGACAACCGGGTCGGCGGCCGGGTGACGCGCGAGGCCGATCACCACCTGCTCGCGGCTCACCTTCCGGTACCACGCCCGGTCTCCCCGTCCACCCCCGCTGCTCGAGATGGCCGGGGAAGGTGCTCCGCACCTGCGCAACGCACGGCCCGGGGTTCGTGGGGGTTGACGGCGAGCCTCTGCGGGCGCGGTCCCTCCCGCCTCGCGGCAAGGGGGACAAGCCCCCTCACCGCCAGCCCAACTCCGGGAGGACCACACCCCATGAACACCACCACCAGCCAGACCACCGAAACCCCGAACACCAAGGGCCAGAACGTCAAGAGCCAGAACGGCACCGGTACGCCGGGCGGGGCGTTGTCGTCGCCGCTGGTGGCGGCGCTCGAGCAGGTCTGGGCCGCAATCCAGCACCGCCACCCCGAGGTCCCCGATGTCGTCATCGTCGTGGCGTCCGGGTCCGTCGGCGCGCCCCGCGGCGCGCTCAAGCTCGGCCACTTCGCCGCGATGCGGTGGACCCACGCCACCACCAGCAGCAGCACCGCAGCAGGTGAGGCCGGGCGTGACGGCGGCCCGGCGCTTCCCGAGGTCTTCGTGGGAGGTGAGGGGCTCGCCTTGGGTGCGGTGGAGGTGCTGGGCACGTTGCTGCACGAGGCGACCCACGCCCTGGCGCATGTGCGAGGGGTGCAGGACACGTCGAGGCAGGGGCGCTACCACAACCGGAAGTTTCGTGACCTGGCACAGGAGATGGGTCTGGAGGTCCGCGACGTCCCGGTCATCGGCTGGTCCGACACCCACGTGCCTGCCGCCACCGTCACCGAGTACGCCCCCGCCCTCGAGCGCCTGTACCTGGCGATGACGATCCACCGCCGCGCCGAAGGCACCCCCACCCCCACGGCCGGCGACAACAACAACGCCGCCACCGCGGCGGACGGCGAGACCACCCCAGCAGGGGGGAGCGGCTCGAGCGGGTCGCGCAACGGCACCGCGGCCCGCTGCGCCTGCGGACGCCGGATCCGGGTCACCGCCTCGGTGCTCGCGCTCGGCCCGATCACCTGCGGACTGTGCGGCCAGCCCTTCACCACCCCCGAACCCGACCGCCAGAACGACGACCAGCAGGACGACGGCCAGCAGGACGACGGCCAGCAGGACGACGGCCAGCAGGNCCCAGACCGCCAGCTCGGCCAGCCACCCGACGGCGATCTGCGGGTCGGTGACGGCCAGCAGGACGACGGCCAGCAGGACGACGGCCAGGTCGACGACGACCAGGTCGACGAGCTGCTGGTCGATGAGGTCGGGGAGGTGGCCCAGTGAGCGCGTGGGCGCCGATCGGGGCGCCGGCGATCTGGCTCGCGGTCGTCGACCGGGACGGCGGCCGGTGCACGTGCACCGGTGCCTGCGGTACCCGGCATCACAACCCCGCAGAACCGGCCGGTCGGCCCGGCCGCGCGAGTGGGTCGGGCCGGCGGGGGCCGGGGGCGAACGCGATCCCCGGGCAGCTCGAGCGGTGCCCCGCGGGTACGGGGCCGACCCCGGCGGACCTGCTCGTCGTCCCGGTCGACCCCACGGTGCCGGACACGTCGGCGTGGAAGTTGGCGCCCACCGCCCTGACCACCCGCTGCCCCGCGTGCGCCCGCCGCACCCGCACCCGCGCGAACCGACCCACCCACACCACGCAGCCCACCGAGGCCGGCCAGGCCCACCGCCCCGACCACGCACGCACCGAGCCGCGGGACCTGCTCGAGCTGCTCGCCGCCGAATAGCCGGCCGCCACGCGGCTCGACCCGGCCTGACCGACCTGACCCGGAGCGCGGCCACCGCGGCCGCCGCACCCCACCGATCTCAAGGAGCACGTCATGAACGACACCACCCCGACCACCCCGGGCACGCCGACCAGCGTGACCAGCCCAGACCCAAGTGCCGCGACGCCGTCCACGGCCAGCCCGGTGGCCGCGGTCGTCGAGTACCGGAAGGCGTACGCGCAGCTGCACAGCCAGGCTGTGGACGTCCTGACGCGGGCCCTGACCTTGCCGGTCCCATCCGCTGACCCGTCCCGCGGTGCGGGGTCGCGGGTGCTGCTGGACTTCGCGGACTTCCTCGCCGGGGTGCTCGCGGCGGTCGCGGCGAACGCGGGCAGCATCGACCGGCTCACCGCGGGCCGGCCCGGGTCGTGGGAAGCCGGGCTGCTCGACCAGCTGGTGTCCGGGACCGTCGGCCACGACGCCGGCGACCTCGTGCACTACCGGACCGCGCCGGTCGTAGTCCCGCTGAACGTCCTCGAGCTCGCCGACACCGTCCCCGGGTTCCCGAACCTCGACGACACCCTCGACCAGGCCCTGCGCGGACTGATCGTCACCCCGGACGCCGCGGACCGGCTCATCGACACCGAGTGGGACGCGATCGCGGCCGCAGAGACCCAGGTCGAGGCCGACATCACCACCGCCCACACCACCGCGTACGCCGCCTACGCGGACGCGTTCACCGCCGCCGTCCACGCCACCGCCGCCCGGATCCCCGGCCTCGACGTCCCGGTCACCGTCGAGACCGTCCACGACGTGTCCACGTCGACCGCGCTCACCGGGGACAGTGGCCGCCGCATCACCAACCCAGACCCGTTCGCCCCGAACGACGACGCCCTGGCCAGCCGCCTGTGGGAGCACGCGTTCGCCGCCGTCCCCACCCCGATCGTCCCGGCCGTCACCGTCCCCGCAGTGCCCGGCACCCGCCAGGCCGCCACCGTCCAGCTCGCCGCCGCCGCCACCACCGACGACGACGCCGCCACCACCGACGACGCTGCCGACGTCGTCGCGCCGGCCGACGGCGCGAGCGGTCACCGGGACGAGGGGTGAGCGTCATGACCGCGCCGGACCCGCGCACGGCCTGCCCGCCGGGGCGCGGGCCGGTGCCGATGGTGGGGGCGTCGGTGGCGGACTGGACGGCCGGCTACGAGGCCGGGTGGGCCGCTGGCCATCACGCGGCCCGGACCGCGCTCGACGACGCTGCGGCCGATCTCGCCGGGCTGGGGCCGTCCCGGGCCGTCGACACCGTCCACGCCCGCCGCACCCAGCAACAGGTCGGACGCCGTCCGGGTGAGCCCGACCACGACGACCCCGCCGCCCTGGCCGCCTACCGCGCCCAGATCTACGCGTCCTGGGGTCTGCCGCCACCCATGCCGCAGACCCCCATCACCCATCGCACAGGACACGACAGCCAGCGCCGCCACCTCGCGGGACGTGTCCTGGATCGCCACTACCGCAACGCGTTTGACGCGTAGGCGTCAAACAGCGAAGGAGCCGACCATGCCTGACCTCACCAGCACCACCAGTGCCGGCGCCACGACGATGACGACGATCACGGACGCGGCGGACGTCGGGTCGGTCCTCGACCACGTCACCAGCGCGCTCACCAGCGCCGTGGACACCATCGCCGCCGCGGGCGGCGTGCCGAGCTGGGCCATCCTCGCGACGGCCGCCGCGGTCGCGGTCGCCGGTGCCACCGGCTACCGCCTCACCCGCGCAACCCGCACCGCCCAAGCAGCCTCGACGACCCGAGCCGGCTCGACGACCTCGGCGACCGTGGCGGAGGAGTCCGCGCGCACCATCCGGGCCGACCGGTGGCTGCGCCGTGTCGAGACCACCGGCACGATCGTCGCCGCGCTGCTGGCCACCGCGGTGTCCGCCTCCGGCATGTGGCAGTTCTTCAGTGACGTCCTCGGCGTGACCGGCCCCGCCCGCGTCCTGATGTTCGCGTTCCTCGAGATCGCCCTCGGCGTCAGCGCGATCCGCGCCCGGCGGCGGATCCGCGAGGTCATCGACCTGATGCGCGCCCACCACGACGGCACCTGGACCGGGCCGATCCCGTCGGGGCGGTCGGTGCACCAGGTGCTGGTGTGGGCGGTGGTCGCGCTGTCCGGGGTGATGTCCGCCGCCGACACCCCGCAGTGGTCGGGCAAGCTGCTGCGCCTCGCCGCCCCCGCGGTCGCCGCCGTGCTGTGGGAGATCGGCGACCTCGCCGAGCTGCAGGCCGCCCGGCTGCGGTACGGGATCACCCCCGAACCTCTCGCGTGGCGGTACTCCCTGCGCCGCCTCCTCGTCCTCGCCCGGCTCGCCGACCCCACCACCGCCGGCGCTGGTCCGGGCGGGCTGAACGGCGTCCAGGTGCTCGCCGCCGCCGACCGGTCCCGCCGCCTCACCGCCCTGGTGCGGGCCAGGTACCGGCTCGAGGCCACCAGCGCCCGGGCCCCGCGGGCGCTGGGCGCCTGGCGGGCCTGGCGAGTCCGCCGACTCACCATCGCCGCCGTCGAGCGCGCCGGGCTCGGCACCACCGACCCGACCGCCGTCCAGCACGTCCAGCACGGCCTCGCCCTGCTCTACACCGTCCAGACCGGCACCGCGCCCGCCGCCGTCGCCCACCTCGACCCCTGGCACACCCACCACCCCGCCCACCACAGCGAGGCCGGGTTCCTCGTCGGCCGGCGGACGGCGGCCCGCCCCGACGTCGACCCCGCGGCTCGACAGCTCGTCGAGGTCCAGCTCGTCGAGGAGCCGGGTAGTTCATCGGGCGGGGGCCCGGTCCGCGTCCCGGTCGGTGCGGTCGGTGCAGTGGCTGATCCTGCGCGGGGTGTGCGGCCGGTGACGGTCCCGGTGGCCGGGACCGATCGGGGTCGGGGTGCGGCCCGTTCCGCGGAGCCGGTCCCGGTCACGCCTACGGACGACGCGCGGATCGTCGCCGAGCTGGTGGCGCGGGCGGTGGTCCCGACGGTCCGGCAGATCAAGGCCGAGTACCGGGTCGGCGGGTCCCGCGCGGTGCAGCTGCGCGCCACGGTGGCCGCCGAACTTGCGGCCCGCCCGGTGCCAGGCTCCCCAGCCGATCCGGTCGGGGCCGACGCCGACCCGGCGTCCGCCCCGCACACCTACGACCACACCCTCGACGAGGGCGACGACGAGGCCGAGCGTGCCGCGGAGCCCGTCGCCGAGGCCGTGACGACGGCCGTGGTCGTGCCCCGGCTCGAGGTCGTCGGCCCGCGCGCCCCGGGTCACCGTGCGTAGACCGTCACGGCCAGCCGCTGGGGTGCCGATCGGCCCGCACCGGCCGCCACCCAGCGGCTGCGCAGCCGCCACCGCCGTGAACTGCTCGCGGATGGCACCGCGAGGCGCGCCGGATACTGCGCCGCCGATCCGGTCCGAGCCGAAAAGCACGCCAGAACAGCAGAAGCCCTAATCCAGAATCCCGAGCCGAATCACCCAAGCCAGAGAAGTCAATAAGAAGCCAGAGATAAGTAGTCAGCAGCAAAGAGAACGAAGAAGTCAGTAGAGAGTCAGTCAGGAAGCCCCAGGAAAGATCAGAGCAAGTCACCACAGGAATCAAGCAGGAAACGACCGAAGGACCCACACCCATGCAACTCCGTTGTCATAGGTCAGACCAAGATCAACTACCCGGTTTCTGGTCGGGTTTCCCGACCCGGCCCGCCGGGCGCGCGGCCGCCGCGATGCCAGCGCGGAAACCGTCGTCCGGCCCGGGATTCCAGGCCCCGGTGCGCGCGGCCGGCGTCACGGGCGGCCGGCGGCCGGGGATTCGTCCAGGGGTGTTGTCGATTCAGGAAAGGGTTGTTGTTTCTCGTGATTTCGGTAGGTAAGGCGACGAGTGCGGAGTACTACACGACCGGCGGTGGAGTCGCGGGCGGGTTCGAGTCGTACTACCTGGACGCGGTCACTGAGGGTGAGCCGCCGGGGGTGTGGAGCGGGCGGATGGCCGCCGAACTGGGCCTGGAGGGAGAGGTGGACGCGCGGGTGATGGAGCAGGTGTTCGGCCGGTTCGAGCACCCGGTGACGGGGGAGCCGTTGGGGTCGAGGCAGCAGAAGTGGCGCAGTGTCGACGAGCGGCTCGAGGCCGCGTTGGCCGACGAACCGGGGGCGTTGCCGGAGCGGGTCGCGCAGCTGCGCGCGGACATCGAGCGACAGGTCCGCACGACGGTCCTGGGCTGGGACGCGACGTTCAACGTGCCGAAGTCGGTGACGGTCGCGCACACCGCCCTGTACCGGGCAGAGATCGCCGCGACGCGGTCCGGGAACACGGACCGCGCCGCGGAGTTGGGGGCGGTCCGCCGGGGGATCGAGTCCGCGGTCCTGGACGCGAACTCGACCGCGGTGGCGTTCCTGGAGTCGTTGGCGGTCTCGCGGACCGGCGGCGGGTCCGGGACCGCCGCGCAGTGGATCGCCGCGGACCAGGTCACGGTCGCGTCGTTCTTCCAGCACACGAACCGGTCGATCGACCCGCACCTGCACGTGCACAACGTCGTGGTGAACCGGGCGATCTGCGCCGACGGGAAGATTCGCTCCCTGGACGGCGAAGACCTGCTCGCGCAGAAGTTCGCGTTCTCCGCGGTCGCCGACCGGGCCCTGTTCGAGGCCCTGGCCCGGCTCGGCCTGGACTCGGCTCCCCGCGCCGACGGCCTCGGCCGCGAGCTCGCGTCGGTGCCGGCCGACGCGATCGACCACTTCTCCACCCGCCGGGCCCGGATCACCGAAGCCCTGGTTCCGTTGGTGGAGACAGCCGAGCAGGCCAAGGGCCGCCCGCTGACCGACTGGGAGACCTACCAGCTCAAGCAGGCCGTCACCCTGGCCACCCGGGCCGCGAAGGACCACACCGCGTGGACCCACGAGGAGCTGCTGGCCCGCTGGGACGCCGGCCTGATCGACGAGGCCGGGCGGACCCTGGACGGCCTCGCAGACGTCGTGATGGCCGACGCCACCCGAGGCCCGGTGACCGGGGCCGCGTTGGAGGACTGGTCCCCGACCGCGGTGATCACCGAGGCCGTCGCCGCGTGCGCGGAGCGGTCGGCGACATGGGGCCGGGCGAACCTGATCAGCGAGCTCGAGCTGCGGCTGCCGATCCTCGGGATCGACACCAACCAGGTCGTCGGCGTCCTCGAGCAGCTCGCCGACGCCGCCCTGGATTCCGAGCACGTCGTCGCGGTCACCGGGCAAACACCAGACCTGGACGCCGGCACCACCCGCCTCGCAGCGTCCTCACCGTCCGCCCGCCGCTACGCCGCCACCGGCACCCTGGCCGCCGAGATCGCCTTGCGCGAAGCCGCACTGACCCGCTCCGGCACCCGTCTCGATCCCGCCGCGGTCGCGGCCTGGCTCGACACGCACACACCCACGATCGGCGATGACCAGCGCGCCGCCGTCCTCGGCCTGGCCGGCACCGACGCCGCGATCAGCGTGCTCGTCGGGCCCGCTGGGACTGGCAAGTCCTACACCGCCGGCGCTCTCGCCGGCGCCTGGCGCGACCTCACCCACCAGCTCAGCCAGCCTGGTGAGCGGGGCGGGGCGGGG
>NZ_MWLL01000226.1 GCF_002198675.1 Kineosporia sp. R_H_3 | reverse complement strand
CTCCCCGCAGACCCCAGGAGTCCCGCGTGCTCGACGCCTCGATCAGCCTCGACCCCGCGTTCACCGTGGCCCCGGTGAACCGCCGGACCTTCGGCACCTTCGTCGAGCACCTCGGACGGTGCGTGTACGAGGGCATCTACGAGCCGGGGCACCCGACGGCCGACGAGGACGGCTTCCGCGGCGACGTCCTCGCGCTGACCCGCGAGCTGGGGACGACCGTCGTCCGCTACCCCGGCGGCAACTTCGTGTCCGGCTACCGCTGGGAGGACGGCGTCGGGCCGGTCGCCGAGCGGCCCACCCGGCTCGATCTCGCGTGGCGCAGCCTGGAGCCCAACGAGGTGGGGCTGGACGAGTTCGTCCGCTGGGCGCGCAAGGCCGGCGTCGAGCCCATGATGGCCGTGAACCTCGGCACCCGCGGCGTGCAGGAGGCGCTCGACGTCCTCGAGTACGCGAACCACCCCGGCGGGACGGCGCTGTCCGACCGGCGGGTCGCCAACGGCTCCCCGCAGCCGCACGCCATCCGGGTGTGGTGCCTCGGCAACGAGATGGACGGGCCCTGGCAGACCGGGCACAAGACGGCCGCCGAGTACGGCCGGCTCGCCGCCGAGACGGCCCGCGCGATGCGCCAGCTCCAGCCGGACCTCGAGCTCGTCGCCTGCGGCAGCAGCGGTTCGCAGATGCCGACGTTCGGCGCCTGGGAGAGCACCGTCCTCGCCGAGTGCTACGACCTCGTCGACTTCGTGTCGCTGCACGCGTACTACGAGGAGGGGGACGACGTCGCCTCGTTCCTCGCGAGCGCCGTCGACATGGACCGGTTCGTCGACGCGGTCGTCGCGACCGCGGACGCGGTCGGGGCACAGGTCCGCAGCCGCAAGCGGCTCCAGCTCTCGTTCGACGAGTGGAACGTCTGGTACCTGAGCTCCTGGCAGGAGGAGTCCGCGGCCGGCCTGGAGTGGCGCCGCGCCCCGCGGCTCCTCGAGGACACCTACACCGTCACGGACGCCGTCGTCGTCGGGAACCTGCTCGTGTCGCTGCTGCGGCACAGCGACCGGGTGACGTCCGCCTGCCTGGCCCAGCTCGTCAACGTCATCGCCCCGATCCGGTGCGAGCCGGGCGGCCCGGCGTGGCGGCAGACGACGTTCCACCCCTTCGCCCTCACGGCCGCGCTCGCGAAGGGGGACGTGCTCCGCACCGAGGTCCGCTCGCCGGAGCAGCCGACGGCCCGCTACGGCGACGTCCCGGTCGTCGACGCCGTGGCGACCCATGACCCCGGGTCCGGCGACGTCGCCCTCCTCGCGGTGAACCGCAGCCTCGACGAGCCGGTCCGGCTCGACGTCGACCTGCGCTCCTTCGGGCCGCTCACGGTCGCCGGGACGCACCTGCTCTCGGACCCCGACCGGCGGGCGACCAACACCCGCGACGACCCGGACCGGGTCCACCCGCGCCCGGTCGAGGTCACGACGGACGGCGGTCACGCGGTCGTGACGCTGCCACCGGTCTCCTGGCTCGCCGTCCGTCTCGCTGCCGGCTGACGACGGCGCCGCGCGTCGCGCGCGACACGCCGGGCGCGCTTTGAACAGATCACCAGCGGTGCTTCAATCCCCGTCAATCGTACGAACGGGGGATCTATCGCGATGAGGATGTCAGGTTTTGCTGCGGCGGCTGTGCCGGCAAGGGCAGGTGCGCGGTGACGCGGGACCACCCGGAGTTCATCTCGAACCCCAGGTTCCCCCGCCTCCTCGAGCAGTGCAGCGCATGGCTCAGCCTGCCGCCGGAGGGTCCGTGGCGCATGTGCCCGACCCGGGCCGCGGTGCACGAGTGGTGGGTGCCGCCGAACGTCCGGGTGTTCGCCTGCCTCCCGCACTTCCGGAGCCTGCGCAGGGCCTACCCGCGGGCACTGGCGCTGTTCCACCTGACGTTCCCGGAGTGCTTCGACCCGCGGGCGTTCTGGAACGCCCGGACCAACCGCTGCGAGCTCCCCGCCCAGCAGGACGAGGAGACCCGCCGCGCCGCCGCGGCGGACGACCGGGACTGGGACGACGAGTTCCGGCGGATCGTCCGCGAGCTCGACCACGAGCCGGTGCCGGAGCCCGTCCTGCTGCGCGCCCTGGACGCGTCGCGGTCGTGCCGCTGACGTCTCGGCCTGCTACGAGAGGTCGAGGAACATCACGTGGAGCCCGACCAGCCCGTGCTCGGGATGGTCGAACGCCCGCGGGACCGTGGTGAGCACGTCGAAGCCCAGCGAGCGCCAGAGCCTGACCGCGACCTCGTTCGTCTCCACGACCGCGTTGAACTGGATGCTGCGGAATCCCGAGGCGCGCGCCCAGTCGACGACGTGCTCGCCGAGGGCCCGCCCGACGCCGCGACCGGAGTGCTGCGGATCGACCATGAAGCTGGCGGTCGCCACGTGGGACCCGCGACCGGGCCGGTTGGGACCCATCTTCGCGCTGCCGAGGACGACCGGACCGTCCACCGCGACGACGGTCCGCCCGGGCGGCGTCTCCATCCACCAGCCCCGGGCCTGCTCGGGGGAGAGGCCCTCCGGGAAGGCGTAGGACCTCCCCTCCGCGACGATCGTGGCGAAGAACGGGTAGATCGCGGGCCAGTCGTCGTCCCGCGCACCTCGGATGAGCACACGCGGCACCGTAGACGACACCGCGTCGTGGAACGCCCGAACCGGCAGGACCCGTTGCGGGGAAGGTCCCGCGGCAGAACGCCGTGCGATGTTCCCCACATGCTGAGCGGGTCTTGCGCCCGGCCTGGGCCACGGGATCGGCGTCACTCCCCGATACCGTCCACCGGTGATCCTCGTCCGCCCGGCGCACGTCACCGACGTCGACCAGTGGCTTCGCATCTCCCGCGAGGTGGAGCCCCTGTTCGGTCCCATGCCGGACATCCGGCAGCACGTCGAGCGCGGGATCGCCCGCGGCACCGCGCTCGTCGCCGTCCAGGGGGACTCGGTCCTGGGCGCCTGTCCGCTGTCCCGGGACGACGCACCGCACGTGATCCACTGGCTGGCGGTAGCAGAGACCGACCGCCGGCGCGGCGCGGGCTCGCTCCTGGTCGATGCCGTCCGCGCACGGTGGCCGGCGGGCGACATCAGCGTCGTCAGCTTCGCGGCGGACACCCCAGGGGGGTGAGGCGGCCCGCAGGCTGTACGAGTGCCACGGCTTCAGGTCCGCGGGACCCGCACCGGCTGCCCCGGACGGCAGCGCGCGCTGCCTCTACGTCCTTGGCGTCGCCGTTGAACGACCACGCGACACTCGTAGCGGCTGACGTGCCGGCCCAGGATCGACAGACCACACGGACGCTGACGGACGCTGAGCCGTGAAGGTATGCCGATCGTCCGTTCTGGTCACCTGACACCGCCGACCGAGATCATCGGCCGGCGGATGTCTCCGCGCTCATGCCTCACGATCATGTCTTCAGGTCGTCAGCTGTCCCGAGGCCCACCACCGAAGGTAGGTCTCGACGTTGGCGGCTCCCCACGTCCTGCTGTCGTCCACGTGGTTCCAGACGAAGACGTCGTCACGGTCGACCGGCGGCAGGATCAGGCCGAACTGGTCGCCGTTGCCGGCGTCCGCGAAGAAGAGGACCAGGTCGAAGGGCATGTAGAGCTCGGCGTATTCCGCGTTCGTGCGGAACCAACGGTTGTCCGCGACGATCCGATCGAGACACCAGATCAGCCCGCCCCCGTATCCGTCGTAGACCCCGTCTGACTCCCGCAAGACCGCAACGAGTTGGTCAGGCATCGGATGCCCGAGTTCCCGCTCGGCCGACCTGAGTCGATCTTCCGTCGCTCCGTCGGAGAACGTGGCCGCCGGGTACAGCTCCGCGACGAGTTCCCTCCACATGCGCCCGATCATGCCGAGAAGAAGCCCTTCTCGTCGTGCTGCGGCCGGATCGGAGCCGGAGGCAACGCGCCCAGTCGCGCCGGCCCAGCGCCCGCCTTGAACGAACTCGAGAACCCTTTCCGACCGCCACCCCTCCATCGGTGCTGCGGCCGATCAGCCGAGAAGGTGCCCCATGCCGATGGTGGGCAGGAACCCGACGAGGTAGCTGCGGTGGTGCTCGTTGATCTCGCTGGACATGTAATCCCTCAGTACCACTTCCGCGGCCGGCAGATCTCCGCGGTGGATGAGCAGGCACGCGACTTCGAGGGGGCCCGCCGGGGGAAGTCCTGCTGCGGCGCTTCCCACGTCACGCCAGCGGTTGATGACGGCTTCTGCGTCTCCGTGGAGGTCCAGCCAGGGCAGCCCAGCCGACTCGATGGCCGAAGCGACGTCAGCCGCGGCGTTGGGGCTGAGGACGTCCCACCAGTGGTCCTGGCGGTGGGACAGCTCCCCCAGGCGTTTCCGAAGGTGGCATTCGTACTCGTTGACCCAGTCCTTGGCGGGCCGGCCTCCGGAGGTGCGCATGCCTTGGACGTGGACGCCGAGGTTGATCGTGAACTTGCCGTAGAGGTTGGGCCTCAGGTCAGGGATGTGCACGGTGCCCGGCGGATCGAACGAGCCTGCCTGAAAGCTGAGGACGTGGGTGATCCCGTCGGAGGCTGCCCTGTTGAAGGCGTGTCGACGCTTGCGGAACCCGGCTGACTTCAGCGCTGGGGCGACGTGTCCCACGATCGCCGTGAGCTGCTCGGACATCTCGGTGGCCACGGCGGGGAGTATCGCAGTCAGCCTCGGCCTCGGCTGACCGTCGGTGGCGTGCGCAGTTCGAGCGTTCGGTGCTGCCGGGCCCAGGCCCGGGACGCCGTCCGATCACACGTTGAACCGGAACTCCACGACGTCCCCGTCGGCCATGACGTAGTCCTTGCCCTCGATGCGCACCTTGCCGCGGGCCTTCGCCTCGGCCATCGACCCGGCGGAGACGAGGTCGGCGAACCCGACGACCTCGGCCTTGATGAACCCGCGCTGGAAGTCGGTGTGGATGACGCCGGCGGCCTGGGGCGCCGTCCAGCCCTGGTGGATCGTCCAGGCCCGGGCCTCCTTGGGGCCGGCCGTCAGGTACGTCTGCAGGCCGAGGGTGTGGAAGCCGACGCGGGCGAGCTGGTCCATGCCGGACTCGGTCTGGCCCACGGAGGCGAGGAGCTCGGCGGCCTCGTCGGGGTCGAGCTCGACGAGCTCGGACTCGAGCTTCGCGTCGAGGAAGATCGCGTCGGACGGCGCGACGAGCGCGCGCATCTTCTCCTGCAGGGCGGTGTCGGACAGGCCGTCCTCGTCGACGTTGAAGACGTAGATGAACGGCTTGGACGTCATGAGGGACAGCTCGCGCAGGGCGACGACGTCGATCCCGGCCGCGGCGGCGCCGGCGTGCAGCGTCGTCCCCTTCTCGAGCAGGGTCTGCGCCTCGAGGGCGGCGTCGAGCACGGCCTTGTCGGTCTTCTTGCCCTTGACCTCCTTCTCGAGGCGCGGGATCGCCTTCTCGAGGGTCTGGAGGTCGGCGAGGATCAGCTCGGTGTGGACGATCTCGATGTCGTCCGCCGGGTTCACCCGGCCCGCCACGTGGACGACGTCGTCGTCGACGAACGCGCGCACCACCTGGCAGATCGCGTCGGCCTCGCGGATGTTCGCGAGGAACTTGTTGCCCAGGCCCTCGCCCTCGCTCGCGCCCTTGACGATGCCGGCGATGTCGACGAACGACACCGTCGCGGGCACCAGGCGCTCGCTGCCGAAGACGTCCGCGAGGGTCTGCAGGCGCGGGTCGGGGAGCGCGACGACGCCGACGTTGGGCTCGATCGTCGCGAACGGGTAGTTCGCCGCGAGCACGTCGGCCTTCGTCAGGGCGTTGAAAAGGGTGGACTTGCCGACGTTGGGGAGGCCGACGATCCCGATGGTGAGTGCCACGAGGACAGGACTCTACCGGCGCGGCGGCGACCCGCCTGACGCCGCACCCCCTCCGCGGGCCCCTGCCGGCCGCCCGCCGGACGGGTGAACCCCTCACATCCGCACGCACGGTGCCGACAGGGACCTCGCCCGACCGCTCTCACGTCCGGCCCCCGCCGTGCCGACAACGGAGCATGCGCCTCCGTGCCGCCGCACGCGCCCTGGCCCTCGGCCCGGGCCTCGTCGCCGCTGCCTCGCTCTGCCTCGCCTCGCTCACCCTCGCCGCGCCCGCCCAGGCGGCGGCCTCCCGCCCCTCCGCGCCGCGCGCCGTCACCGTGGTCCCCAAGGCCGCCTCCCTCACGGTCACCTGGGCCCGGCCCGCGTCGACCGGCGGGGCCGCCGTCCTCGGCTACAAGGTCACGACGACCCCCGGCACCCGCTCGTGCACGACGACGACCGCCCTCACCTGCACCGTGACCGGGCTGACGAACGGCACCCGCTACGCCGTCCGGGTGACGGCCCGCAACCGGGTCGGCACCGGCCCCGCGTCGCTGCCCGCCTACGGGACGCCGCGCACCACCCCCGGCGCGCCGCTCGCGGTGACCGTCCGGTCCGGTGACGGCCACGGCGTCGTCACCTGGGCCCCGCCGGCCTCGACCGGCGGCGCCGCCGTGCTCTCCTACCGCGCGGTCGCGGCCGGTGCGACGTGCACCGCGACCGCCCCCGCGACGACCTGCACGCTCACCGGTCTGCCGGACGGCGTCACGGACGTCGTCCGCGTGCAGGCCCGCAACGTCGCCGGCTGGGGCACGGCGACCGGCGGGACCGCCGTCCGGCCGCGCGCCTCGGGCCGGCTGTCGTCGACCGGCGACACCGGCACCGGCCAGGGCGGCCGCGGCGTCACCGGTCTCGAGCCCCAGGTCGTCACCCTCCCGCGGTCGGCGTGGGCCGGGGTCACGGCGGGCACGGACCACACGTGCGCGCCCCTCGCCGACGGCACCCTGTGGTGCTGGGGCGGCAACGCGCACGGCCAGCTCGGCCTCGGCGGCACGACCGACGCGACGTCCCCGACGCAGGTCGGCAGCGGCACCGACTGGGCGACGGTCTCCGCCGGCGCGCTGCGCACCTGCGCGACCCGGACCGACCACACCCTCTGGTGCTGGGGCGAGAACGGCCTCGGCCAGCTCGGGCTCGGCGACACGACGGACCGCGACGTCCCCGCCCAGGTCGGCACCGACACCGACTGGGCCTCCGTCACCGCGGGCCTCGGTGCGCACACCTGCGCCCTCAAGCAGGACGCCACGCTGTACTGCTGGGGCCCGGGGTCCGACGGCCGGCTCGGCACCGGCACCTCCGACGACCAGGACACCCCGACCCGGGTGGGGCTGGACTCCGACTGGGCCTCGGTCTCCGTCGGCGCCGACCACTCGTGCGGCATCCGCACCGACGACACGCTCTGGTGCTGGGGCGCCTACGGCGACGGAGCGCTCGGGCTCGGCACCGCCGACACCTCGAACCGGTTCGTACCGATCCGGGTCGGCACGGGCACCGACTGGGCCCAGGTGAGCGCCGGCTCCGGCTTCACGTGCGCCCGCCGGACGACCGGCACGCTCGCGTGCTGGGGCCTCAACGACGACGGCCAGCTCGGGGTGGGCGGCACGACCGACCGGACGTCCCCGACCGCGGTCGGCACGAGCGCCGGCTGGGCCGACGTCTCGACCGGGACCGGCTGGGCGTGCGGGCGGATGTTCGCCGAGCTGCAGTGCTGGGGCACCGCCCGGGCGGCCGGCCTCGGCGGGGCGCCGTCCGTCGGCCCCACCGCACCCGAGACGTACGCGGTGTGGACGCTGCCCTCGGTCGACTGGGCCGGGATCGCGGTCGGCGCCGCCCACGGCTGCGGCCTGTCGGACGGCGGTGAGCTCCTGTGCTGGGGCGACGGCACCTCCGGCCGGCTCGGCCGCGTCGTCGAGGTGACGGCGCCCGCTCGGATCGGGACGTCGTCCGCCTGGGCGGTGCTGTCGGCCGCCGACGGCGCTGCGTGCGCGATCCGCACCGACGGCTCGCTGTGGTGCTGGGGCGAGACGAGCACCCACCGCCTCCCGACCGGCGGCACGGCGCCGTCCGCGACGCCGCAGAAGATGGACGACGCCGGCCCGTGGGCCGAGGTCTCGCTCGGGCGGACGTCGGGCTGCGGCATCCGGACCGACGGCAGCCTGTGGTGCTGGGGCTCCCGGGACGAGGGGCAGGTCGGCAACGGGACGACGTCCGCCGTCGCGGTCGGGCCGACCCGGGTCGGCGCGGCCGCCGGCTGGGCCAGGGTCTCCGTCGGCGCGACGCACGCCTGCGCGACCCGGGTCGACCGCAGCCTGTGGTGCTGGGGCGACAACTTCGGCAACAGCCTGGGCCTCGGCCCCGCGACGGACGACGACGACCACGTCGCCGTGCCGACCCGGGTGGGCACCGGGACGACGTGGGCCGACGTCTCCGCCGGCGACCTCGTGACGTGCGCGACGAAGACGGACCGCACGCTGTGGTGCTGGGGCGAGGCGACCCCGTTCGCCGGCCCGGGCCTCGGCCTGGACGAGCTGAGCGGCAACGTGTCGACGCCCACGAAGGTCGGGGTCGCCACGACCTGGGCCCGGGTGGCGCTCGGCGCCGGCTTCGGCTGCGCGACGCGGACGGACGGCACCCTGTGGTGCTGGGGCGCGAACGCTGACGGCCAGGTCGGCGTCGGTGACACGACCGACCGGGGCGCACCGGTGAAGGTGGGCTCCGCGACGACCTGGACGGCGGTCGGCGCCGGGTCGGCGCACGCCTGCGCGACCCGGGTCGACGGGTCGGCGTGGTGCTGGGGCCGGGGCGCCTCCGGCCAGCTGGGGCAGGGCGACCTGCTCCGCGCGACGGCCCCGGTGCACGTCGGCGACGACGTCGCCGCGGTCGCCGCGGGCGGCGGGACGACGTACCTGCTCGGGTGAGGGCGCACCGGCACCGCGGTTGTCGGTGCCGGCTGGGACGGTGAGGCCATGCAGACCTCCGTGCTCGTGGCCCTCGTCGTCGGGGCCGTCCTCGGCGCGCTCGCGGCCACCGGGGCGTGGCGGCTCGTCGTCTCGGCCCGGACGGCGGCGCTCGCGGCCGAGCGGGACGTCCTCCGCGAGCGCGTCACCGACCTCGAGACCTCGACGGACCACGACCGGGAGCTCGCCGCGACGCTCGCGCCGCTGTCCTCGGCCCTGGTCCGCGTCGAGGGCCAGGTCCGCGTCCTGGAGCGGGACCGGGTCGAGCAGTACGCCCGCCTCGGCGAGCAGCTCGAGGCGGTCCGCACGCACGGCGAGGCGCTGCGGGTGCAGACGTCCGCCCTGGCCGGGGCGCTGCGGTCACCGACCGCTCGCGGGGCGTGGGGCGAGGTCCAGCTGCGGCGCGTCATCGAGCACGCGGGGATGCTCGCGCGGGTCGACTTCGACACCCAGGTCGCGGGGACGACGGCGGCCGGGGACGGCGTCCGGCCGGACGTCGTCGTCCGGCTGCCCGGTGGCAAGCACGTCGTCGTCGACGCCAAGGCCCCGCTCGCGGCCTTCCTCGAGGCGAGCGAGGAGTCGCAGGACCCGGCCCGGCAGGCGGCGGCCGCGGCCGCGCACGCCCGGGCGCTTCGGGCCCACGTCGACGCGCTCGCGGCCAAGGAGTACTGGACGGCGTTCGACCCCTCCCCCGAGCTCGTCGTCTGCTTCGTGCCCGGCGAGGCGTTCCTCGCGGCGGCCTGCGCGGCCGACCCGGCGCTCCTGGAGCACGCGATGGCGCGACGGGTCGTCCTCGCGACGCCGACGACGCTGCTGGCGCTGCTGCGGACGGTGGCGCTCACGTGGCAGTCCGAGGCGCTGTCGGGCAGCGCGCGGGCGCTGTTCGACCTCGGCCGGGAGCTCTACGGCCGGCTCGGTTCCCTCGGCGGGGTGACGTCGAAGCTGGGCCGAAGCCTGCACCGGGCCGTCGAGGACTACAACGCCCTCGTCGGGACGATGGAGCGGCGGGTGCTCGTGAGCGCCCGCCGGATGCGCGACCTCGACGTCACCGACCTCGACCTGGAGACGCTCGCGCCCGTCGAGGTCGCTCCGCGTCCGCTGACGGCCGCGGAGCTCATCGAGGCCGAGCACCGCGAGGCGCTGCCCCCGCTGCACCGGGACTGGCCGTTCGTCGACGAGACCGCCGACCCGCCCACGGGCGGCGCCGTCCAGGAGGCCGGGTGAGCGCGCCCGTCAGGCCTGCGCGGCGCGGGCCGCCTTGAGGTCGCGGCGCAGCTCCTTGGGGAGCGAGAAGAGCAGGTCCTCCTCCGCCGTGACGACCTCCTCGGCCTGCCCGTAGCCGCGCTCGGTGAGGTACGCGAGGACCTCCTGGACGAGGATCTCCGGCACGCTCGCGCCCGAGGTCACGCCGACGGTGCCGACGCCGTCCAGCCAGGTCTCGTCGATCTCGCCGACGTTGTCCACCCGGTAGGACGCCCGGGCGCCGTGCTCGAGCGCGACCTCGACGAGGCGGACCGAGTTCGACGAGTTGCTCGACCCGACGACGATGACGAGGTCCGACTCCGCCGCGATCTTCTTCACCGCGACCTGGCGGTTCTGCGTGGCGTAGCAGATGTCGTCGCTCGGCGGGTCCTGCAGCTGCGGGAACTTCTTCCGCAGGAGGTTCACGGTCGTCATCGTCTCGTCGACCGACAGCGTCGTCTGGGAGAGCCACACGACCCGCTCGGGGTCGCGGACGACGACCTGGTCGACGTCCTCGGGGCCGTTGACGAGCTGGATGTGCGCGGGCGCCTCACCCGCGGTGCCCTCGACCTCCTCGTGCCCGGCGTGGCCGATGAGCAGGATGTCGTAGTCGTCCGTCGCGAACCGGACGGCCTCCTTGTGGACCTTCGTCACGAGCGGGCACGTCGCGTCGATGGTCCGCAGCTGACGGCGGTGCGCGGCCTCGTGGACGGCGGGCGCCACCCCGTGCGCGGAGAAGATCACCAGCGCGCCCTCGGGGACCTCGTCGGTGTCGTCGACGAAGATCGCGCCACGGCGCTCGAGGGTCTCCACGACGTGCTTGTTGTGGACGATCTGCTTGCGGACGTAGACCGGCGGGCCGTGGTGCTCCAGGGCCTTCTCGACCGTGACGACGGCGCGGTCGACGCCCGCGCAGTAGCCGCGCGGGGCGGCGAGCAGGACCCGCTTCCCGGACGTCGCCGCAGCGGGTGCGTCGGCCGCGGACGGGGCGGGGGNCGACAGCACCGCGACACCGAGGACGCGGGCGCGGTGCGGCTCGGGTCAGCGGTCTGGGTCACGGCTCCATCGTAGGCGGCGGGGCGGCGGGCCACCTGTCGTGGGCCGCGGCGCCCCCAGGACGTCCACGCGGCCTCCACCGGACCTCCACCGGACGGCGGGCACGGAGCCGGGCGTGGACGCCGCACGTCAACACCTCGATGATCAGTCCCATGCCAGGGTCGACGGGGCCCCCGCCCGGAGGCGACCGGCCCGCCGGGGTGCACGGTGCGACGCCGTCGCGCGACCCGCTGCCGAGCGAGGAGGAGGCGGACGCCCTCTTCCGCGAGGTCCCGGTGTCCCGCTCGCGGGAGGCGTCGCCGCCCGCCCGCTGGTCAGGCGTGGCACGCACCCGTCCGGGTCGCCGTCGGAGGGCCCGCCCGCAGGTCGTCGCCGCCCTCGTCGTGGTGGTGACGCTCGGTGCCCTGTGGACGGCGGCCCTCCGGCTCCCCTCCGACTCCGTGGTCGCCGCGCCGGGCACAGGCGTCGCGGCGGGTTCCGGGCTGCCGGGCGGCCTCTTCGACGGCGACGTCTGCCTGCTCGCGATGCCCGCCTCGACCGACGGCCCGTTCCGGCCCGTCGCCTGCCGGGACGAGCGGGCGCGCGCCCGCGTCCTCGGTGTCGCGGTGCTGTCGACGCAGGACGACCGCTACCCGGGCCCGCAGGAGGTGGACCGGCTGGCCAGAGGTCTGTGCCACCAGGACTTCGGGCTCGGCGGCCCCTACCGCGCGGGCGCCCCCGCGGTCGCCGTCCCCGACGAGGTCGCCTGGTCCACCCGGGGCGACCGCTACGTCGTGTGCGCGGAGTCCCTCGCGTGACCGGCCCCCGGCCGCCGTCGGACCGCACGCCGGCGGCGCTGCCGAGCGAGGACGAGACCGAGCAGCTCTTCCGGTCGGTGCCCGTCGCCCGCTCGTCACGGGCCCCTGCGCCGGCGTGGGGCGCCCGGCTGGCGGCCCTGCCCCGGCCACGACCGCGGGTCTTCGTGGCGATCGTCCTCGCCGGCCTCGCGTCGGTCACGGCGATTACGACAGGAGACATCAACGGGACGCTCCACTCGACCACCCCTCCCGTGGTGCGTACGGGGCTCCTCGACGCGCCGACCGGACCGCCGTCCGCAGGGACGCGGCTGGTCGACTTCCCCGCCATGACCTGTGCCGCCGGGCTGCCCACCACGACGGACGAGCGGGTCACGAGCGTCGACTGCGACGTCACGGACGCGCCCCGCATCCGGGTGCTCGGACTCGTCCTCCTGCCGGTGGGCCGGTTCACCGGGATCGAGAACGAACGGGCCACCGCCGCGGAGCGCTGCCGCTCGCGCTTCCCGGCCCTCGTGTACAACGGCTCCGGGGAGGAGTCCGGTGAGTTCCGGGCCGTCGTGCCGAGCGGGCGGGCCTGGGCAGACGGAGCCCGGCTCGCGGTCTGCGCCGAGGTGCTCGCATGACGCCGACCGGTGACCCGCTCCCCGGCGAGGACGAGGCCGACCGTCTCTTCCGGGAGGTCGCGCCGCTGCGGTCGAAGGCGCCGGAGCCGCCGAAGGCCCGCATCGGCGACGAGCTCGCCGACGTGGCAGCCGCCGCGCGCGACACCGCCGCACGCGCTGTGGCGGCCCCCTCCGCCGCCGCGTCCCGCGGCGTTCGCCGGGTCCGTGACCTCCCGTGGTTCACCCTCGGCCCGGTCGCGGTCGTCGTCGCCGGCGTGGCCGTCCTGGCGCTCCTGCTCGGGCTGCGTCCGGGGCGGCAGCCGCAGTACGTCGTCCTGCCGCCCGGGCCGGCGCCGACGGTCCCGGGGCCGCGGATGCCGCCCCCGGACGTCTGCGTCAGCACGATGCCGGTGTTCACCGACGAGTACTACCCGACCGTCGCGTGCGACGGTCCCGAGGCCCGGGCGCGGATCCTCGGTCTCGTCGTCCCCTTCGAGGATCGGACCGGCTACCCCGGTCCGGCCGGGACGGCTGCACAGGCCAGGGCGCTGTGCAGGCAGGCCCACGGCATCGCGTCCGACGCCGAGGTGCTCGTCGCGGTGCCCAGCGAGCGGGCCTGGTACGCCGACCGCTCCCGGTACGCCGTCTGCGCCCGGCCGGTCGGCGCGTGACCGGCGCCCGCCCGTCCGGCCGTGTGGACCTGCCCTCCCCCGACCGACGAGGATGCCCGCCATGAGCGGGTCCGGCCGGAAGTCCCGCCCCGGTCGCCCGCTGCCCAGCGAGGAGGAGGCCGACGCCTTCTTCCGCGAGGTCGCCCCGGCACGGTCGACGGAGGCCCGAGGCTGGCGGCGTGCGCTGCGGCGCAGGGCCCGGCCGCGGACGGCCCCGCCCGCCGTACCCGTGACGGCACCCGCGCCGGCCGCCCCGGTCGCAGCGCCGGCCACGACCTCTCCCCCGGGTCCACGGACCGTCACCCGCGGCTGCCTGACGACGGCGCTCGTCGTCGCCGCGATCGGCGGCGTCGTCGCCGTCGTCGCGGTCCTCACGAGCACCCCGAGCGAGCCCGCACCGTGCCCGACCCGCGGGTCACCTACGTCGGGGCGCCCTCGGTGCTCGTGCTGCAGCCCGGGACCTGCATCGAGGAGCGGCCCACCACGGTCGACGAGCGGGTGACCGTCGTGGCCTGCACGGATCCCGCGGCCCGCACCCGGCTCGTCGGGCCGGTGCCGCTCACCGACCGCCCGTACCGGGGTGACGCCCTGACCCGTACCGAGGCGGTCGACTTCTGCGGCCTCTCCTACTCCGACGGGGAGGTGAACGGTGCCCTGGTGCCGTCGCGGGACGGCTGGGTGACGAACGTCGAACGCACCGGGTACTGCGTCGAGTACCTCGGTGGCGGGTCCGCGACGTCCGTCGGTGCCGCACCGTAGGGTCGTCCCCCGTGAGCACCCCGCGCGCCGAGCTGCCGGCGACCGCCGGCCAGACGAGCGCCGAGCGGCCGTGGCCGGTGCGGCTGCTCACGGCGAAGCTCACCGAGTACCTGTCGAAGGCGCCTGCGGTGTGGCTCGAGGGGCAGGTCGTCCAGCTGACCCGGCGGCCGGGCCAGGCGACGTGCTACCTCACCCTGCGGGACACCGACGTCGACCTGTCGTTCTCGGTCACCGTCCACGCCCGCACCCTCGACGCGCTGCCGGTCCCCCTCGCGGACGGCGCCCACGTCGTCGTCCACGCCAAGCCGGAGCTGTTCCCGCGCAGGGGGTCCCTGTCGCTGTCGGCGAGCGACCTGCGCCCGGTCGGCGTCGGCGAGCTGCTCGCCCGGCTCGAGCACCTGCGCCGGCTGCTCGCCTCCGAAGGCCTCTTCGCCGAGTCCCGCAAGCGCCCGCTGCCGTTCCTGCCCCGCGTCGTCGGGCTGGTCTGCGGCCGGGCGAGCGCCGCCGAGCGGGACGTCGTCGAGAACGCGCGGCGACGCTGGCCCGCGGTCCGGTTCGACGTCCGCAACGTCGCCGTCCAGGGGCCGAACGCCGTCCCCGAGGTCGTCGACGCGGTCGCGGCGCTCGACGCCGCGCCCGAGGTCGACGTCATCGTCGTCACCCGTGGTGGCGGCAGCCTGGAGGACCTGCTGCCGTTCAGCAACGAGAGCCTCGTCCGCGCCGTCGCCGCGTGCCGCACCCCCGTCGTCAGCGCCATCGGCCACGAGGTCGACACCCCGCTGCTCGACCTCGTCGCCGACGTCCGCGCCTCCACCCCGACGGACGCCGCCAAGCGGGTCGTCCCGGACGTCGTGGAGGAGCTGGCCCGGGTCGCCCAGGGCCGGGACCGGGCCCGGGCCGCCGTCGTGCGGATGCTCGACCGGGAGGAGCACCTGCTGCGCGGCATCCGCGAGCGGTCCGTCCTCGCGGACCCGTACCGGCTGCTCTCCGGGCACGCCGACGCGGTCGCCGACCTGCGGCGCCGCAGCCGGGCCGCGGTGTCGACCCGGCTCGACCGCGCGGCGGACGACGTCACGCACCTGCGCGGCCGGGTCGCCGCGCTCTCCCCCGCGGC
>NZ_MWLL01000225.1 GCF_002198675.1 Kineosporia sp. R_H_3 | reverse complement strand
GGGTCGTTTGGGGGCTGCGTCGGGGGTGACACCCGATGTGCCGACCGGTGTCTGACCGCGAGGGTTGGGGCCATGATCACCGTTGACTCACTGACCCGGAGGTACGGCGGCTTCACGGCCGTCGACAACGTCTCCTTCACCGCCCGGCCCGGCCGCGTGACCGGCTTCCTCGGTCCGAACGGCGCCGGCAAGTCCACCACGATGCGCGTCATGGTCGGTCTCACCGCCCCGACGTCCGGCTCGGCGACCATCGACGGGCTGCGGTTCGCGGACCTGCCGAACCCCGGTCTCGAGGTCGGGGTCCTCCTCGACGCCTCCGCGCAGCACGCCGGCCGCACCGGCCGCGAGATCCTCACCGTCGCCGCCGACACGATGGGGCTCCCTCGCACCAGGATCGACGAGATGCTCGAGCTGGTCAGCCTGACGCCGAACGAGGCCAGACGGCGGGTCCGCAACTACTCCCTCGGCATGCGTCAGAGGCTCGGTATCGCCACCGCGTTGCTGGGCGACCCGCGCGTGCTGATCCTCGACGAGCCCGCCAACGGTCTCGACCCGGCCGGCATCCGCTGGATGCGCGACCTGCTGCGCGGGTACGCCGACAAGGGCGGCACCGTGCTGCTGTCGTCGCACCTCCTGCACGAGATCGAGGTCATCGCCGACGACCTCGTCGTGATCGGCAACGGCAGGATCGTCGCGTCGGGCACCAAGGAGGAGCTGCTCGCCGCCGCCGGCACCCTCGCCCGCTCCACGTCGCCGCGCGATCTCGCGCACGCCCTCGAGCAGGCCGGGATCGCGAGCGTGCTCGCCGGCGACGGCTCGGTGCGCACCGACGCCGATCCCGCCCGGGTGGGCACGGTGGCCCTGGCCGCCGGCATCGCCCTCACCGAGCTCCGCTCCGCCGAGGGCGCAGGCCTCGAAGACATGTTCCTGTCGCTCACCGCCGACACCCAGCGCGAAGGAGTCGCGGCATGACCGCCACGACCGTCTCCCCCACGACCGGCACCGGCACGACGGCGCCCGTGCACGGTCGACGGCCCACCCGCCCCATCCCGGCAGCACGCTTGGTCAAGGTCGAGCTCCGCAAGATGTTCAACACCCGCTCGGGCTTCTGGATGCTGCTCAGCATCGGCGTGCTCTCCGTCGTGGCCACCGGCGCCGTCATCGTCTTCGCGCCCGACGAGGCGGTCACCTACGAGAGCTTCGCGACCGCGATCGGCCTGCCGATGTCGGTGATCCTGCCGATGATCGCGATCCTCGGCGTCACCAGCGAGTGGAGCCAGCGCAGCGGGCTCACGACCTTCACGCTCGTGCCGGGTCGCGGCCGGGTGATCGGGGCCAAGGCGATCGCGACCTTCCTCGTCGGCGTCGTCTCGATGGGCGTCGCGTTCGCCGTCGGAGCCCTCGGCAACCTGGCGGGCTCCGCGCTCGCCGGCGTCGACACGGTCTGGGACATCTCCCTCTCGACCGCGCCGCAGATCGTGCTCGGCAACCTCGTCGGCATGGCGATCGGGTTCACCCTCGGCGTCGTGCTGCGCAACTCCGCCGCGGCCATCGTCGGCTACTTCGTCGTGTCGCTCGTGCTGCCGGGCATCCTCGCCCTGCTCGCCCAGCTGCGCGAGTGGTTCTCCGACGTGCAGCCGTGGATCGACTGGAACTACACCCAGGTCACCCTCTTCGACGGCGCCACGAACACCGGCAGGGAGTGGGCCATGCTCGGCTCGACGACCGCGATCTGGATCGTGCTGCCGCTGACCGTCGGGCTGCTGTTCCTGCGCCGCTCCGAGGTGAAGTGACGGGGCCAGAACCCGAGACGCTCGCCGGCCGGGCACGGAGTCCTGGACTCCGTGCCCGGTCAGCAGCGACCTGGAACGACTCGATCAGTGCTCCGGCCGTCCGGGTGCGATCCTCGGTCCGGAGCCGGTGGGACGCACCCCGGTCCGAGTCCTGCGAGCACGAGGAGCACCCATGGGAGTCCCTGTCTGGGTCTGGGCAGCGACGCTCGCGTTCATCGCCGGGCTGCTCGTCTACGACCTGCTGTTCCACGTCCGCAAGGCGCACGTGCCGACGCTGCGGGAGTCGTCGATCTGGTCGGCGCTCTACATCGGGATCGCCGTGCTGTTCGGTGTCGGGGTGCTGGTCTTCGGCGGCGCGGACATGGGCTCGGAGTACTTCGCCGGCTATGTCACGGAGAAGGCGCTGAGCGTCGACAACCTGTTCGTCTTCCTCATCATCATGACCAGCTTCCGGGTGCCCCGCGAGGACCAGCAGAAGGTCCTGCTGTTCGGCATCGTGTTCTCGCTCGTCGCCCGCACCGGCTTCATCTTCCTCGGCGCTGCGCTGATCAACACCTTCGCCTGGGTGTTCTACGTCTTCGGCCTGATCCTGCTGATGACCGCGGGCAACCTGCTCAAGCCCGGCCACGACGAGGAGACCACCGGGGACACCCTGGTCATCCGGATCGCGCGCAGGGTGCTGCCGACCACCGAGCACTACGACGGCGACAAGCTGTTCACCGTGCAGGACGGCCGACGCGTCCTGACCCCGATGCTGCTCGTCATGGTGGCCATCGGCGGCACCGACATCCTCTTCGCCCTGGACTCGATCCCGGCGATCTTCGGTCTGACCCAGAACGTGTACGTCGTCTTCACCGCGACGGCGTTCTCGCTGCTCGGGCTCCGGCAGCTGTTCTTCCTCATCGACGACCTGCTCGACCGGTTGATCTACCTCTCCTACGGGCTCGCCGCGATCCTGGCGTTCATCGGCGTCAAGCTGATCCTCCACGCCCTGCACGAGAACAACCTGCCGTTCGTCAACGGCGGCGACCCGGTGGAGGTCGTGGAGATCTCCACCGGGCTCAGCCTCGGCGTCATCCTCGGCGTGCTCGTCGTCACCGTGGTGGCCTCGCTGCTCAGCCCGGCCGGCAAGGCGCAGACCGCCATCGCCAACGCCCGCCGCCACGCGACCAGCTACCTCGACATGGAGTACACCCACGACCAGAGCGAGCGCGAGCGCGTCTTCCAGCTGCTGCTGGCCGAGCGGGACACGATCGTCGCCCTGGGCCCGAAGTACCGCAAGAAGGTGCGTGACGAGCCGGAGCTCATGGCCCTGCTGACCCGGGCCAGGGAGAGCCACGAGCAGGCGCACGGCGAGCACCACGTCGAGCCGCTCCTGACCCGCCCCGAGCCCGGCCCCGACAGCCGTTAGCTCCCGGACCGCCGAGGGACCCACCGGGTCGCGGCACGGGCCGGGGTCGGTGACCATGGCGGGCATGAGCATCGAGGGCATCGACCCGACCGTGCCGCCCAGCGGCCCCGGGTGCGTCGAGTGCGAGGCGGACGCCGGGTGGTGGTTCCACCTGCGGCGCTGCGCCGCGTGCGGTCACATCGGCTGCTGCGACTCCTCCCCGAACCAGCACGCGTCGCGGCACGCACGCGAGCAGGGCCACCCGTGGATGCGGTCGTACGAGCCGGGCGAGGACTGGTTCTGGAACTTCGACGAGGAGAAGGCGTTCGAGGGGCCGGACCTCGCACCGCCGAGCAGCCACCCGCTCGACCAGCCCGTCCCGGGACCGGCGGGGAGGGTCCCGGCGGACTGGCAGCAGCACCTCAACAGCTAGACCGGCGGTGGGCGGGTGCTCGTCGATGCGATGTCGACCCGTGTGCTGAGCACTGCCAGTCTGGGGAGATGACACGTCGTCGGGGAGGCACCTCGTGACGGGCACCCCCGCGCGACCCGATCGTGGGGCCTTCGCCCCGCCGCCCGAGGGGCACCAGGACCCGGCGGCCGCGGCGGTGGCCCACGTGGCGTCGCTCAGCAGAGGGACGCCGCTCGACCGGGACCTCAGGGTGACGCTGAACTTCCACCCCGACCGCCGGTCCGACGACGCGACGGTGCTCCAGCACCTCGCGCGCGACGGGGTGTACCGGTCGCAGTTCGAGACGGGCACGAGCAACGGCGGCCTCACCGCCCGCCCGGGCGGTGACCGCTGGGCCTGGGAGCGGCGGCTCTTCGGGGGCGCCTACGACGACGCCCCACCCTCCGCGCGGCCGAAGTACGGCGCCCTCGACCACCGCCGCCGCGGTCTGGGCGGTGCCCCGAGGTTCGGGTCGGCGCACCTGCGGCTCGCCGAGCACGTCCTGGACCGGGCCACGTTCTGCTTCCCTGACTCGGTGCTCCAGCCGGAGGACGTCGGCACCGCCGACCGGTTCGACCTCGTCCGGCTCGCGGACGCGTTCGCCGCGGTCCGCCGCACGGAGGCCCAGGAGCAGGCCGTGGGCGGCGTGCTGGACGACTACGTCGAGGCACACGTCCACGGTCCGGTCACGCTGGCCGAGGACGTCGAGGCGCTCGTGATGGACCCGTCCTTCCTCGGTACCGCCGTCGCCGCCCAGGCCGAGGCCCTCGGGGTGCCGGTGCAGTGGCACGAGGGGCGTGTCCTGACGGTGCAGGAGCTGGTCCGGCACCCGGACTTCCGCGGCCCTCACGTGGTCGTGGTCGGGACGCGGATCGCCCGGGAGGGCCGGCTCGACGCCCGGATCGTCGGCGAGGCCGTCCGCGACGGCGTCGAGGACCCGCAGGACCTCAAGCGGGTATGGCACCTCGTCGCCCGCTTCGGGTCACCGTGGGCGTGACGGTCGTCAGGCGTACAGGTCCGGCCTCGGGACGAGCTCCACGTCGACCCGCCGGCCCTCGCGGGAGGACCGGACGGCGGCCTCGGCGACGGCGGTCGCGGCGTAGCCGTCCCACGTGCTCGGGCCGTCGACCCGGCCCGCGGCGAGCCCGTCGACCCAGGCGCGCAGCTCCTCGAGGTAGGCCGGCGCGAACCGTTCCTGCCAGTCGGCGGGCACCCGCTCGGACCGGGCCCCGGCGGTCCGCACGGCCGTCGTGCGGGGGTTGTCGAGGCTGACGGTGCCGGTCGAGCCGACGACCTCGCAGCGGACGTCGTAGCCGTACCGGCAGTTGACGAACGACTCGACGGTGACGACCTGGCCACCGGTCAGCTCGAGGACGACGAGCTGCGGGTCGCGCAGGTCGCCGGCGGCGAGCGGGCTGCGCCGGACCGGGACGACGGTGACGGCGGCGATCTCGGCCCCGAAGAGCCAGCGGAAGACGTCGATCTCGTGGACGACCGAGTCGGTGAGGGCCATCTCCCCGCGGAAGAAGTCCGGCACGCCCGCGTTGCGGTGGACGGCGTGCGCGAGCAGCGGCTCGCCGATGACCCCGTCCGTGATCGCCCGCCGCACGTCGAGGTACCCCGGGTCGTAGCGGCGCATGAAGCCGACCTGGACGGACCGCCGTCCGGAGGCCACCTCCGCCTCGAGGACCCGCACGGCCTGCGCGGCCGACGTCGCGAGCGGCTTCTCGCAGAGCACGGGCTTGCCGGCCGCGATGCAGGCGACGACCTGCTCCGGGTGCACCTCGCCCGGCGACGCGACGAGAACGGCGTCGACGTCGTCCGCGGCGACGACGTCCTGCCACGAGGCGAGGGACCGCGCCCCCGCCGAGGCCGCGACCTCGCGCGCACGGTCGGTCGCGACGTCGAAGACGGCGGTCACCGCCGCCCCGGCGACCTGGGTCGACAGCCGGGCCACGTGGTCCGAGCCGATCATCCCGGTGCCCACGACACCGACCCTGACGGTCATGACTGCTCCCCTCGCGAGCGCGGTCAGCGGCTGTCGAGCCCGACAGCGTCGGCCTCGGCGCCGAGGTCGGCATCGAGCTCGACATCGAGGTCGAGGTCAGGATCGACGTCCACCGACGCCGCCGGCCCGAGCACCCCGCGGAGCTCGTCGATCTGCGCGGTGACCTCGACCCGCCGGCGGGCCAGGTCGGCGACGTCGTCCCGCGCCGCCCGACGGATCCGGACGGCCTCCTCGTCGGCGTCCGTCCGCAGCCGTGCGGCCTCTGCGACGGCCTGCTCCCCCGCGAGGTCGGCGGTCCGCTGCGAGCTCGTCGCGAGCGACCGCGCGTACTGCTCGGCATCGCTGCGGACCCGCTCGGCCCGGGCGATCGCGGTGGCCTCCTGCTGCTCGGCCTCCTGGCACCGTGCCGCCGCGTCGGAGAGCTGCTGCGCCGTCGCCGCCAGGGACCGCTCGTGCCGCTCGGCCTCGAGCCGCTCGGCCTCCGCCTCGCGCGCGGCGAGCGCGCCCGGCAGGTCGGTCGCCCGCTGCTCGTCGCCGGCCAGGCTCCGCTCGTGGTCGGCGCGGGCGGCGGCGACGAGGTCCTGCGCCGCCGTCCTCGCCTCCGCGCGCAGGTCGTCGGTCTCGCGCCGCGCGGCGGCGCGCACCTCGCGGTCGTGGCGTTCCGCCGCGGCCCGCAGGGGGTCGAGCTCACGGTCGACGGCGGCCCGCAGCCGGCCCGCCTCCTGCTCGGCGGCGACGCGCAGCCGGTCCGCCTCGCGCCCCGCCGACGCCACGAGGTCCGCGGCCTCGCGCGTCGCGGCCCCGCGACGCTCGTCGGCCCAGGCGGTCGCCTCGGCACGCACCTGCGCCGACTCGCGCCGGGCGCGCGCGGTGACCTCCCGCGCCTCGGCCCGGGCAGCGTCGCGCAGTGCGGCGGCGCGGACGACGGCGTCCCCCTCCAGCCGTGCGGACTCCGCGACGGCGAGCTCGACGACGTCCCCGCCCTGCTCCTGCGTGAGCCGCAGCATCCGGTCCACCCCGGCGCCGAGCCCGCTGCTCAGGGGCCGCTCGACGTCGCGGGCCTGGTCGCGCGCCTGGCGCAGCTGCGCGGTGAGCTGCTCCACCCTCGCCTCGACCGACGTGAGCCGGGCGCGCGCCTGCGCGACGGCCGCCCCGAGCTGCTCGACCGCTGCGTCGACCTCGCTGCGCTCGTAGCCCCGGGGCACCGTCCGGAACGGGGGCTGCCCGCCCGATACGTCCACGCCGCGCCCTTCGCAGAACCACGCCCGCGGTCGTGCGGGCGACGGTGAAGCATCGCATGCCGGGCACGGGCCGCGGGGCCGCGGTGACGAGGTCGGGGGCGGGCCGGGCTCAGGTGCCGGCGTTCCTCCTCAGCCAGCCGAAGGCCGCCGTGGCGACGAAGAGCACGGCGCCGATCACCACGAGCCAGATGAGGCCCTTGACGACGAAGCCGACGACGACGAGGGCGAGCCAGAGCAGCAGAAGCAGTGCGACGACGCCGAGCATGGGTCCTCCTGGTCGGTCCGAGCACGGGCACCGCGCGGGCGGCCCGCACGGACGCCCGGCCGTCTGTCGGTCGCGGCCGCCCGTGCCGTCCCTGTGCCCGCGGCCGGGCCGGTCAACCCCGCGACGCGCGGACGTCGGGAACGTCACGCGAACGCGTCGACGAGGAGGCAGGATCGACGGATGCGCGCCATGCGGGTCACGGCCAACCTGAAGGTGGCCGACATCGGGACGGCCAAGGACTTCTACACCGGGTTCCTCGGGCTCGGCACCGAGGAGTTCGACCTGGGCTGGGTGGCCCGGTACACCGCGCCGGAGACCGGTGCCCACGTCCAGCTCGTGACACGCGACGCCGCCGCGCCCGAGGACTCCGTGATCTCCGTGCACGCGGACGACGTCGACGCCGCGTACGAGCAGGCCCGGGCGCTCGGGTACGAGATCGTGCACCCGCTGACGACGGAGCCGTGGGGTGTGCGGCGGTTCCTCGTGCGGGCCCCGGACGGCAACGTCGTCAACGTCGTCCAGCACCGGGAGGCGCCGCCCGCGCAGTAGCCCCCCGTTGGGGCGATCTTCGCGCGGCGGGATGTACACCGGTCGGCCCGGCCCCTACCCTCCCGATCATGCCGGGGCGACAGGGGCGGCTCCCTGCGTCGGCGTCCGCCGTGACGTCGACGCCCGCCGCCGCGCGCCCGCACCGGCTGCAGGCGGACGCCGGGCGGCTCGGGACGACGCTGCGACTGCCGGTCTTCGTCGCCGTCGGCGCCGCGCTCGGGACCGCCGCCCACACCGCGGCCGCGCACGCCCTGCCCGACCTCTGGCTCCTGCTGCCCGTCGTCGCGGCGGTCACGCTGTGCGGCCTGCTGATCCGCGGCCGGGAGCGCTCCTTCGAGGCCATCACCGCCGCCCTGCTCGCGAGCCAGGTCGTCGTCCACGCCGTCCTCACGCTCGCCCACCCGGCCGCCGGCCAGGCCGGCGCCCACCTGCACGGCGCCGGCGCCGCGACGGGACCGCTCGCGCACCTCGTCCCCGACGGCCCGATGCTCCTCGCGCACCTGCTGGCGGCCGGCGTCGCCGGCTGGTGGCTGCGGCGCGGCGAGGCCGCGGTCTGGGCCGCCGCGGGCTGGGTCTGGCCCGCGCTCGCCCTGCTGACCGCCGTCCCGCAGGCGGCCCCGGCGGCCGCCCCCGCGCACTGGTCCGGGCGCGGCGCCGTCGTCCTGCGCGACCTCACGACGTCCGGCGTGCACCCGCGACGCGGTCCCCCGGTGCCTGCGGCCGCCTAGGCCTCCCCGTCTCACCCACCGTCCGGCCGCCCGTGACCTCGTCGGGGTCACGGTGACGCCGGCGTCCGCGCGCACCCGCCCGGCGGGCCCGCGCCCGCCGCACCCGCCGACCGGCACCCCGAGCCGCAGTCCACCGGAGCTCCGATGCCCCTCCCCCGACGTCCGCGCACGCCCGGACGCCCCTCCCGCCGTCCGGCCGCGCGGACCGCCGCAGCCGTGGCCGTGGCCGCACTCGCCGGCTGCGGCGGCACCGCACCGCCCGCTCCCGGGGCGACGGCCGCCGCCACCGCGCGGCCCTCGCCGCACAAGCACACGCCCGGGATGCGGATGAACGGCGCCGCCCCGGCGGCCGACGCGTCCGGATCCGCCGCGCCCGGGACCACGGCGTCCGCCGTCGCCGACGCCCGGACGGTCCCCGGACGCCGGCTCGCCCGGGGCACCCTCGCCCCGGCCCCCGGCCGCCCGGCCGGCACGCAGGCCGTGGCGGGGACGGCCTGGCTCGCCGCCGGGACGACCGGCACCACGGTGACCGTCGAGGTCACCGGGCTGCCGGCCCGGACCTGGTTCATGGTCCACCTGCAGGTCGGGCCGTGCTCCGACCCGGACGCCGCCGCGTTCGGGTTCCCGGCGGCGGCGGGCGGCCCGGCGCACGAGCTGCACGTCATGTTCGCCACCCGGGACGACGGCACCGCCACGGTCAGCGGCGAGGACCCCGGCGACGCCGGCGACGCCGTCCGCTCGGTCGCCGTCCTGCCGGAGTCGATGACGGGCCGGGTCGCGTGCGCGGACCTCGCGTGACCGGCGTTCCTCCGGCCGGCCTGCGCCGCCGCGCGACCACGGTCGCCGTCGTCGCGACCGGGGTGACGACGACCGCGCACGAGTCGGCGCACGTGCTCCACGGCGGGCCGCCGGTGCCGCTCGCCGCCGTCGCGGGCGGCGCGGTGCTCGCCGCCGTGCTGCTGGCCGTCGCCCACGAGGCGCTCGCCGCCCGGCGTGCGCCGGGGCCGGTCGGGCTCGCGGCGTGGCTCGTCGGCGGGCAGGTCGTCGTCCACGCCTGTCTCGACCTGGCCGCCGGGTTCGCGACCGGCGCGCCCGTCATGCCGCCCTTCGAGGGCCCGATGCCTGTCGCGCACGCCGCGGCGGCCGTCGTCCACGCCGTCCTCGTGTGCGGCACCCACCGGTGCCTGCGCGCGGCCGGCGTGGTCGTCGCCGCCGTCGTCGGGTGCGTCCGGACGACGAGGTCGCTCCCCGCGCTCCTGCCCGCCGCCCCGGCGCGGCGCCCGGCGGCCGTCGGCACCGGCACGAGGCCGGCCCGCCGGCTGGCGACCGTCCTGCTCGACCGCGGGGTCCGGGACCGGCGCGGTCCGCCGTCCGGCCGCGCCCCGCCGTCAGACACCCGCAGACCCGCGCGCCGGACGGCGCGCAGACCCAGGAGACACCGCATGTCCGTGATCCAGGAAACGTCCCGCACCCCTGAACCGGGTGACCCGGAGGACGGCGGCGCGCTCGCGACCGCCGACGCCTCCGCCGCCTCCGACGCCGTCCGTTCCCCGGCCGGCGGCCTCTTCGGCGCCTTCTGGCGCTGGCACTTCTACGCCTCGGTCCTCGTGATCCCGATCCTGTTCGTGCTCGCGACGACCGGGCTGTTCTACATGTACCGGGCCACGATCGACCCGCTGACCCACCCCGGGGTCCTGCGCATCGACGAGCAGCCCGGGCGGCACGCCCAGCCGCTGTCGGTGCAGCAGGCCGCCGTCGAGAAGGCCTTCCCCGGCACGCCGGTGACGGCCGCCGCGGAGGGCACCGACGGGCGGACGACGAAGTTCTCCGTCTCCCTCGGCGAGGACGCCACCCGCACCGTCTACGTGAACCAGTACACCGCGGAGGTCCTCGGCGACCTCGACCCCAAGGACCTGTGGTCGGACAAGGCCATCCAGATCCACGGCACCCTGATGGCAGGGCGGATCGGCGACGGCGTCATCGAGGTCGGCGTCTGCTGGGCGATCGTCATGGCCCTCACCGGGTACTACCTCTACTGGAAGGGCCGCGCCGCCCGGGCCGCCCGGATCGCCCGCGGCGCGAAGGCCGCCGTCCTGCGGCACCGGCACGCCACCTACGGTGCGATCGCCGGCGTCGGGATCCTGTTCCTCGTCGTCTCCGGGCTGCCCTGGACCGGGTTCTGGGGCGAGAAGGCGCAGAACCTCGCCACCGGGCGCGGGACGAGCTTCTGGGGCGACGACCCGGGCGCGGAGTCGACCCTCGGCGCCACCCAGGCCGCGGCCACGGGCGTCTCCGCGCCCGCACCGTGGGCGCTCGGCGAGACCCCCGTGCCGGCGTCCGCGGCGACGGGCGGGACGACGCTGCCGGTCGACGCCGCGGTCCGCGCCGCCCAGGACTACGGGCTCGCGCAGCCGTACGTCGTCTACTACCCGGACGGCGACACCGGCGTCTACTCGATCGTCAGCGACGGCTGGAACGACCCGGGCAACAAGGCGTTCCAGGACATCACCCGGGAGCGGGCCGTCCACGTCGACCAGTACACCGGCCGGGTCCTGGCCTCCTACGGCTACCAGGACTACTCGCTGCTGGCCAAGGGCGTCATCAACGGCATCGCGCTCCACGAGGGCCGCCGGTTCGGCACGCTGACCCAGATCACCTCGACGCTGTTCTGCCTCGGGGTGATCTTCCTGTGCATCAGCGCACCGATCCTGTGGTGGAAGCGCCGCCCGGCCGGCAGCGGGCTGGCCGCCCCGCGCGGCCGGATGCCGCTGCGGCGCAGCCCGTTCCTCGCCGTGGCGCTGGTCGCGCTCGCGGTGCTCCTGCCGCTGTTCGGGGCCACGCTGCTCGCCGTCCTGGTCCTCGACCAGGTCCTCGTGCGCCGGATCCCGGCGCTGCGCAGGGCGTTCGGCACGGCCTGACCGACCGGCCGGCCCCGGGCAGCGACCCGGGGCCGGCCGCGGCGGGTACTACGACCATCGCGGACCCCTCACCGCCCGAAGGTGGCAGGCCGCCTCGGGACGCGGACGCCCCGGACGCACCTAGCGTGGGGTGATGACCAGGACGACGCTGCGGGAGCGGGTGAGACGCTGGGTCGAGCGCGGGCCCACGTGCGACTTCTGCGCGCAGGACCTGCACGCCGCCAACCAGTTCGTCGACGCCCACGGCAGCGCATGGTCCGCCTGCCGGGCGTGCGTCGGCGAGGAGGGCCCGGGCGCCGGGTCCTGATCCGGTCCGCCGGGCCGCGGTCGACCCGGGCGAGGAGTCGGACGGACACGCACCGTGTCCCAGATGACAGGACTGTCACCGTATTCGCCGGATCGCGATCTTCCGGGCTACCGTCCGCCCGTGGCTGCCATCCTGCTGGTCGAGGACGACGCGGGGATCCGTTCCGCGCTCGCCCGTGCGCTCGCCGAGCGCGGGCACGCCGTGTCCTGGCAGCCGGCCGGGATGCCGGGCCTGCAGGCGGTCATCGACGACCGCCCCGACGTCGTCCTGCTCGACCTCGGCCTGCCCGACGTCGACGGCCTCCAGGTCCTGCCCATGCT
>NZ_MWLL01000224.1 GCF_002198675.1 Kineosporia sp. R_H_3 | reverse complement strand
TCTCCGAGTTCGGCTGCCGCGGCTCGATGACGCACTCGCCGTGCAACCGGATCCTGTGGAACCGCCAGTCCTCCAAGACCCGCGCGGGCCACCCGTGCACCGGGTGCACGGAGCCGGGCTACCCGCACGGCGACCTCATGCCCGGCACGGTGTTCAAGACGGTCAAGATCTCCGGCAGCGTGCCCAACGAGTTCCCCACCGGGACCGACCGCCTGACGTACATGGCCCACGCGGCCGCCGCCCGGATCGCCGCGCCGCGGTGGTCCAAGGAGGACATGTTCGTCGTCTGACCCCCGTCAACCCCGGGCCGGCGCTGGACGGCGTGAGGGGTCGGCCGGCGGCCGTGCGTCGCTAGGCCGCCTGACGGCACCTGGCGCCCCGTCGTCAGCGGCGAGGTCCTGCAGCACCCGGCTGGTCGCGAAGTCCACGGGCTCGAGGGTCTGCAGCGCCGTCCGCCCGACGGTGCCGCCGGTGTCGACGAGCCGGCGGGCCTGCCGCATCCGTGCCCGGTCGATCGCGTTGCGGATGCTGCGGGCATTTCCGAAACGGGGCTGCTCCATCCGCCGGGCGACGTACTGCGCGAAGACCGGCTCGCACTCCTGGGACAGCTGCAGACCGGCCGCGTCGAGAATCCGGCGGCCGATCTCGACGAGCTCGCCGTGCGCGTACGGCGGGAAGTCGACGTGGTGGGCCACCCGCGACCCCAGGCCCGGGTTGCATGCGAGGAAGGCCTCCATCCGGTCCGCGTACCCGGCCAGGACGACGACGAGGTCGTCGCGGTGCTCCTCCATCGCCTGCATGAGCACCTCGACCGCCTCCGCGCCGTAGTCCCGCTCGTTACCGGCACGGTGCAGGGAGTAGGCCTCGTCCACGAACAGCACCCCGCCCATCGCGCGCTGCACGAGCTCGCGCACCCGTGGGCCGGTGTGGCCGACGAACTGCCCGACGAGGTCCTCGCGCCCCGCCGTGACGACATGGCCGCGACGCAGGTGGCCGAGCCGGTGGAGCAGCTCCGCGACCCGTAGTGCGACGGTCGTCTTGCCGGTCCCCGGGTCGCCCGTGAAGCACATGTGCAGCGACGGTCGGGCGCGGACGAGCCCGAACCGCTCGCGTTGGCGGTCGACGAGCAGCAGCGCCGCCAGTTCAGCGACGCGCCGCTTCACGGGGGCCAGCCCGACGAGATCCGCGTCGAGGTCGGCGAGGACGGCATCGGTCCCGCTGTCCCGTCGCGCGGCGTCGAGGTCCACGACGTCCGCGTCGCCGAGCGATGCCACGCTCCCGGCGTCCGCCGACGGCCGGGTCGCCATCCCGAACGGGCTGCGCGGTGCCGCCGGGCCGCCCGTCGTCACCGGACCCGTTCGACGGTGTACGCGATCCGCCGGTCGGCACCCTCGGAGCGGACGAGGCGGTAGGCCGCCTCGACGGCGGGGCGGTGCACGAGGAAGGACATCGCCGTCGTCTGCCGGCCCAGGCGTGCGTCGTAGGCGTTGACCCGGACGTAGTGGTCCGGGAACGCCTCGCGCGCCCGGCGGACCTCGGTGAGCACCGCGGTCGGGTCACCGACGTCGAACATGGGTAGGTCCCACATCGACCAGTACGTGTTCCGCGGGTGCGGGTCGTCGGTGTGCTCCAGGGACAGCGGCCAGCCGTGGTCCATCGCCCACGACACCTGCTCGGCGATCTCCTCGTCGGTGAGAGGCGGCAGGTAGGCGAACATGCCTTGCGTGATCATGGGGCTCTCCTCGGTGGTCAGGCGGGCACGGGCGTGACGGCGACGTCGGGCGTGTCGGTCGACGCGTAGTCGAAGGTGACCTCGCCCCAGGTGGCGAGGGCGGCGTCCAGGGCCGGGCAGTGCCGCGCGGCGGCGCGTAGCACCTCCGGCCCTTCCCGGAGCAGGTCACGGCCGGCGTTGCGCGCCTTGACCATCGCCTCGAGCGCGACCCGGTTCGCCTCGGCGCCGGCCGCGATCCCCATGGGGTGGCCGATCGTGCCGCCGCCGAACTGCAGGACGACGTCGTCGCCGAACAGGTCGAGGAGCTGGTGCATCTGGCCGGCGTGGATGCCGCCCGAGGCCACCGGCATGACCGGCGCTGTCGCGGCCCACTCCTGGTCGAAGTAGAGGCCCCGTGACGGATCGGCCTCGATCCGGTCCTCGCGCAGGACGTCGTAGAAGCCGCTCACCGAGGCCGGGTCGCCCTCGAGCTTGCCGACCACGGTGCCGGCGTGGAGGTGGTCGACGCCCGCCAGTCGCAGCCACTTCGCGAGCACCCGGAAACTGACCCCGTGGCTCTTCTGCCGGGTGAACGTCGAGTGCCCTGCGCGGTGCAGGTGCAGCAGGACGCCGTTGCGGCGGGCCCACGCCGACATCGACTGGATCGCCGTGTAGCCGACTGTGAGGTCGACCATGACGACGACGCTGCCGAGGTCGCGGGCGAAGTCCGCGCGCTCGTACATCTCCTCCATCGTCCCCGCGGTGACGTTGAGGTAGTGGCCCTTGATCTCGCCGGTCTCGGCGCAGGCCCGGTTCACCGCCTCCATGCCGAAGAGGAACCGGTCGCGCCAGCGCATGAAGGGCTGGCTGTTGATGTTCTCGTCGTCCTTGGTGAAGTCCAGGCCACCGCGCAGCGCCTCGTAGACGACGCGTCCGTAGTTGCGGGCCGACAGCCCGAGCTTCGGCTTGACGGTCGCGCCGAGCAGCGGGCGGCCGTACTTGCCGAGGTACTCACGTTCCATGACGACCCCGTGCGGCGGCCCGGCGAAGGTCTTCACGTAGCCGACCGGGATCCGCATGTCCTCCAGTCGCAGCGCCTTGAGCGGCTTGAACCCGAAGACGTTGCCGATGATGGACGACGTGAGGTTCGCGACCGACCCCTCCTCGAACAGGTCCAGGTCGTAGGCGATGTAGGCGAGGAACTGGCCCGGGGTCCCGACGACCGGCTCCACCCGGTAGCACTTCGCCTGGTAGTGGTCGTGCGCGGTGAGGCGGTCGGTCCAGACCACGGTCCAGGTGGCGGTCGAGGACTCGCCGGCGACGGCGGCGCCGGCCTCCTCGGGGGGCACGCCGTCCTGCGGGGTCATCCGGAAGACGGCCAGGACGTCGGTGTCCCGGGGGACGTAGTCCGGCTGCCAGTAGCCCATGTCT
This sequence comes from Kineosporia sp. R_H_3, assembly GCF_002198675.1. Taxonomy (GTDB): domain Bacteria; phylum Actinomycetota; class Actinomycetes; order Actinomycetales; family Kineosporiaceae; genus R-H-3. The sequence continues at coordinate 10,704 of NZ_MWLL01000224.1, read as the reverse complement.
GCGTAGGCGAGCACCCCGGCACCCCAGCGGTCTTCGGCCATGTCGCGTCCTCCGTCGAGAAAGTGCGGCACTTCACCGCACGATCGGTCGCGTCACTCCCGGGCGGCGCCCGGTCGTGCTGTTCTCCTGGGTGTCACTATCGAGGGGCAAGAATCAAGTCGTCTATTGACTGTTCGGTACCTAATGGCAAGTATCAACTCAACTATGGGGAGGTGGCGGTGTGACGGAGTCGCGCTGGAAAGCACTCATCGAGGTGGCCGAGACCGGGTCCATCCGGGCCGCAGCGGCACGGCTCGTCGTGACCGAGTCGGCCGTCTCGGCGTCGGTCGCGTCGCTGTCCAAGGAGCTCGGCCTGCCGCTGCTCACGCGCTCCGGCCGCGGGGTCGAGCTCACCGCCGCCGGCGCCCGGTACGTCGAGTACCTGCGACGGGTGCTCGGGCTGCTCGAGGAGGGCGGCGTCGCGGCCCGTGGCGAGTTCGCACCCGAGCACGGCCGGCTGCGGCTCGGCTGCGTGACGACAGTCGGCGACAGCGTCGTCCCCACGCTCCTCGGCCGCTTCCACGCGGCCTTCCCGGCCGTCGAGCTCGCCCTCGAGGTGGGGCCGAGCGCGCGGGTGTGGTCGCTCTTCGAGGCCCACCGGCTCGACGTCGTCGTCGCGGGCCGACCGCCCCAGCTGCAGGACGTGGTGCCGCGCGCCCTCTGCGACAACCGGCTCGTCGTCGTCGGCTCGCCCTCCGTGGCGGACGCCTTCGACCTGGCGGCGACCACCTGGCTGCTGCGTGAGGACGGCTCGGGCATCCGCGGTGCCGCCGACCAGCTCCGGGCCGACCTCGCGGCCTCCGGCCCAGCCATGACGCTGGGTTCCAACGGTGCGGTGCTCGCCGGCGCCGTCGCCGGTCTCGGCGTGACGCTCGTCCCGCACGAGGCGGCGGCCGGGCACGTCGCCACGGGCGACCTGGCGGTGCTCGACCTGCCCGGTACCCCGCTCGTCCGGCCGTGGTTCGCGAGCACCCGGCACGGCCCGACGGCGACGGCTGCGCTCTTCGTGCGCTTCCTGCTCAGCGACCCGGAGGCCGGCCGGCGCTGGTCCGCGGTGCCGGCGCGGCCGCACGGTCCGGCGTCACCCGTACCGTCCCCCGGCGGGGGGAGGCAGGGGCTCCTCGCAGCGACCTAGCGTCGCCCCATGCCGACGACGCCCCAGCTCACGAGACCGACCCCTCCACCCGGCACGGTGCCCCGTCAGGACCCGGCCGTCCTGCCCGGCTGGCTCGACGCCGCCGCCCTCGGCTGCGTCGCCGCGACCGAGGCGGCCGTCCTGGCCGCCGTGCCCTGGATCGGGCGCGGCGACAAGCTCGCTGTGGACGCAGCGGCGGTCGCGGCGATGCGTGCGGCGCTGGCCGCCGTCCCGATCGACGGGACCGTCGCCATCGGCGAGGGCGAGAAGGACGAGGCGCCGATGATCCACAACGGCGAGCGGGTCGGGACCGGCGCGGGTCCGCGCGCCGACGTCGCCGTCGACCCCGTCGACGGGACGACGCTCACGGCCCACGGCGTCGCCGGCGCGGTCGCCGTCCTCGCGCTCGCCCCCGCCGGCTCCGTGCAGGTGCCGACGGACGTGTTCTACATGGAGCGCCTGGTCTGCGGCCCGGCCGGTCACGGCGTCGTGGACATCGCGCGCAGCCCGGAGGACAACGTCCGTGCCCTCGCCGCCGCCACCGGGCGCACCGCCGCTGACGTGACGGTGGCCGTGCTCGACCGTCCCCGTCACGTGGACCTCGTCGCCCGACTGCGGGCTGCGGGCGCGCGGGTCCACGTCTTCCCCGACGGCGACGTCGTCGCGGCCGTCCTCGCGGCGGCCGGGCCCGCCCGGCTGCCCGGTGCGACCGGCGGTGCCGACCTGTTCCTCGGCGTCGGCGGCACCCCGGAGGGGGTCATCGCCGCCTGCGCGGCGGCGAGCCTCGGCGGGGTCTTCCAGGGCCGGCTCGCGCCGCGCACGGACGACGAGCACCGCGCCGCACGCCGTTTCGGGCCGCCGCGGACCCTCGGCGTCGAGGACCTCGTCCGCGGCGGCCACGGGGCCGTCGTGCTCAGCGGGCTCACCGGCGGAGACCTGCTGCCGGCCGTCACCGCATCGCCCGCCGGCGGGCGGCGCACGACGTCTCTCGTCCTGACGACCACCGGCGTCGGGCCCCGCCTCGTCGTCACCGACCACCCGGCGTCCTGAACCCCGACCACCTAAAGGAGACCGCCATGCCCGTCTCGATCCTCGCCCCCGGCGCCGACGTCCGGGACGGCGTCCACGACGTCGCCGGACGCCTCGTGTCCGGGCGTCGCGGCATCCTCGCCGTCGACGAGAGCATCCCGACGATGAACGCCCGCCTCGCCGCCGTCGGCGTCGAGCCGACCGCGGACAACCGCCGCGACTACCGCGAGATGCTGCTGTCGGCGCCGTCCCTCGAGCACGGGGTGAGCGGCGCGATCCTCAACCCGGAGACCCTCGGGCAGACCACGGCCGACGGCACACCGTTCGCGGACCTGCTGGCCGCCCGGGGCATCCTCGTCGGCGTGAAGGTCGACACCGGCACCTCGCTGCTGCCCCGGACGGCGGGCGAGACCGTCACCGAGGGGCTCGACGGTCTCGGCGAACGGCTTGCCGGGTACGCCGCAGCCGGGGCCCGGTTCGCCAAGTGGCGCGCGGTGCTGCGCGTCGGCCCGCGGCGCCCGACGGCGCGCGCCGTCACGGCGAACGCGCACGCGCTGGCCCGGTACGCCTCGCTGTGCCAGGCGCACGGCATCGTCCCGGTCGTCGAGCCCGAGGTGCTCATGGACGGCGACCACGGCGTCGCCCGGTGCGCGCTCGCCACGTCCGGGGTGCTGCGCGAGGTGTTCCGCCAGCTCACGGCGGCCGGCGTCGACCTCGCCGGGACGGTGCTCAAGCCGAACTTCGTCGTGCCCGGCTCGAGGGTCCCGGCGGCCCCGCCGGCCGAGGTGGCGGCGGTGACCCGTGAGGTGCTCGGTGCGCACGTCCCGCCGACCGTGCCGGGGGTCGCCTTCCTCTCGGGCGGCCTGCCCCCCGAGCTGGCGACCGCGTACCTCGCGGCCCTGCAGCCCTCAGGTGCCGAGCGGCTGCCGTGGCAGCTGACGTTCTCGTTCGGCCGGGCGCTCGTCGACCCGGCCCTGACGGCCTGGGCCGGCCGCCGGGACCGGTGGGCGGACGGCCAGCGGGCCCTGCTGCACCGGGTCGAGGCGAACGCCGGGGTGCTGCGCCCGGCGCTCTGACGCCGTACCGCCCCGCCGGCTACTCGGCGGCGGGGCGGAGCGGGACCTGGGCCCGCACCCGGGTGCCGCGGCCGGGGGCGCTCGTCACGGCGAGCACCCCGCCGAGCAGTTCGGCCCGCTCGCGCATGCCGCGCAGCCCGAACGCGTCCGGCCGCAGCGCGGCCGCGGCCTGCGGGCCGGCGTCGAAACCGCGGCCGTCGTCGCGCACCTCGAGCGTCACCGTGAGGCTGCCGTACTCGAGCACGAGGTCGACGGCGGACGCTGCGGCGTGCCGGACGGCGTTGGACAGCGCCTCCTGCGCGATCCGGTAGAGCGCGGTCTCGGCGTGCACCGGCAGGCGGGTGCCCACCTCCCCGTCGACGACGACGCCGACCGCCGGGCCGCCCATCCGGGCGCCGGCCTCGCGGGCCAGGCTGGAGAGCGCCGCCTCCAGGCCCAGGTCGTCGAGCACCGGCGGGTGCAGGTCGCCGATCGCCGCCCGGGTCTCGGCACCCGCCAGGTCCGCGAGCTCACGGGCGGCGCGCAGCTGGACCCTCGCCGCGTCGTCGTCCTGGCCCACGAGGCTCAGCGCCGCCGAGAGGTGGAACCCCAGCCCGGCCAGCCGCTGCGAGACCCCGTCGTGGATGTCCCGGGCGAGCCGTGTCCGCTCGCCTTCCTGGGCGTCCAGGGCACGTTCGACGAACCGCCCGGCGGCCGCGGCCCGGCCGGCCTCCGCGTGCCAGCCGCGCACGAGCGACAACAACGGGGCGAGGGCGCCGGCCAGGGGGTGCAGCCGGTCGACCGTGGCGCTCCCGGACAGCACCGCGACGAGCGTGCGCCCGCCAGGGGCGTCGAGCACCGCCACCGCCGCCGTCCCGGTCACCTGGTCGTCGCACGCGGACCGGTGCATCGCGGCCCGCCCGACGAGCCCCTCCCCGAGGCCTGTGACCGCGCCGTCGGAGCCGACGAGCCGTCGCCCGTCGGGATCGACGACGTCCACCCGGACGCCGCCCGTCCCGAGCGCCGTGAGCAGGTCCTCGCAGGCAGCGGCGAGCCGCCGGAGCGACCGGTCGCCGGTCACCGGAACATGCCGTCGCGCAGCGCGACGGTGACCGCGGCCGCCCGGTCGGTGACGTCGAGCTTGCGGTACAGCGCCCGCAGGTGGCTCTTCACGGTCTCCTGCCCGAGCACGAGCCGGTCGGCGATCGCCCGGTTCGACAGACCTGCGACGAGCAGCGAGAGCACCTCGCTCTCCCGCTGGGTCAGCCCCAGGTGCGCACCAGGCCAGAACTCCCCGCGGTGCAGCCGCGCGGCCGACGCCGCGATCCGGCCGGCGAGCGTGACGTCGACGACGGTCTCGCCGCCCATCACCTCCTCGAGCCGGCGGACCAGCTCCTCGCCGTCGACCCGCTTGAGCAGGTAGCCGCTCGCACCGGCGCGCAGGGCCTCGTAGACGTACTGCTCGTCGTCGTAGACCGACAGCAGGACGACGCGCGGCGGCACTGGCAGGGCGGCGAGCGTGCGGCACAGGTCCAGGCCGCTCGCGGTGCCCATCCGGACGTCGACGAGCGCGACGTCCGGCGACAGCCCCGTCACGAGCTCGAGGGCCGTCGTCACGTCGCCGGCCTGCCCGACGACGCGCACGCGTCGGGCGAACGGGGCGAGCATCGCGCTCAGCCCCGCCCGCACCATCGGGTGGTCGTCGACGAGAACGACCCGGACCGGGGTCTCCACGCTGGGCACAGTAGGGCCCGCGCGGCCCGACGGGCAGGGGCCCGGGCCCGGATCCCCCGTGGGTCCCCCCGGGCGGGTGAGACGCCGGGCCCGGTCCGCCGCCTAGCGTTCGCGGCATGACGACCTCCCCCTCCACCGTCCGGCCGCCGGCGGTCGTGCCCAGCGTCCTGCCCGCGGACTTCGCGCGGCTCGGCGAGGACCTCACCGCCCTCGAGACGGCCGGCGTCGACCGCGTCCAGTGGGACGTCATGGACGGCCGCTTCGTCCCCAACCTCACCGTCGGGCCGGACGTCGTCCGGTGCGCCCGCTCGGAGACGTCGCTGCCGTTCGAGGCGCACCTCATGGTCGAGGAGCCCGACTGGTCGCTGCCGGCCTGGCTGCGTGCGGGCTGCGAGACCGTCATCGTCCACGCCGAGGCCTGCAGGCACCTGCACCGCAGCCTCGCGCTCGTTCGGGACGCTGGCGGACGCGCCGGGGTGGCCCTCAATCCCGCCACCCCGCTCACGGCGGTCGAGCACGTCCTCGACGTCGTCGACCTGCTCCTCGTCATGACCGTCGACCCCGGGTTCGGCGGGCAGGCGTTCCTCCCCGCGACGGTGGCGAAGGTAGCCGCCGCACGACAGCTCCTCGACGAGCGTGCGCCGCATGTCGACCTCGAGGTGGACGGTGGCATCGGCCCGTCCACGATCGCGGCCGTCACAGCGGCCGGGGCGACCTCGGCGGTCGTCGGCTCGGCGCTCTTCGCCCGCCGGGACGACCTGGCAGCCGCCGTGGCGGACCTGCGGTCCGCCGCCGTCGCGGGCCGGGTGGCGGCGTGAGCGCCGTGACGGCCGCGGCGCCGACGTCCGACCCCGCGGCGGACGTCGCTGCTGATCGGCGGGTCGCGGCCGCGCTGCGGGTGCTCTCGGTCGACGCCGTCGCCGCCGCGGGCTCGGGGCACCCGGGGGCCCCGCTCGGCCTCGCGACCGTGCTCTGGGAACTCGTCGCGCACCACGTGCGGCTCGACCCGGACGACGTGGCCTGGGCCGACCGGGACCGGCTCGTGCTCTCGGCCGGGCACGCCTCCGCCCTGCTGTACGCCCTCGGCCACCTCGTGGGCACCCTCCCGCCGGGCGAGCTCGCCCGGTTCCGGCAGTGGGGGAGCCTGACCCCCGGGCACCCCGAGCACGGCCACACCGCGGGGGTCGAGACGACGACCGGGCCGCTCGGCGCCGGCCTGGCGACGGCGGTCGGGCTCGCGCTCGGCGAGCGGCTGCTCGCCGCCCGGGCCCCGCACGACCTGGTCGACCACCGCACCTGGGTGCTCGTCGGTGACGGCTGCCTCATGGAGGGGGTCAGCCACGAGGCGGCCTCCCTCGCGGGCACCCTCGGGCTGGGCCGGCTCACCGTGGTCTGGGACGACAACGACGTGACGATCGACGGCCCGGCGAGCGCCAGCTGCCGGGACGATGTCCTCGGCCGGTTCGCCGCGTACGGCTGGGACGTCCTGCGCGTCGACGACGGAGAGGACGTCGTCGCCCTGCGCGCGGCCTTCGCCGCGGCGGCCGCGGGCAGCCGGCGGCCCAGTCTCGTCGCGGTCCGCACGGTGATCGGCCGCGGCGCGCCCGGCGTCCAGGGCACCAGCGCCGCGCACGGCGCGCCGCTCACGGCGGATGACCTCGCCGCGCTGCGGGCGGACCTGGGCTGGGAGCACCCGCCGTTCGTCGTGCCGGACGACGTCGGGGAGCGGGTCGCGGCGGTCCTCGACGGGAAGCGGTCGGCCCGCCGCTCCTGGCAGGCCCGGCAGGACGACTGGCGCCGGGAGGCGCCGGACGAGGCAGCGGCGTTCGACGCGGTCGCGACCGGCGTGGTCCCGGCGGACCTGGAGACCCTGCTGCCGCGCTTCGAGCCGGGCACCTCGATCGCGACCCGGGTGGCCTCGGGCCGGGTGCTCGCCGCGCTGCTGCCGCACGTGCCGGCGCTCGTCGGCGGCTCCGCGGACCTGGCCCACAGCACCGGCACCGCGCTGCCCGCGCCCGCGGTCGGCGACGGCGACTTCTCCGGGCGACTGGTCCGCTTCGGCATCCGTGAGCAGGCGATGGGCCACGCCCTGAACGGTCTGGCCCTGCACGGGCTGCGGCCGTTCGGCAGCACGTTCCTCGTCTTCAGCGACTACGCCCGCCCGGCGATCCGGCTGTCCGCCCTCATGGGGCTGCCCGTCGTCCATGTCATGACGCACGACTCGGTCCGGGTCGGCGAGGACGGCCCGACGCACCAGCCCGTCGAGCAGCTCGAGTCGCTGCGGCTGGTCCCGGGGCTCGACGTGCTCCGGCCGGCCGACGCGAACGAGACCGCTGCCTGCTGGGCCGGGGCCCTGCGCTCGGGCCGGCCGACCGCGCTCGTGCTCTCCCGGCAGGACCTGCCGGTGCTGCCTGCGGCGGGCCTGGACCGGCTGCCCGAGGACGGCTGCCGGGTCGTCCGGGACACCCCGGAGCCGGACGTCGTGCTCGTCGCCACCGGCTCGGAGGTATCCCTCGCCCTGGAAGCGGCCGACCTGCTCGCCCGCCAGGGCACCCGGGCCCGCGTCGTGAGCGTGCCGGACCGCGACCGGGCCGAGCGCAGCGGAGCCCTGGCCCGCTCCGTCGGACGGGCCCCGGCCGTCGCGCTCGAGGCCGGGAGCACCCGCGGCTGGTGGGCCACGCTCGCGGGCGCTCGTGCGACCGCGGTCGTCGGCGTCGACCGGTTCGGGGCGAGCGGCCCCGGGGACAGGGTCGCCGCCGAGCTCGGGCTCACCGCGGAGCACGTCGCCCGGACCGCAGCCCGGCTCGCCGCGCCGGGGCCCTGACCGTCGTCCCACCACCCGCCCCGACCGACGTGACCAAGGAGGACTGCCGTGCCGCACCGGATCCCGCGCATGCAGCGCGCTTCGAGCCCGAGCGGGCACCGCCCCGTGATGATCGCCATCGCCGGTGACTCGGCGTCGGGCAAGACCACGCTGACCCGTGGCCTCGTCGAGGCCCTCGGCCCCGACCGCATGACCGCCGTCTGCGTCGACGACTACCACCGGCACGACCGGTTCGAGCGCCGCGAGGTGCCGTGGACCGCGCTGCACCCGGAGGCGAACTACGTCGACATCATGGAGCAGCACCTGCAGCTGCTCGCGCTCGGCCAGCCGGTCCTCAAGCCGGTCTACGACCACGACACCGGCCTGCTCACCCGGCCGGTCCTCGTCGAGCCGCGGGAGTTCGTCGTCGTCGAGGGGCTGCTCCCGCTGCACACCCGGTTGGCCCGCGCGTGCTTCGACATCGCCGTCTACCTCGACCCGCCCGAGGAGGTCCGCCGTGGCTGGAAGGTGCACCGGGACACGACCAAGCGCGGCTACGCCCCGGAGCAGGTGCTCGCCGAGCTGGACCGCCGCGAGCCGGACAGCGCCGCGTTCGTGCGCCCGCAGCGCCGGTGGGCGGACATCGTCGTCCGCTTCGCCCCCATCGCGGGCCGCGCGGACCCGCCCGGTACCCCCCTGTCCGCCGAGCTCATGCTGCGCCCGACCATCGACCACCCGGACCTGTCCGCAGTCCTGCCCGGTGGCGACCAGCGGGCGCTGCACCTCAAGCTGCTGCGCGACACCGACGGGCGGCCGGTCGACGCGCTGCACGTCCACGGCTACGTCGGGACGGAGGAGGCCGGCGTCGTCGTCAAGGCGATCTGGGAGTCGCTGGGGATCGACGCACCGGTGCCGGCCGGCCTCGGCCGCTTCGCGGACGGGACCAGCCAGCCGTTGGCCATCACCCAGCTGCTCCTGCTCTACCACCTGCTCGACACGGCCCGGCTGCACGGTCGCTGACCAGGCATGACGGACCGGCCGTGAAGCGCTGGACCGGCCCGCCTCCCGGCTCGGGAGCCATACGTCCGTTGCGTCCGGAACTCACAGGGACCTTGGTCCCTGGTCTGATCCAGGGCTTGAACATCGTCACCAGATGCTCGGACAATCGCCACGGTCGCGGGCAGACATGCGGCCCGTTGCACGACTAACGTCCGCACCACCAGTCCACGGCGACGCGATGACGCGTCGAGGAGGTCACGATGCCCGACGTGTTGAGCAGCACGCCCACGGACCGCCTCAAGGCCCGACTGGACGACCCGGGGGTCGCTGCGGCGCTCAACACCCTGCTCGACCACGCGGACGTGCTCGCCCTCGCGGCGATGTCCGTCGGCGGGTTCCTCGAGCGGTCCGACACGATCATGGAGAACGTGTCCGGCGGCATCAACGAGCTGCGGGCGGTGAGCGGTGGCGCGGCGTTCCTCGCCGAGCCGACCCGCCGCCTCGCCGAGGAGGCGCCGGCCATCGCCGACGCCGCGACGGCCCTGCTCAACTCGGGGATGCTCAAGAAGGACGTCGTCGACCTCCTCGGCAGCCTCGCGGGCGCACTCCTCGAGGGCGCGAACGCGGCCCGGGCCAACCAGACGACGGTCGCCGGGGTGTTCCCGGCGCTGCGCGCCCTCAAGGACCCCGACGTCGCCAAGGGCCTCGGCTTCCTCATCGAGGTCTCCCGCGCCCTCGGCAAGTCCCTGTAGCAGGCCGGCGCGTGCACGAGCTGTCCATCGCCCAGTCCGTGGTGTCCACGGTGCGGGCCGCCGTCGGCGGCCGCCGCGTCATCGCGGTGACCCTGCGGATCGGCCCGCTCGCCGGGGTCGTCCCTGACGCGCTCATGTTCGGCTGGGACGTCGTGACGTCCGGGACGGCCCTCGAGGGCGCGCGCCTGGACGTCGAGCGGGTCCCCGTCGAGATCATGTGCGCCGGCTGCGGCACGACCGGTGAGCGGACGACGTCCCCGCCGTGGCGCTGCGCCGCGTGCGACGGCGTCTGCGCACCGCTCGGCGACGGCCGCACGCTCGAGGTCGGCTCCGTCGAGGTCGAGGACGACGTCGAGGCCGTCGACGACGTGGCGGTGGGCGCATGAGCATCATCGAGCTGAAGACCGCCGTCCTCGCGAAGAACGACCACCTCGCGGCGGCGCTGCGCGAGGACCTCGCTGCGGTCGGCGCGGTCGCCGTCAACCTGCTCTCCTCGCCCGGCAGCGGCAAGACCGCGCTGCTCGAGATCGTCCTGACCCGGCTCACCGCCGACGGCGTCCCGGTCGCGGCGCTCACCGGCGACCTCGCGACCGAGAACGACGCCAAGCGGCTCGCCCGGTCCGGGGCGCCGGTCCGCCAGGTCGTCACCGACGGCCTCTGCCACCTCGAGGCCGACCTCGTCCGCGACCACCTCGCGGGCTGGCTGCCGGCCGGCACGCAGCTGCTCCTCGTCGAGAACGTCGGCAACCTCGTGTGCCCGGCGTCCTACGACCTCGGCGAGAGCCTGCGCATCGTCCTCGCGTCGGTCACCGAGGGCGAGGACAAGCCGGTGAAGTACCCGACCGCCTACCGCTGGGCGGACCTCGTCGTCCTCACGAAGATCGACCTCGCGGAGCCGTGCGGCTTCGACGAGCAGGCATTCCTCGACTCGGTCGCCGCGGTGAACCCCGGCGTCCCCGTCGTCCGCACGAGCGCGCGAACGGGGGAGGGCGTCGACGACCTCGTCGCCCGCCTCGTCGCCGTCCGACCCGCTGTCACCGACCCCGCTCGACACATCGAACCGGCCGCTCCGGCCGGTACCGGGAGGTAGAACATGGCAACACTGCTCTGGCTCGAGGGCGGGGCATGCAGTGGCAACACGATGTCCTTCCTCAACGC
>NZ_MWLL01000223.1 GCF_002198675.1 Kineosporia sp. R_H_3 | reverse complement strand
ACCACCGCCGCCGAAGCCACCACCGCCGCCGCCCCCGCCACGGCTGGTCTTGTTGACCTTCGCCGTCGCGTAGCGCAGGGAGGGGCCGACCTCGTCGACGTCCAGCTCGACGACCGTGCGCTTCTCGCCCTCCTTGGTCTCGTACGAGCGGCTGCGGAGCCGGCCCGTCACGAGCACGCGGGTGCCCCGCTGGAGCGACTCGGCCACGTTCTCGGCCGCGTCACGCCACACGGAGCAGCGCATGAAGAGGGTGTCGCCGTCCTTCCACTCGTTCGACTGACGGTCGAACGTGCGGGGGGTCGACGCGACGGTGAAGTTCGCCACCGCGGCCCCGGACGGCGTGAACCGCAGCTCGGGGTCGTTGGTGACGTTGCCGATGATGGTGATGACGGTCTCGCCGGCCATGGGTTCTTCGCCTTCGACAGTGGATGGGAGCTCGTCGGGGAAGGTACGGGCCGGGTCCGACAGGTGCCTCTCGGCGGCCCGCCGGGCCCTCCCGCTCAGCGAGCGTCGGGACGGATGAGCTTGGTGCGCAGCACGCTCTCGTTGAGGTTCAGCTGCCGGTCCAGCTCCTTGGCGACCTCGGGCGTGGACGTCATGTCGACGACCGCGTAGATGCCCTCGGTCTTCTTCTTGATCTCGTACGCGAGGCGACGACGACCCCAGATGTCGACGTTCTCCACGGAGCCGCCGCCGTTGCGGACGACATTGAGGAAACGGTCGAGCGACGGGGCGACGGTCCGCTCCTCGAGCTCGGGGTCGAGGATGACCATCAGCTCGTAGTGACGCATGCGTGAACCCACCTCCTCTGGTCTTGAGCGGTCACGGTCCGTCCGTGACAGGAGGGCTGTTGCGTCCGGGACGCCGGCCCGGGATCAGGTGACCCGGGGACGTCCGCGGGCCAAGGCTACCCGCAGGCTCCCCCGGGGCCGAAATCGGTCGTCCACAGGGACGCACCCGACCTTCCGGTCGGATCAGACGAGCCGGACGACGAGCGCGTCGTGCGCCCCGTCCGCCGGGCCGCCGAGCGGGTCGTCGGCGCCCGGGCCGCCGTCCTCGGGCAGCCGGACCGGGTCCCGCAGCGGGTCCCGGACCGCACGCAGGGCCTGCACCGCGAGCCACGTCATGCCGCCGAGGCGCACGAGCATGAGCAGCAGGTAGAACCCGGCGGGCATCCCGCGGTCGGTGTTCTGCAGCCCGCCGATGTACAGCCAGACCGCGACGAAGTAGACGACCTCGGTCGTCGCCCAGACGAGGTGGTCGCGCCAGCGCAGCCCGGCCCACGCGACGAACGGCAGGAGCAGCAGCGAGGCCTGCACCGGCACGGACTTCGACACGAGCAGGCAGCCGACGACGGCGACGAGCGCGACGTGCGCGACCCGGGGCCGGCGGTGCGACGCGAGCGCGACGGCGAGCACGAGGATCACGACGAGGGAGAACCCGACGATCGACAGCACCGTGCTCGCCGTCGCCCCGAGACCGTCCCCGGAGTACCAGAACCGGGCGTTCGCCGGCTTGCTCTGGGCGAGCATCTGCGGCACGAGCCACAGCGAGCCGTAGCCGGGGGTGCCGTCCCGCCAGGTCGAGAACGCGACCCCGAGCTGGCCCAGCCACCCGGGCAGCAGGACGGCGCGCAGCCCGAGGTAGGCGCCGAGGCCCACGAGGACCGTGGCCGCCGCCCGGCCGGCCGCCCCGGCGCGCAGGGCGACGGCGAGCAGGACGACGCCGAGCACCGCGTAGGTCGGCCGGACGGCGACCGTCAGGCCGAGCAGGACCCCGGCGGTGACGATCTTCTGCCGGCTCCACGCGAGCAGCGCCGCGCAGCCGAGCGCGACGGCGAACAGGTCGTAGGAGATCAGCCCCGCGGTGACGACGACCGGTGAGAGCGCGAGGTGCGCGGCGTCCCAGCGGCGGCGGCCGGCGACCACCGCGACGCAGAGGACGGCGACCGCGAGCGCGGCCGCGAGCAGCACCGCGGACAGGTCGAAGAAGACCCGGGCCGCCGCGGCGGACCCCTCGTCCGGGACGAGCCGCGACACGGTCCACATGAGGGCGGCCATGAGCGGCGGCTGGCCGAGGGAGCCGTCCGCCGCGACCGCGTCGACGAGCCCGGGCCGCCCCGGGTCGCCGAGGCCGGCGCTGCCGTAGAGCACGGGCACGTCGGAGTAGCACATGTGGAAGAACTGGTCGGGCGACGACCAGCCCTCCATCCGGCAGTGCTGGCGCTCGACGACGGCGAACCCCATGGCGAGGACGACGAAGACCATGAGCGCGGACGCCGCCCGCCAGAAACCGGTCGCGGCGGCGACCCGGCGCCCGGCCGGCCCCCCGACGACCTGGCTCGCGAGCCGGACGACCGGGTCGAAGCGCGACGGGGCGAGGACGCCGGACGGCCCGGTCCGCGGGGGCGGGGGCACCCGCCCCGGGTCGGCGAGGGCCGTCGTCCCGCGGGTGTGCGCCGGCGTGTGCCGGCCGGCGTCCGGCAGGTCGATCGCCGCGGTGCCGAGGGTGCTGAACAGCTCCTCGGCGGACGGCGCGGCGCCGTCCGGGCGGTCGGCCTGCGGCCCGTCCGCGGGCGCGTCGGGTGCGGTCACCGGGCCATCATGCCCGGCCCGGCCCGCCCCGGGGCACGGGTCGGGCAGGGCTGTGCCGCGGTCACCGGTCCGGTCACGGGGTCTGGGTGCCCAGCGCGACCGTGGGCGTCCCCGTCCTCGTCGGTCTCGTCCCGGACGAGGGGTCCGCCGCGGCGNGGTCGCGCTGGGCACCCAGACCCCGTGACCGGACCGGTGACCGTCGGCGTCGGGGTCTGGGTCTGGGTCGGCGTCTCGGTCGGCGTCTGGGTGCCCGGGTCCGTCGGCGTCGGCGTCGAGGACGGCGCCGGGTTGATCTTCTGGCCGATCGGCTTCGCGTCCGGGAACTGCTTGACCGGCTGGCCGTCGAGCGCCTGGGACATGAAGTCGGTCCAGACCCGCACCGGGAACGAGCCGCCGGTGATCTCGCCGAAGCCGCCGAAGCCGTCCAGCTCGATCGGGGTGCCCTCCTCGGACTCGCGGTACATCGCGACCGACGTGGCGAGCTGCGGGGTGAAGCCGGTGAACCAGGCCGACATGTTGCTCGACGAGGTACCGGTCTTGCCGGCGACGGGGCGGCCGAGCTGCAGGGCGTAGGTGCCCGAGCCGCGCTTGACGACCTGCTCCATCGCCTCGATCGCGTTGGCCGTGACGTTCGGGTCGAAGACCGGCTGCGGCTTGCCCTTGAAGCTGTAGACCTGCTTCTTCGTCTGGTGGGCGACGATCTTCACGAGCGAGTGCTGCGTCGTCCGCCGGCCGTTGTTCGCGATCGTCGAGTAGGCGTGCGCCATGTCGATCGGGTGCGGCGAGAAGGTGCCGAGGACGTTGGCGAGGTTGGGCTCGAGTCCGTTCGTCGTCCTCGGGAGCCCGGCGCACACCGCGGCGTCCTGGGTCTGCGCCGGCCCGACCTCCTTGTTGAGGGCGACGTAGACGGTGTTCACCGAGCTCGCCGTCGCCTTGCGCAGGTCGATGAAGCCGTACTGGCTGTTGCCGAAGTTGCGCACCGGCCGCTCGTAGCCCTTGAACTCCTGCGGGCTGCGGCCGTCGAAGCGGCTGTCGAGGTTGATCGCGGTCTCCTCGTCGATCCGTGGCTTGCAGGCGCCGATCGTCTGCTTGCCGCGCAGCGCCGCGAGGAGGGCGAACGGCTTGGCCGTCGAGCCGGCCTGCATGATGTCCTGCGTCGCACCGTTCTGCTGCCGCTCGAGGAAGTCCTCCCCGCCGTAGATCGACCGGACCTCGCCGGTCGCGACGTCGATCGTCGCCATCGAGATGCGGGTGCCCTTCGGCCACGACTTCTTCGCCGGGAGCGTCTCGTCGACGGCCTTGACGGCGTCGTCCATGAGCTTCTTGTCGAAGGTCGTGTAGATGTCGAAGCCGCCGGTGTCGAGGGTCTTGCCGTCGATGCCGTTCGGGTACTCGTCGGTGCGGACGGCCGCGGCCTCCTTGCGGACCATGGAGAGCAGGTAGCCGCGGTAGCCGGCGGGGGTCGTCGACGGCTTGTACTTGATGATCTTGGGGAACTTGAGCTTCGCGGCCTCGTCGGCGCTGATCCGGCCCTCGGTGACGAGACCGTCGACGACGAACTGCCAGCGCTCCTTGGCGCGCGCCTTGGAGTCGTTGCTGTCGAGCGGGTCGTAGAGCTCCGGGCCGTTGATGATGCCCGCGAGGTAGGCCGACTCGCTGACCGTGAGCTTGTCGACGTTCTTGCCGAAGTAGGACCTCGACGCCGCCTGGACGCCGTTCGCGCCACGGCCGAAGTAGATCGTGTTGAGGTAGCCCTCGAGGATCTGGTCCTTGGTGAACTTGCGGCCGACCTTGAGCGAGATGAACAGCTCCTTCACCTTGCGGGTGTAGGTGCGGTCCGAGCTCAGGTAGTAGTTCTTCACGTACTGCTGGGTGATCGTCGAGCCGCCCTGGAGCGAGCCGCCCTGCGCGTTGTTGAGCAGGGCCCGGACCATGCCGGGGATCGAGATGCCGCTGTTGCTCTCGAAGGTGCGGTCCTCGGAGGCGTACACCGCGTACTTGAGCGAGTCGGGGACCTGCTTGATCGTGACGAGGGTGCGGTTCTCCTCCTGGAAGCGGCCGAGCACCGAGCCGTCCCGGAAGTAGACCGTCGACGTCTGGAAGGTCGCGCTCTGCTTGCCGTCCGGGATCGGCGTCGAGGCGTAGGCGACGAAGAACATGCCCAGCACGAGCGCCGTCCCGGCGAGGACCAGCGAGCCGACGAGCTTCCACGACGGGATCCACCGGGTGAAGCCCCGGCGGGCCTGCCGCGGGTAGTCGACGAACCGCTTGCGCGGGGGCTTCCCGCCGGGCCGGCCGGTCCTGGCCCGGCCGCCCTCGGGCGCCCGGCCGGGGGGACCACCGAGGCCCTGACGGCCGCGCGGGTCGGCGTACTGGGGGGCGCCGTACCCGGCGTTGCCCCGGGTGGGGGTGTCGCCCGGGAAGTCCCGGGAGACGCCTCGTCGGCCGGAGGGCCGTGCCACGATGTCAGATCCTTCTGTCGTCCGTCTGTCGGTCCTCGCCGCCGGTCTCCCCCCGTGGGGCCCGTCGTGGGGCGCCGTTGCCGGGCCGGTCACGTGCCCGCCCAGTATGGGCACACTCCCCCGGCGGCATCGAAACGTGCACGTCAGAGCATGCCCTGCTCCCGGAGGACGCCCGACGGGCCCGCGAGGTTGCACCGCCGAGTGTCATCGGCCGATCACGTGGCGTGCTCGTCGTCCGCTCGCGCGGGTGCGGCGCCGGCAGGTTCCGCCGATCGCGGTGGAACCGCGCGGGCCCTGCGTACGATCACAGCGCATGACCCTGTTCATCGTCGTCGGCGTCGTGGGCCTGCTCCTGCTCGTGGCGTCGGTCGTCGTCGGCGAGATCTTCGACGGCCTCTTCGACGCCCTGCCCGGTGACGTCCTCTCGACCGCCGTCGTCGCCGGCTTCCTCGCCGCCTTCGGGTTCGCGGGCTCCGTCGCGGTCGGCAGCCTCGGGACCGCGGGCGCGACCGGTGTCGGCGTCGTGGCGGGCGCGCTCGTCGGCGGGGTCGCGGGCTGGCTGACGCGGGGCCTGACGAACGCCCGCACGGACGCGACCCCGACCGGCGCCGATCTCGTGGGCCTGTCCGGAACCATCGTCACGCAGGTGCCGTCGCAGGGGTACGGCGAGGTCAGCGTGACCGTGGCGGGGCACCTCACCAAGCTCAACGCGCGCGCCGACGAGGTGCTCCTCGTCGGGACGCCGGTGCGCGTCACCGCGACCCTGTCGCCGACGTCCGTCATGGTCGTCCGCCGCGCGTAGCCGGACCACGGCCGCCGCGGGGCGGCCGCGCGAGAAGCACAGCAAGGAACCGCCGGGGGGAGGTCCTCCGGCGCGCGACGGGCCGCAGGACGCGGCCCAAGGAAGAGGCTCGGGTGGATCTGTTCGGGTCGTCGACCGTGGTGTCGGTTCTCGGCATCGCGGTCCTGCTCATCGTCGTCGTCGCGCTCGTCACCCAGCGGTACAAGGTGGCGGGCCCCAACGAGGCGTTCATCATCACCGGCCGGCGCGGCAAGGAGGTGCGCAACGCCGAGACGGGCACGATCTCCACGGACATGTCCGGCCAGAAGGTCGTCATGGGCGGCGGGGTCTTCGTGCTGCCGTTCGTGCAGCGCCAGTACACCCTCGACCTGTCGAGCCGGCGGATCCCGGTGCAGATCCGCGGCGCCGTGTCCGGCCAGGGGGTCAAGCTCAACCTCGAGGGCGTCGCGATCGTCAAGGTCGGCGGCAACGTCGACTCGATCCGTGCTGCGGCACAACGGTTCCTCACGCAGCAGGCGGACATCGAGTCCTTCACGACCGAGGTGCTCGCCGGTGCCCTCCGCTCCATCGTCGGCGGCCTGACCGTCGAGCAGATCATCCGTGACCGCGGCGCCTTCGCCCAGCGCGTCGCGGACGAGTCGGAGGCGTCCCTCACCGGGCAGGGCCTCGTGCTCGACACCTTCCAGATCCAGGACATCACGGACGACGGCTCGTACCTCATGGACCTCGGCCGCCCCGAGTCCGCGCGCGTCCAGCAGGAGGCCGCGATCGCCGAGGCCGCCGCCCGGCGCGCCGCCGAGCAGGCCCGGATCGTCGCCGAGCAGGAGATCGCCGTCTCGCAGCGGGCGCTCGCGCTCAAGCAGGCCGAGATCAAGGCCGAGACGGACGCCGCCCAGGCCCAGGCCGCGGCGGCCGGCCCGCTCTCGCGCGCCGAGCGCGACCAGGCGATCCTCGCCGAGCAGGAGAAGGTCGCCGTCCGGCAGGCGGCCCTCACCGAGCGCGAGCTCGACACCCAGGTCCGCAAGCCCGCCGACGCCCAGCGGTACAAGGTCGAGCAGGAGGCGGAGGCCCGCCGCAGCTCGGCGATCGCGGACGCCGACGCCCGCAAGGCCGCGGCGATCGCGGCCGCGCAGGCCGACGCCGAGAAGGCGCGCATCACCGGTGAGGCCGAGAAGGCCCGCCGGACGGCGCTCGCCGACGCCGAGGCGATCGAGGGTGCGCGCCGCGGTGACGCCGAGAAGGCCCGCCGCGTCGCCGAGGCCGACGCCCTGCGCGCCGAGGGTGAGGCGGAGGCCGCCGCGATCCTCGCGCGCGGCCACGCCGAGGCCGAGGCGATGGAGAAGAAGGCGACGGCCTACAGCCGGTACAACGAGGCCGCCGTCCTCCAGATGCTCGTCGAGGTGCTGCCGAAGGTCGCCAAGGAGGTGGCGTCCCCGATGGCCGCGATCGACTCGCTCACGGTGCTCTCTACGGACGGCGCCGCGGCGCTCCCCCGCCAGGTCGCCGACAACCTGACCCAGACCCTCGCGATGCTCAAGACGACGACCGGCCTGGACCTCGGGCAGATCGTCCAGAAGTTCGCCGGGGCGGCGGCCGGGGTCTCGCCCGCGCCCGCGACGAACGGCTCGGTCGCCGGCCAGGCGCTCCCGGCCACGAAGCCGCCGGCCGACTGACCAGCGGCGGCTCGGAAACTGGAGCACCCGCAGCACCCCGCACCACCCGCAGCACCCACGAGGCCCGGACGGTCCGCCGTCCGGGCCTCGTCGTGCGCGCGGCACGGCTCACAGCCCGGTCGACTGGACAGATATATCGAGCCGATACATCATGGCGATGCAGACATGGATGCACGCTTGTCAGGTCCGAGCGTGTGACCAGCAGTGAAACATCACGTGCGCCGGATCACCAGACGGTCGCCACGTGACGTGCACGACGACCGGCCTGACGACCGGTCCGACGACCGGCCTGACGACGAGCGGAGGAGGAACGGTGGCCCGCAGGTCCGACGTCCTCGAGCTCGCCGTCCTCGGGCTGCTCCAGGAGTCCCCGCTGCACGGCTACGCGCTGCGCAAGCGGCTCAACGACCGGCTCGGCGTCTTCGCGGCCCTGTCCTTCGGGACGCTCTACCCCGCGCTGCGCACGCTGCTGACGCGGGGCTGGATCCGGGAGAGCCCGGCGACCGAGGTCGACGGCCCGGCCCTCGGCCGCCGGGCGCGGATCGTCTACGAGATCACCGCCGAGGGCAAGGAGCACTTCCAGGCCCTCGTCTCCTCCCCCGGCCCGGACGCGTGGGAGGACGGCACCTTCGACGTCCACTTCGCGTTCTTCGCCCGCACGGACGCCGCGACCCGGCTGCGCATCCTCGAGAACCGCCGGCTGCGGCTCACCGAGCGGATGGAGGCGGCGCGGCAGGCCCGGCTGCGCAACCGCGAGCGCCTCGACGAGTACACCCTCGCGCTGAAGTCCCTCGGCGAGGAGGCGGTCGAGCACGAGGTGCGCTGGCTCAGCGAGCTCATCGACTCCGAGCGCGCGAGCAACATGACGCACCTCGACGACCCCGACAAGCCGGACCCCGGAGCGGCC
>NZ_MWLL01000222.1:14385-22848 GCF_002198675.1 Kineosporia sp. R_H_3 | reverse complement strand
CGGAGCCCCCGCCGCCGACGGCGGGGGCTCCGGCGCGGGCGTCACGTCGGGGACGGGTTCGGGCGCGGCCTGCTTCGGGCCCACTCGGGCCTGGATCCGGTCGGCGGCGGCCCGGGCCGCGGCCCGCTGCGCCGCGGTCATGGGGGCGTACCCGTCCGGGAGCGTGCCGGGTGCGCTGCCCGGGACCTGGCCGGGCCCGGCCGCGTAGCGGACGAAGGCGGCGTACTGCTTCGCTGCCGCCGCGGTGAACTGGTTCGGGGCGGCGACCGCATAGGTGACGACCGTCAGCGGGTACGCGTCCCGCGTCGCGGCCTCGGAGTCGGGCAGCGTGACGCCGGGGGCCGACGTCCGCCCGAAGGCGGCGACGGCGGCCTGCATGCTCGCGGACGTCGGGGCGACGAACTGCCCGGCACGGTTGCGGAGCTTCACCGACGGCAGCAGGAACCGTTGTGCCGTCGCGGTGTCGGTGATGCCGAGCAGGTTCCGCTCTCCCGACCGCTGCCGGGGGACCGCGGCCGTCGTCGGCGGGACGGCCGCGAGGTTGCGGGTCCGCTCACCGCTGACACCGCGCACGACCGCCTGCGCGCCCTCGAAGAAGTCCGACACGTACGGGTGCAGGTCGAGCGCGCACAGCGGGAGGTCGGGCAGGTTCGGGTCCCGGTCGCAGAACGGGTCCACCTTGGGGAAGCTCTGCTGCGGGATGTCGGTCCCCTGGAAGAAGGGGTTCACACGCATGCCCCACGGGTCGGGCACACCGGCCACGAAGTCGCGGGCCTCCTCGTCCGCCTCGATCCACTCCCAGACGAGCTGGGTGGTGTACGAGACTCCGGTGGGGATCCTCAGCTCGATGCTGGAGTTGGCCAGCGTCGCGAACTCGGGGTTCAGGGCGAGGAACTCGGGGTCACGCTCGATCGTCACCGGGTTCCGGGCGAGGTACCCGGCACGAAGGCTGACGTTCTTGACGTAGGAGTGCGTGAGCAGCTTGGCGACCAGGCGCGGGGTGAGCCGTAGGTCGTCGATCCGCTCCCCCGCCCTCGCGGCGACGTCGGCCGGGGCACCGGAGGCCACCTGGCGTTCGACGAGCGCCACGATCGCGACGCCGGACACCGCGACCGGCGCGTACACCAGCGTGCGGTCCGAGGGCACCTCACCGGTGAGGGGCTCGTTGAGGAAGCCCAGCCCGTTGGCCCCGGCGTCGGAGCCGGTGAGCCCGCTCTCGACGACGGCGTCGGGCAGCTTGGTGTAGCTGAAGACGGTGCCCCCGCCGGCGCACAGGGCCGGCTGCCAACGCAGCACCGCCTGCGTCGAGGTCTCCACGCCACCGACCGGTTGCTGCCTCGCCCCCAGCGGGCAGGGTTGCCCGACCGGCTGGAAACCCAGCGGGAAGGCGAGCCTGCGGTTCCAGTTCGTCAGGCTCAGCGGGGAGGACTGCAGCTGCCGGTTGGGGATGTCGAGGTAGCTGCGGCCGTCGACCTCGGTCTCGCCCCGGGGGACGACGACGAGCCAGCAGCGGCGCGGCTGCCCTTTGGCGGCACCGGAGGTGACGACGTCGGCGCAGCCGAGACCGTCGTTCTCGCGGAAGGTCAGGGTCTCGAACGTCTCGAAACCCGTTCCGTCGGGCCGCGTCCTGGCCTGCGGGATCTCGTTCGTCGTGAGCTCGCCGAACAGCGGGTTCTTGTCCGGGTCCAGCTCCTCGTGGGTCAGCAGGTCGCCGTTCACCGCGGCGAACGGGACCCGGACGTCACGCTGCCCCTCCTTGACGTAGTCCGTCGAGGAGAGGTCGACGGTCTCGGCCGGGTCGACCGGACCGGGCGACGCGGCGCCGAGCGCCGGCGGGAAGATGAACCGCGTGCTCGTGAAGGAGCTGCTCGTGTTGCTGAAACCGCCGTAGACGCAACGGGTCCGGTCCGGGGCGGTGTCCCCCCAGCACTGCATGACCTGCATGTAGTTGGCGAGGATCGTCGAGCCGTCGAGCCGGGTTGGGTGCTTGTCGGCGCCGGACCAGCGCCAGGACACGGCGATGTTCTGGTTGACGAGGTTCTTGGTCTGGCTCACCGAGACGGCGAGGTCCGCGAAGGGCCCGGTGCCGCGCAGCGTCATCGCGCTGCTCGTCGCGGTGCCGACGGCGAGAGCGCCCGTCGGCCCGGTGGCGGACGTCGACGGGGAACCACCGGACGCCGCCAGCCGGATCCGGTCGAGCCCCCCGCGGACGGCGGCCCCCACCGGGCCGGGGAGCGCGGCGGAGACGAACAGCGCCAGGACGATCCCCACCGCTCCCGCCAGGACCGTCGGCCGGTGCCGCGACCACGCCGTCGGCACGGGCACGTACGGTGCCGGCACCCAGTCGTCGTCGGGCGGGGCGTTCACCGGCCCCGCCCCATCCGGCGGGCGATGACCGGCGGACCGACCGTGACCCCGAGGAGCAGCCCGGCGGCGATCACCATGAGCGTCGTGCGGGACGGGCCCCCGGTGTAGTCGGACGCCAGTGTGACCGGCAGCGCCGTGACCTCGCCGTTGCCGATGGTCGTCACGGCGCCGTCGGTACCGCCCGGGACGCCGCCGTCCGCGGCGACACCTGTTCCGCTGCCGTCGCCACCGGCGGCTGCGCCCGTCCCGGAGCCCTCGGCCGCGCCCCCGCCGGTGGCACCCCCGGTGCCCGCGCCGGTGCCGGCGCCGCTGCCGGACCCGTTGCCGGAGCCGCTGCCGGCCTTCACCGGAGCGCCGTTCGCGGAGCACTGGGTGCCGCCCTTGCGGTCGCAGGACGCGGGCTGCGGCGCGGTCCTGGCGAGGGTGTTCTCGCCGCTCTTGGAGAAGGTGGGGTTGTTGCAGCTCGCGATGTCCTTCTTCGCGGTGTCCGCACCCGGGATCCGCTTCACCTGGTCCAGCCCTGCCCGGACGAGGTTGATGGGCAGCGGCGAGTACCCCAGCCGTGGCGCGAGCTGCTGCCCCTCGCAGAGGAAGTAGTAGCTGAAGTCCCCGAGCGTCTTGCCCTTCTGCGCGGTGAACCGGCCCTGGCTCTGCGTCGGCAGGACCATGTAGCTGTAGCTGGACAGCGGGTACGCGCGCTTGTCCGCGTTGTCGTAGACACCGTCGAGGATCTGCGTGAGGTACAGCGGCGACGTCTTGTCGGTGTTGATCCGGGCCCCGGTGAGGGCGACCGCCACCGCCTGCGGGGTCGGCGGGACGTAGTAGTTCGCCCTGTTGAGGACCTTCGCGACCGGGAACCGCTGGTTGAGCGCGTAGGAGTACTCGACGTAGGTGATCGCGCCCTCGGCGGTCGGCGAGGCGACGTAGCCGGCGACGCCGACCGAGCCGTTCTGCGCCGTGAACCCGAGCCCGCGCACGAGCGGGTAGTACGAGGTGAGCCCGCACGGGGTGGAGCGCCCGGCCTTGCGGCAGTAGGCGTCCCAGATGGCGGGGTGCTGCTTGCTCATCCACAGGGTGAACTGCGCGCTCGTCCCGGAGCCGTCCGACCGGACGACCGGGATGATCTTGCGGGCCGGGAGCGTGAGGCCGGGGTTGTCCGCCTTGATGGCGGGGTCGGACCAGGTCCTGATCGCGCCGGTGAAGATCTTGGCGATCGTGTCGCCGGACAGCCGCAGGTTGTCGACGCGCTTCGCGCCGATCCTCAGGTTGTACATGAAGGAGGTACCACCGGCCACGATCGGCATGTACGCGTAGCCGAAGTTAGGTGCCGGGTCGGAGCCGCCCCGGCTGTCCTGCTGGTTGTACGGGATCTCGCTGACCCCGAAGTCCGTGACGCCCTGCCGGAAGAGCTTGCGGCCCTCGCTGGAGCCGTTCGCCTGGAAGTTGACCGTCATACCGCTCTGGCGGACGTTCGCGGCCCACTGGGTCACCGCGTTGGAGGACCAGGTCGACCCGGCGCCGGAGATGGGGACGTAGGTCGCGGCCTGCGCCGGGCCCGTGGCCAGCAGCAGGGCCAGCCCGGTGACGAGCACCGCGCCGAGGACGCGGCTCACGCGCCTGGCATGCATGGGGAACTCCTTGTGTCGCATGGGTCGTGGCCGGTTCACGGGGTCCGTCCGTCCGGGTGCGGAGGGTCGGCGGCGAGGGCCGCGTCGGGCTGCCAGGTCTGCAGGACCGGCCCCTCGGCGGCCCGCCGCCGGGCGTGCGNTCCTGCAGACCTGGCAGCCCGACGCGGCCCTCGCCGCCGGGCGTGCGCGGCGGCGGCGAGCCGGGCCGCGTCGTCCGCGGACCGCTTCGCGGCCCGGCGCTGCTGGCGAGGGCTGAGGACGCCGGCACCACGACCGCCGATCGTGCGGGCCAGCACGAAGAGCACCAGGACGAGCAGCAGGAGAGTCGTCCCGGCGCCGAAGGCGCGCGCGATCATCGCGTCCTCGGGGATCCGCCGCAGCTCGTAGGCCAGCAGCGGCAGGGACACCATCGGCCCTTCGCGCGGGTCGAGGTTGGTGCTCGCCCCGAAGCCGGCGGTGAGCAGCACCGGGGAGGTCTCGCCGATGCCGCGCGCCGTTCCGAGGATGACTGCGGTCGCGAGGCCGGATCTCGCCGTCGGGAGCGTCACCGTCCAGACGGTCCGCCACCGGCTGGCGCCGAGGGCGAGGGAGGCCTCCTTGAGCGAGCCCGGGACGAGCCGCAGGACGACGTCCGCGGCCCGCACGATGATCGGCAGCATCATCACCCCGAGCGCCAGCGCAGCCGCGAACCCGGATCGCGGGAAGCCGAGGATGAGCACGTAGAGGCTGAAGACGAACAGACCCGCGATGACCGACGGCAGCGCCGTCATCGCCTCCACCACCGTGCGGACGACGCGGGCGTACGGTCCCGGGAACTCGGTGAGGAACACCGCGCACGTGAGCCCGAGGGGCACGACGACGACGAGCGCGATGGAGATCTCCATGAGCGTCCCGACGATCCCGTGCACGACACCACCGCTCGTGAGCGGCTCGAGCGGGCCGGTGACGGACAGGTCCTTCGTGAAGAAGTTCAGGTGCACCAGGGCCGTCACGCCCCGGATGACGACGTAGAAGACGACGAACCCGAGGACCGCGAGGAGCACCGCCGCGAAGCTGTGCACGACGGCACCGGCGATCCGGTCCTTGACCGCCTGCCCGCTCTCGTCGAACGAGACGAGGATCGCGTAGAGCGCGAGGAAGCAGACGTACCAGACGACGACCGCACCGAGCCGGCCGGAGAACGGTGCGAGCTGGGTGAAGATCGTCCAGGTGAGCCCGGCGGCACCGGCCGCCGAGCCGACGAGCGCGAGAACGTCGCTCACCCGGACCGAGGACAGGACACGGCGCGGCTCGGGCGCGGGGTCGACGACCGCCGAGGCCGGCCGGACCGTCGTCCGGCGGCTGTCGGCGACGGTGGCGGGACCCTGCGCCGGGACGCCGGGGCGGGTGAGGTCCACGGTCACGGTCAGGCCTCGCTCGCGGCGCCGGAACGGCTGCGGTTCACGACGACGGAGGCACCGAAGTTCACGGCCATGGTCATGAGGAACAGCGCGAGGCCGGCGGCGAAGAGGGCCGAGAGGCTGAGCCCCTCGGCCTCGCCGTACTGCAGCGCGATGAGGGACGAGACCGAGATGCCGCCCTTGGCGAGCAGGGTCCACTGGATCTGGAACACCGGGGAGATGATCATCGCGACGGTGATGGTCTCGCCGAGCGCCCGGCCCAGACCGAGCATCGTGCCGCCGATCACGGCGCCGCGGCCGAAGGGCAGCACGACGTCACGGATCATGCCCCAGCGGGTCGCCCCGAGCGCGTACGCCCCTTCGCGTTCCCCTTGCGGCGCCTGCGAGAACGCCTCCCGCATGATCGAGGTCATGATCGGGGTGATCATCATGCCGACGACCATGCCCGCCATGAAGATCGAGGACTTGAAGTCCGTCAGCGACGCCAGCGGGTCGCGGGGGTCCCGGCCCGGGACCTCGAAGACCGGGATCCAGCCCAGGTACACCGACATCCACTGGGCGACGCCGACGGCGCGTTCCTGGAGGAAGTACACGCCCCACAGGCCGTAGACGACGCTCGGCACGGCGGCCATGAGGTCGACGAGGCTGATGAACGTGCGCTTCAGACCGGCCGGTGCGTACTCGGATATGTAGAGCGCCGTCGCGATCGAGAAGGGGATCGCGATGACGATCGCGACGAGCCCGATCATCACCGTGCCGAAGAGGATCGCCGCGATGCCGAAGGGACCGGCGCCGGGGTCCCAGGCCTGGGTCGTGACGAAGCCCCAGCCGGCCGCGCGCAGCGCCGGGACCGCCTGGACGGCGAGGAAGAGCCCGACCGTCCCGGTGATGACGAGCACCGCCGTCCCGCTGAGCCGGGCGAGCGTGCCGAAAGCCCGGTCGGCGACCCCGGAGGTGCCGGCCGGCCGCACCCTGCGCTCGTCGGCCGCCGGGTCGGGCACCGGGGGTCGCGTGGTGGCCGGCACGGACGGGCCGGTCGGCGGGGCGGGAGAGGTCGTCACCGGGTGAGCTCCGCGGGTCCCGTGACGACCACGGGGACGGTGGACGCGGGCAGCGCCTGCCGGAACATCGAGGCGCTGTAGTGGCACTCGCGCTGGCGCAGGTAGCTGCGCGACGAGACGGCGACGACCCGGCCGTCGAGCAGGAGCCGCCAGCGCCACTCGGCCTGGACGCCGTCCGCGAGCATCGCGACGGTGAGGTCGTCGGCACCGGCACGGACGGAGGTGACGTCGTCCACCACGTGCTCGGCGGTCGGGAACACGACGGCGCTGCGGCCGAGCTCGTGGTTGTTCCGGCCGAGCAGCCGCCACGCGACCCACCGGCCGCCCGAACCGGGCTCGCCGGTCAGTCCCGACCGGTCGGGCCAGGACGTCCTGCGGGCGCCGGAGGCGAGGACGCCCGACACCAGCACGAACCGGGGTCCGCTCATCGCCGTCCTCCTGCGCCGCCACGCCACGGCCGGTGGTCCGGCCCGGATGCCAGCTGACCTGGCGATGCAAGAGTCGTGGGGGGACGGCAACGGGCTTGCCCCCCGTGGCTGAACGCCGGACGTGGGCCGGATGAAGGCCGACGCAGAGTCAGGACAGACCCGCACGCACCCCCCGCCGTCCCCGCCCGCGGTTGCCTACCGTGACGAGCATGGGACCGACCTTCCGGATCGCGCTGCCCGCCCGCTACCGACGTCCTGCGCTCTGGGGGGCGCTCGTCTGCTCTCCGACGCTCCTGCTGCTCGGCAGCATGGGGGTGGCCGCCGCGACGTCCCCGGCGGTCTACGAACCCGTCGGCGTCAACGCCGGCGACGCCGAGTGGCTCGACACGCTCACCGCACCGGTGGCGCAGGGCCAGGGCGGCCAGGTCGTCCCGCTCGACCCGACCTCGCCCGTGCTGCCCTCGGGCGGCGACCTCCAGGTCCTCACGATCACCCAGGGCGGCGGGACGGCGGACGACGTCGCGACCGTCCCGGCGGTGCCCGCGGTCGGGGACGTCACGCCGACGTTCCGGCTGAGCCGGTCCGGCATCCCCGTCCGGGTGCTGCAGTCGTACGTCGCGGCGGCGCAGATGATGGCCCGGACGGATCCCGGCTGCCGCATCCACTGGTCGCTCGTCGCGGGCATCGGACGGGTCGAGAGCAACCACGGCAGGTTCGCCGGGTCCGGCGTCACCGCGAGCGGTCGCGTCGTCCCGTCGATCCTCGGGCCCCGCCTCGACGGCTCCCGCAAAGGCTGGGCGACCATCCGGGACAGCGACAACGGTGCCTACGACGGCGACCGCGCGTTCGACCGCGCCGTCGGCCCGATGCAGTTCCTCCCCGGCACGTGGAAGCACTTCGGCGCGGACGGCGACGGCGACCGCCGCGCCGATCCTCAGGATGTCGACGACGCGGCGCTCGGGACGGCCCGGTACCTCTGCGCCGGCGGCAAGGACCTCACCAGGCGGGCGGACCGCTGGAGCGCCGTCCTGCGGTACAACCACTCCTCGAGCTACGCCGCGCTCGTGCTCGGGCTGGCCGACACGTACGCGTCGGGCCGCGCCGTCCCGGTGCCGGCACCGCCCGCCGGCGTGAAGCCGCCGAAGGGCGAGACCGCGAGCCCGCAGCGGCCGCCGGGTCCGGTCACGCCGGTGACCCCCGTGCCGCCGGCACCGCTGCCGTCGCCGTCCGCGTCGGCCTCCGCGTCGCCGCTGCCCACCTCGACGCTGCCCGGCCAGCGCCCGACCCGGCCGGCGACCGGCCCGACGACGGGGTCGCCGTCCCCGACCGTCACGACCAGCCCGGACCCGGCACCCTCGACGACGGCAGCGGCGGACCCGGGCGGACCTACGACGTCCTCGCCGGCGCCCGACCCCACGACCGCGGTGCCCCCGACGCCGACGGACCCGGCCACCACGCCGCCGGCACCGGACCCGGTGAGCCCCTCCCCGCAGGACACGGCCCCGCCGCCTGCACCGACGACCGCCGACCCGCCTCCGGCCCCCGCAGGACGTCCTGGCCCGACCGGTCGGGACTGACC
>NZ_MWLL01000222.1:0-14379 GCF_002198675.1 Kineosporia sp. R_H_3 | reverse complement strand
CCGCCGGCCCGAGCGCCCTGACCGCGTCGCCCTGACCGTCCGGCCAGCCGCCACGTCCACCCCCGGGCCCGTCGACCGACGCGGTCCTCGTCGAGAACCAAGGAAGGTCATCGATGCCCCAGCACCAGCCCGCCCACGCCCGTGAGACCGCCACCGGCCCGAACGGCCGCCGGACCGTCCTCGCGGCCGGCGCCGCCGCGGCGGCCGGAGCCCTCGGGGTGGCCCTCGCGCGACCCGCAGAGGCTGCTGCGGGCAGCGCGCTGCTCCTCGGGCGCAGCAACACCTCGGGCGGGTCGGGGACGACGGTCGCGTCGACGAGCACCGGATCCGCGTTCTACGTCAAGGCCTCGGCGGGCAACGGCATCCTCTGCGACGCGGCGTCCGCCTCGAAGTGGGCGGTCTACGCGCGGTCGACGGCCACGACCGCCGGGACCGCCGGTGCGGTGTTCGGCAAGGGCGGCAAGAACGTCGGCGTCCAGGCGACGACGGCGGCACCGGTGTCGCCGGTCTCGGCGCAGCGACCGGCGCTGTACGCCGACGGCGGTGCGGGCGGCTGGGGCAGCCTCGTCGTCGGCGACGAGGTCGTCGACGGTGCCGTCTTCGCGAGCTTCGCGCTGACCGGCGTCCACGACCCGTCCCAGACTGCCAACGGCGGTGTCGGCTACGCCGACGTCGTCTCCGGCGCGGGCGGGTACCACGTCGCGACGGGGACCCTCACGCTCGGCGCGGCCACCACGACGGGCACCGTCACGCTCGACCCGGCCTTCCGGAGCGCGGGCGACCTGGGCCGGGCGTCGGTCCAGCTGACGCCGATGGGGCAGGCGATGTCCGGGCTGTACGCCTCGCTCGACGCGGCCACCGGCGTCCTCACGGTCAACGGCGGCGTCGCCGCCGGGGTCGTGTCCTGGACGGTGAGCGCACCGCGCAAGAACCTCGACGGCACCGTGGTGGCCCGGGCGGGCTCGGCGGCCGTGCTCGGCCGCGGCACGGCCATGAAGGCGTTGCGTGCCGGCGCCTGAGGGCGGTGAGACCACCGGCGAACGACGGACGGCGTCCGGTGACGGCCGCACCGATCCGGTCGGCCGTGAACCTCGGGCGCTTTCGGGCACCTCACAGTGCTCGTCGGCGACGTGGGACGCCGTGTTTCGCGGGCGTGACGACGACGTCAGCGCTGTGTCCGCCAGGTCACGAGCCTGAACGCCACCTCTCGGCGGCACGTCCGCAGCGGAGGAGCCGGTGAACTCACGGTGAAGGCGTCGGCCCCCGCGCAGGCCGCTGCCTAGCGTCGGGCGCGGTGGACCTCGGGGCGGGTGTCTGCGGCAAAGGCGCTCTGCGCACGGCAGCTCCGGGGACTCGGCACACGGTTCTCGGGGAGCAGGAACCCATGACGGCCTATCTCGGCTTCGACCCGACCTCCGCGGTCTCCGGACTGCTCGGCAACCTCGCCGACTCCAGCTGGCGGGAGTGGATGCCGCTCGGGGTGGCGGGCGTCCTCGTGTGGAGCCTGTGGCTCTACCGGTGGATCCTGTCGCGCGGCTACCGGCCGACGCTCAACACGTTCCGTACCACGACCTCCGTCGTCGTGCCCTCGTTCCGCGAGGACGTCGACGTGCTCCTCGCCTGCCTGACCACGTGGCTGGACCAGGACCCGTCCGAGGTCATCGTCGTGCCGGACCTCGCCGACACCGCCGTCATCGAGGGGCTGTCCCGGGTCCGGGACCCGCGGCTGCGGGTCATCCCCTTCGAGCACCGCGGCAAGCGCTCGGCGCTCGGCGTCGGCATCCGGGCCGCCCGGGGCGAGGTGCTCGTCCTCACCGACTCCGACACCCGTTGGGAGCCGGGCCTTCTCGAGGCCGTCCAGATGCCGTTCGCGGACATCACCGTCGGTGCGGTGTCGACGAAGCAGAACGTCTACCAGCGGTGGTCGAGCATCTGGCGGGTCGTCGCCGACTGGATCATCGACCTGCGCTACTACGACTACGTGCCCGCGATGGCGCGCCGCGGCGGGGTCATCTGCGTGTCCGGCCGGACGGCCGCCTACCGGCGCAGCGTCGTCATGAGCGTGCTGCCGAACCTCGAGCACGAGTTCTTCCTCGGCAAGCGCTGCGTCGCCGGGGACGACGGCCGGCTCACCTGGCTCGTCCTCGCGAGCGGCTACCGGACGACGTACCAGGGCAACGCCCGCGCCCTGTCCATGTTCCCGACCTCCTTCCGGGCCTTCTGCAAGCAGCGGGTCCGCTGGAGCCGGAACTCATACCGCACCTACCTGACGGCGGCCTGGCAGGGCTGGCTCTGGCGGGTCCCGTTCATCTCGAAGGTGACCGTGCTGCAGATCCTCCTCACACCGCTCACCATGGGCATGGCCCTGGGATACCTCGTCGGCTCGCGCAGCGAGGCGACCTGGGCCTCGGCGGGCCTCGCCGCCACCTGGCTCATGGGCGGCAGGCTCGTGCGCAGCGCGTCGCACCTCGTGCGGCGTCCGCTCGACCTGTTCCTCCTGCCGCTCGTGACGCTCGTCGTCATCTTCGTCTCGTTGCCCATCAAGGCCTACGCCCTGGTGACCATGAACAAGCAGGGGTGGCTCACCCGGGCGGCGGACCGCCAGGGCGCCGACGGGCAGACCTTCGACACCCTGGCCCCCGAGGCGCTGCCCGCCGGGTTCCCCGGCCCGGCCGTGCACCGGCCGGCCCCTGCGTTCACCGGAGCCGGTCGTGCGTGAGGCGCGCCGCGGACGGCGGACCCTCGCGGCGGCCGTCGTGCTCGCCTGCGCCGCGGCCGGCACGGTCGTGTCGGCGGGCGGTGCCGGTGCGGCGCTGCGCCCGTTCCGCGGCACCGGGACGGAGCCCGGTGCGCCGTCCACCACGGCCCCGGGTACCGACGACACGGACGACGAGACCGCGGGTTCCGAGGCGCCGGGCACCGTCTCGGCGGAGGAGTCGGAGCGGCTGGCCGACCTGGTGTCCGGTGAGGACGAGCGCCTCGTCGACATCAAGGTCGCCGTGACCTCGCTCGGGGTCTCCGCACCGAAGGTGCCCTACCGGGTGCGCTCGGCCGGCGGCTACACCCTCGTGCTCACCGCACGGCGCTCCCCGTACACGATCAACGACCTGCGCCGGCTCGCGCCGCAGACGTTCGTGCCCCTCGAGGACGGCTCCTACCTGCTCCGCGAGCACCTTCTCGTCGATGCCGGCGCGACCCTCTCCCTCGCGCCGCAGAAGGCGACGACGATCCGGCTGGCGAGCAGCGGGCGCGGCTTCGTGTCGATCGTCAACGACGGCGGGCGGCTGCGCCTGCTCGGCCGGGCGTCCGCCCCCCTGACGATCACGAGCTGGGACGAGACCCTGCGCCGCGTCGACCCGCAGACCGCGGACGGCCGGGCGTACATCCGCTCGCGCGGGCAGACGGTGGTGCGCCACGCGACGCTGAAGAACCTCGGCTTCTGGAGCGGCCGGACCGGCGGGCTGTCGATCTCGTTCCCGGACCGGCCGCAGACCGGGGCTGACATCGACGTCGCCGACACGAAGGAGCGGACGACCGGCTCCACGAGCACCAACCGGCTCACGACGGTCCTCCCGACGGGCGGGCTCCCCGCCGAGGAGACCTCGCTCGAGGCGGTCGGCGCGGAGGTCTCCGACTCGCTCGTCGAGGGGAACGCGTTCGGCCTCTTCGTGTCCGCGGCCTCCGGCGTCAAGATCACCAACGTCACGATCCGGCGCTCCACGGTGAGCGGGCTCGTGCTGCACCGCAGCGTGACGAGCGCCCAGGTCCAGCAGGTCCGGGTCGAAGGCTCCGGGCTCGACGGGGTCGTCGTCACCAAGGGGGTCGAGGGCACGACCCTGAGCCAGGTCGAGGCGCGCGGGAACCGCCGGGACGGCATCCGGCTCGACGGCTCACCGCTCGCCTCCGGCCCTTCGGCGTCCGGCCAGTCGATGCGCAGCTTCGGCGGCAACGTCGTCGCGACGTCGACCGTCGCGGACAACGGCCGCACCGGGATCCGGGTCGTCGGCGGCGCGAACGTCCGCGTCATCACGAACTCCGTCACCGGCGGTCCCCAGGGCATCGTCGTCGACGAGGGGGCCGAGGCCGTCGTCGTCGAGGGCAACCGGGTCGGGGGCGCCGCGACGAACGGCATCCACGTCCGCGGCTCCGCGGGGGTCGAGGTCCGTGGCAACGCGGTCGACGGCTCGCCGACGGGGCTGCGGCTCAGCGACGCGACGGCCGAGATCGCCGACAACACCGTGTCCGGTGCCACCCTGCACGCGGTCACCCTCGTCGGCGCGGTCGCCGGGACGACGGTGACGGACAACCGGCTCTCCGGGTCCGGCACCACAGCCGTCGACGTCGTCCGGGCGGCACAGGACGCGGACCCGGTCGTCGAGGACAACGACCTGTCCGGCTGGGAGGTGACGCTGACGAAGGACTCCCTGCTGTCCACGGTCATGCACCCGATGACCCTGCTGTGGATCGGGATCGGCATCCTCATGCTGCTCACGCTGCCCCTCGGCAAGCGCCGCACCGGGATGCCGACCCCGTACCCGACCGGTCCGTCGTCCCCCGCGAGCATCGCCGACATCGAGGACGCGCAGCGACGGGCGCTCGAGGCGGCCGGGGTCCTCGCACCGGTCACGACGCCCGCTGCGGCGCCCGCGCCGCAGCGCGAGAGGGTGCTGGAACCGGCCGGGGCGCGGCGGACCGCCGCACCGCACCGCATCGCGTCCGCCCCCGCGTCCGCCCCCGCGGCGAGCCCGGCGGCGAGCCCCGCGGCCGGCCCGGCCGGCGGCTCCCCGCTGCACCCGGACTACGTCGAGGCCTACTACGGCACGGGTGACCCTCCCCCGCCACCCCGTGCGCGGCACGGCCGGTCCCGCGGACGGCCCGACGGGTACGACGAGGGCCACCGGGTCATCGACCTCACGGCCGTCGAGCCGACGGTCTCGGCCGGCGAGCTGGCGGACTGGGTCCGCCGGCTGGAGGCCGGCCGATGACCCGGGCCACGACCCGGTCGGGCCGGACGACGGCTGCCGGGCTGCGGGCGTTCCTCGCGACCGACCGAGGCCGGCTCGCGCTCGTCGGTGGCGCGGCGCTCACCGTCTTCGCGGCCGGCGTCGGGGTCGGGGGGCTGCTGGGCGGCGGACCGGACGACGCCGTCGTCACGGTCCGCGGGCCGGTGCCGTCGCCCTCCGCGGCGGTCCCGCCCTCGGACCGCGCGACCGGTACCGGGGCGGTCACCCCCACGGTGGAGCCGGTCGTGCCGTCGACGGCCTCCGGCGTCAGCACGACCGCCGGTGGGCAGGACCAGGGCGGTGGCGCGCCGGTCGCTGCCGGTACGCCGAAGGCACCGGTGGCCCGGTTCGACTGCCCGGCGACGGGGACCCGGGTCACGTCGGCCGCCCAGCTCACCGCCGCACTGGCGGCCGCCTCGGCCGGCGACGCGATCATCCTCGCGGACGGCGTCTACACCGGCGCGTTCGTCGCGACGGCGAAGGCGACCCCGGACGCACCGGTCTACCTGTGCGGCGGGCGGTCCGCGGTGCTCGACGGCGGCTCGACCTCCGGCGGGTACGTGCTCCACCTGGACGGTGCCACCGGGTGGCGGGTCTCGGGCTTCACCGTCCGCAACGGCCAGAAGGGCGTCATGGTCGACGGCGGCCGAGGCAACGCGCTGCAGGACCTGCTCGTCGAGGAGATCGGCGACGAGGCCGTCCACCTGCGCCGGCAGAGCACCGGGAACGTCGTGCGCGGCCTGACGATCCGGGACACCGGCCGGCGCAAGGAGAAGTTCGGCGAGGGCGTCTACGTCGGCTCCGCCGAGAGCAACTGGTGCGACGTCAACGGCTGCGACCCGGACCGCAGCGACGGCAACTTCGTGCTGGACAACAGGATCGGGCCGACCACCGCCGAGAGCGTCGACGTCAAGGAGGGCACGTCCGGCGGGGTCGTGGCCGGCAACGTCCTCGACGGGACCGGGCTCGTCGGTGCCGACTCGTGGGTCGACGTCAAGGGCAACGGGTGGCTCGTCACCGGCAACCGCGGCACGCGCTCGCCCATGGACGGCTTCCAGACCCATGTCGTCGCCGACGGCTGGGGGCGCGACAACACCTTCCGCGGCAACGTCGCGGACCTCGCCGGCGGCAGCGGCGTGGGGTACTACCTCCACAAGGACGTGCCGAACACCGTGGCCTGCAGCAACAGGGCCACGGGTGCGGCGGGCGGGCTCTCCAACCGGCCCTGCACCTGACGCACGCCCTCGACCCTCGACACCTCCCGCCCTCTTCCCGCCCCGGCGTGACGGCCGTACTGTCGGGCCGCGGCCGGACCGCACCGGTCCGGCGCCCGTCCACGTCCACCCCGCTGGAGGGAACATGTCCCGTCGTGACCTCATCGACCCGGAGTCCCGGGTCCCGCTCGACGCCCTGGTCGGCTTCCTGCCCGGTGGCTTCAACGCGATCCCCGACATCGTCGCCCGGCGCGCCACCGTCGCGCAGATCCTCGCCTCGATGCCTGTCCCGCCGAACCCGAACGTCACGACCGAGGACCGCACCGTGCCCGGCCCGGAGGGCGACCCCGACATCAGCGTGCGGATCTACCGCCCCGTGGGGACCTCCGCGGCCACCGCGACGCTGCCGGGCATCTACTACATCCACGGCGGCGGCATGGTCCTCGGCGACGTCGCCGGCGAGGACGCCAACGCGGCGCGGCTCTGCGAGGAGGTCGGCGCCATCGTCGTCTCCGTGGAGTACCGGCTCGCGCCCGAGAACCCGCACCCGGCCCCCGTCGAGGACTGCTACGCCGGGCTCACCTGGACGGCGGCGAACGCGGCCGGCCTCGGCATCGACCCGACCCGGCTGGCGATCTACGGGGGCAGCGCCGGCGGCGGCCTCGCGCTCGGCACCGTGCTCCTCGCCCGGGACCGTAGCGGCCCCGCGCTGGCCTTCATGATGCCGATCTACCCGATGATCGACGACACGAACACCTCCGGCTCGAGCCACGAGATCACCGACATCGGGATCTGGGACCGGGCGGGCAACATCGAGGCCTGGGCCTGGTACCTCGGCGGCAAGCCCGCCGACCACTACGCCGCGCCGGCCCGGGCCACCGACCTCAGCGGGCTGCCCCCGGCGTTCATCGACGTCGGCACGGTCGACCTGTTCCGCGACGAGGACGTCGCGTTCGCGAACCGCCTCATGCAGGCCGGCGTCCCCTGCGAGCTCCACGTCAACCCCGGCAGCTACCACGCGTCCGAGGTCTTCGCCCCGGACGCCGCGCTGTCCCGCCGGATCTGGGCCATGCGGATCGACGCGCTGCGCCGGGCTCTCGCCTGACTGCCCGCCGCGTGAGTGCGCAGCCCGGGCGGCAACGGCCCGGGCTGCGCACGGTTCAGCCGCGACCCGGCAGGGTGACGGTGCTGTCCCGCACCCTGACCCAGTCGACCGTCATCGTCGCCGGCAGTCCCGCCGTCACCTGCCCCAGCCCGGGCCAGGCGCCGCCGACGGCCAGGTTGAGGACGAGGTACGCGTCGTGCGTGAACGGCCAGCTCCCCTGCGGGGTGTCGGCCGGCGTCAGGCTGGAGTACGCACGCCCGTCGAGGTGCCAGGTGATGCGGCCCGGCTGCCAGTCCACGCCGTAGACGTGGAAGTCCTCGGAGAGGTCGACGCCGCGACGCTCGGTCCGCCCGATGCCGCCGTCCAGCCCGGCGAAGCCCGGCCCGTGCGCGGTCCCGTGCACGCCGACGGGATCGCTGCCCACCTGCTCCATGACGTCGATCTCGCCGCAGGCCGGCCAGCCCACCTCGTCGATGTCCGCGCCGAGCATCCAGAAGGCCGGCCACGTGGCGCGGGCCGCAGGCACCTTGATCCGGGCCTCGACCGTCCCGAACCGTAGGTGCAGGCGTCCCTTGGTGGTCAGGCGCGCGGACGTCACCCGGCCGCCGGACGACGCCCCGGCCGGTTCCCGGAGCGCGACGACCTCGAGCCGGCCGTGCCCGTCGAGCCGCGCGTTGTCGGAACGATCGGTGTAGTCCTGCAGCTGACCGCAGCCCCAGCCGCCCGCCCCGAGGTCGAACCCCCACACCTCCGCGTCCGGGCCCGCACCCGGCGGGCCGACGAACTCCTCCGACCACGACGTGCAGGTCATCCGCCGCCCCTCCCACGAGGTCTCCAGGCCACCATGACGCCATCCGCGGCGACCGGCCGCCTCCCGAAGTGACCGGGGCCGGCCGACGACACCGGGCGCACCCGGTCATGGGAACGATCCCGGCTCTGACCGCCCGCCTCAATGTGGCCCGACGTCCTGTCGACACCCGAGGTATCCGCAGGGTTGCAGGACATCGATCCATGGAGGAGGGACCTCGTGACGCCAGTCCATGGCGACCCGGGACCTACGACGCAGCCGCACACCGTCGTCACGCGTGGCCCGTCGGCCTGGCTGGACGACCGGTCCGTCGCCGTCAAGCTCGCCACCCTCGTCGGGGTCGCCCTCGTCGCCCTCCTCGCGGTCGGCGCGGTGGGCGTGCAGGAGCTGCGGGCCGCCTCGACGCAGGCCGAGCGCCTCGAGTCGTTGCAGAAGATGACCCGACTGGCTCTCGAGGCCGACATGGCGCACGACGCGGTCAAGGGCGACGTGCAGCAGGCGATCCTCGACGGCGACAGCGCGTCGGGGCGCGAGGCGCGCGCCGAGCTCGACGACCACGCCGCGATCCTGTCGGACGGTGTCGCCACCTTCCGGGCGGGGACCATGCCGGCCGACGTCCGCCGGGCCGCCGACGCGGTCGCCCCGCTCGTCGCCGTGTACCTCGAGGAGGCGCGCCGCGCCGCGGACGGCGGGATCGCCGGCACCGCGACGGCCGCGTCGATGACGGACTTCCGGACGTCCTTCTCGGAGGTCGAGGAGGCCATGCCCCGGATCGGGGACACCCTGGGCGACCACGTCTCCGACGCGACGGCCGCAGTCGGCGCGGCCCGCTCCTCCGCGACGCGGACCCTCACCGGGGCCGCCGCGGTCTCCGCGCTGCTCCTCGTCCTGCTCTGGCGGGCGATCGGCCGCAGCATCGTCCGCCCGCTGCAGACGGTCGCGTCCGTGGCCGCCGGCCTCGCCGCCGGCGACCTCACCCGCACGTGCGACCTGCGGCGCGGGGACGAGTTCGGCGCGATGGGCGACGGCATCGACACCGCGGTCCGCTCGCTGCAGTCGATGATGCGCGACCTCGCCGCGACGGGCGGCTCGCTCGCCGAGGCCGCGCTCGAGCTATCCGCCGTCTCCGAGGACCTGAGCCGGGGGGCCAAGGACGCCGCCGACCGTGCCACCGAGGCCCGGACCGGCTCGACCCAGGTCGACGAGGAGGTGCAGTCGGTGATGGCCGGCGCCGAGCAGATGGCCGCGTCCGTCGCCGAGATCGCCACCAACGCCTCGCGGGCCGCGGCCGTGGCCAACGAGTCCGTCGTCGCCGCCGACGCCGCGAACGAGCAGATCGAGCAGCTCGGGGCCGCGAGCGCCGAGATCGACTCGGTCGTCCGCCTCATCACGGCCATCGCCGAGCAGACCAACCTGCTGGCGCTCAACGCGACCATCGAGGCCGCCCGCGCCGGAGCGGCGGGGAAGGGCTTCGCCGTCGTCGCCGAGGAGGTCAAGCAGCTCGCGCACCAGACGGCCCGCGCGACCGAGGACATCACCGGCCGGATCACGTCGATCCAGAACACGACGTCCGCGGCGGCCGAGGCGGTCACCGGGATCCGTGAGGTCATCGGCCAGATCAACGAGTTCAGCATGACCATCGCCTCGGCCGTCGAGGAGCAGGCCGCCACGACGAGCGGGATGAGCCGGTCTCTCGGGGTCGCCGCCGCGGGCAGCAGCGAGGTGATCCGGGTGGTCGCCGGCGTCGCCGAGGTGAGCCGTGCCGCCGCGCAGGGCGCCCAGGGCAGCAAGGACGCCTCGGACGACGTCGCGACGTTCGCGCAGAACCTCAACACCCTCGTCGCCCGATTCCGCTACTGAACCGCCGGGTTCCGGCACGGACAGGAGGTCCCGACATGGCAGAGCCGCCGGTCGTCGCCGCGTACGGCCTGCGCAGGCCCGACCTCGACCAGATCCGCGCCGCCGTCCGGCGGGTCAGCCCGGTCACCGCGGACGCGGTGTGGGCCGGTCTGCTGAGCTCCGCCGGGCTGGACGGCGCGCAGCCGCACGGCGACGACGCCGTGGAGCGCGTCGTCGCGGCCATGAAGACCTCGGGCGACCCGGTCATCGCGCTGTGCGCGCGGGCCGTCACCATCCGCCTGTCCTCCTACGAGCACCTCGCCGCGACAGCGGAGATCGTGAGGAACCTCCGGTGAGCATCCCCGTCCCCCGCCCCGAGCAGCCGGCCCCGACCGCCGAGGAGGTCACCATGCGCCTGCTGGCCGACCCGGACCGGATGCGTGAGCTGGCCCGCATCGACCTCGACGACCCGGTCCTGCGGGCCCGGCTCGACGCCATCGCCCGCGACACCCGCGAGCGGCTCGGCGCGACGATCAGCCTCATCACGCTCGTGCTCGACTCCGTGCAGCTCATCGCCGGCAGCGACGGCCTCGACGGCTGGATGGCCGCCGCGGGCGGCACGCCCGTCGAGTGGTCGTTCTGCGCGAACGCCGTCCTCTCCGGCCGGCCGTACGTCGTCGAGGACGCCGCCCGCGACCCCCGGCAGCTGGCCAACCCGCTCGTCACGCAGGACGGCATCGCGAGCTACTGCGGCGTTCCGCTGACGGGTTCGTCCGGCCAGGTCCTCGGAGCGCACTGCGTGCTGGGCCGGCAGCCCGAGGAGTACACGGCGGAGCACCTCGCGGCCCTGCACGAGGCGGGCCTGGAGGTCAGCCGCGTCCTGGCCGAGTACACGCAGTCACCGGCGGCCGCCGACTGACCCGCGGCGCGCAGCACGAGGGGGCGCCGTCTAGGGTGGGCGGATGCGGCTGGGCACGGCACGTCGTCCCACCGGGATCCCTTGGTGGGGGCTCGTTTCCGCCACGGCGGCGCCGGTCCTGCTCGTCGGCGGCTGGACCTGGGCGGCGGCCCTCCAGCCGGGCACGTTCGACCCGGTCCGCGAGACGATCAGCGCGCTCGCCGGGCTCGGCGCGACCCGGCGCGGGATCATGACCGCCGCGCTCGTCGGGGTCGGGCTCTGCCACCTCGCGACCTCGGCGGCGCTGCGGACGGCGCCGCGGGCCGGGCGGGCCGCCCTCGGGCTCGGCGGACTGGCCACCATCGGCGTGGCGGCGGCCCCGCTGCCGGCCGACGGAGGGTCGGTGCCGCACACGGCCTTCGCGACGACCGCCTTCGTGGCCCTCGCGGTCTGGCCCGCCCTGC
This sequence comes from Kineosporia sp. R_H_3, assembly GCF_002198675.1. Classification (GTDB taxonomy): domain Bacteria; phylum Actinomycetota; class Actinomycetes; order Actinomycetales; family Kineosporiaceae; genus R-H-3. The sequence continues at coordinate 3,048 of NZ_MWLL01000222.1, read as the reverse complement.
CGCCGGGCCGCGACGGCGCACCGCGGGCCCCGTTCCCGCTCCAGCGGCCCGTCCGGCTCGCCGCCGCCGGGCTCCTGCTCGCCCTCGTCGGCTGGTTCGGCATCGAGCTCTTCGGGGCCGGCCCCCGGCTCGGGCTCGCCGAACGCGCCGCCGCGGGAGCGCAGGCGCTGTGGCCGCTCGTGGTGGTCCTCGGCTGCCGGCCCGCGGGCCCGCGGGCACCCGTCACGGCGGCCACGGCGGTGGCTCCGCCGGCAGCAGGTCCGGGTCGTCGACCGCGAACGAACGGACCGGGCCCGGACCCGTACGGGGGCCCTCGAACCGGACCGTGACGACGCTGCGCCCGCTGCCCCACACCCAGCCGGCGCCGTGCCCGGCATGGACGACGTCCTGCCCGGGCCGCCACTGCCGGTCCGGCACCGGGCCGAAGAGCGCGTCGTGGAGCGGGTCGGCGTCGTCCCCGTGGTCGTCGTGGTCATCCTCCGAGGAGTCCGCGGCGCCCGGGGCCACGGGCGGGTCGTCGTCCGCGGCGTCGATGTCGGCGAGCAGGTCCGCCTGGGCGAAGGTGGACAACCCGGCGACACCGACGCCGAGCAGCCGGACGCCGTCCGCCGCGTCGAGCCCGTCGAGCAGCGTGAGCGCGCAGCGCCGGACGAGCCGCTCGTCGTCCGTGGGGTGCGGCAGCGTCGTCGACCGGGTGTGGGTCGCGAAGTCGTGCGTGCGGGTCTTGAGGACGACGGTCCGCGCGGTCAGCTTCTCCGCGACCAGGCGGCGGACCACCTTGCCGACCATGACGAGGAGGTGGTCGCGCAGGAGCCGCTTGTCCGTCACGTCGGTGGCGAACGTCTGCTCGTGGGAGACCGACTTGGCGTCGCGCTCGGCGACGACCGGGCGGTCGTCCCGCGCGTTCGCGAGGGCGAGCAGCCCGGTGCCCGCCGACCGGCCGAGGAGCGGCACCAGGGTCAGCTCGTCGGAGCGGGCGAGGTCGCCGACGGTACGGATCCCCATCGACTCCAGCCGCGCCTGGGTCGCCGGGCCGATCCCGGGCAGCGCGCGGATCGACATCGGGGCCAGCAGGTCGGCCTCGGTGCCGGGTGCGACGACGACGAGGCCGTCCGGCTTCTCGAGGTCGGAGGCGATCTTCGCGACGAGCTTGCTGCTGCCGACGCCGACGGACGCCGTGAGCGCCGTCCGGGCGTGGATCTGCGCCTTGAGCCACGCCGCGGCGGCGGTCGCGTCGTCGGCGCGCGGCGCGGCGCCGGCGTCGGCGTCGGGCCCAGGCGGCACGTCGAGGTCGAGGTAGGCCTCGTCGATGCTCACCTGCTCGACGAGCCCGCTCACCTCGCGCAGCACCGCCATGACGACGGACGACGCCGCGCGGTAGGCGTCGAACCGCGGCGCGAGGTAGGCGGCGTGCGGGCAGCGGGCCCGGGCCTCGACCGTCGACATCGCCGACCGGACGCCGTACGCCCGCGCCTCGTAGCTGCACGTCGCGACGACACCGCGGCCGCCGATCCCGCCCACGACGACGGGCCGCCCCCGCAGCGAGGGCTTGTCCCGCTGCTCGACCGCGGCGAAGAACGCGTCGAGGTCGACGTGCAGGACGCTGGCCCGGGATCTCATCGCCCCGACATCATCGCCCACGGCCCCGTCCGGGGCGCCACGGCGGGCGGGCGCTCAGGCGCCGGCGATCTCCCGCAGCGCGGCGAGGTGAGAGGTGTAGGCGGCCCGGCCCGTGCCCGTCAGCGACAGCCAGGTCCGCGGCCGCTTGCCGACGTACCCCTTGCGGACCTTGACGTACCCGGCCTGCTCGAGCGTCGCGACCTGCTTCGACAGCACCGAGTCCGAGACCTCGACCTCGTCCCGGACCCGGGCGAACTCGGCCTCGTCGACCTGAGCGAGGACCGCGACGATGCTCAGGCGGACGGGTGCGTGGATGACCTCGTCGAGCCGGTGCCGGGCGTGCCGGTGCTGCGTCACCAGCGCCGGCCCGGTCACCCCGTCGGTGCTCACGCGGGCCTCCCGCGCCGGATCAGCAGGCCCGCGACGAGCATCGGCAGCGCGACGACGAGGCCGGTGAGCCCGAGGACCCAGAGCGGCTCGGGAGCAGCGGCCGCACCGGCGAGCTTGCGCGAGGCCTCGCGGACGTTGAGCACCACGACGGCGGTGAGCATGGCCGCCACGGTCCCGGCGAGGCCGATCCGCCCGACCCGGCGGCTGCGCCGCGGGACGACGCCGGAGGCCCGGCTCTGCCACAGCGCGACCGCCCCGAGGACGACGACGTAACCGCCGGCGAGGACCCCTTCCCACGGCGCCTCGTCGAGCCGCTGCTGAACGGCGACGTAGAGCCCGATGACGAGCCCGAAGGCCGTCGTGGCGAGGCCGTGGACCCTGCGGTCGGCGTCGTCGTCGATACCGGTGCCCTCGGCCCTGGCGAGCCGCTCGCGGGCTTCCTGCGGCGTGATGTCCTGCATGATTCATCCCCCTAAGTCCGATTCGTGATGAATCCAACCTAAGAAGTACTTTCCAGTGCGTCAAGTGCTTGCAGCGCCGGCAGCACTACGCGACGGGCGTCGCGACGACCACGAGGTTGTCCTCGTAGGCGCGCCGCACCGGGTCGAACGGGCCGGAGCAGGTGATGAGCACCAGGCGCGGCGCGACGGTCTGCGAGAACGCGTCGGTCCCCGAGGCGAGCCGCGCCTTCGGCACCTCGCGGACCTCGTTGACCCGGAAGGTCATGGTCCGGCCGCCGGCACCGACCGTGATGCGCTGCCCCGGCCGGACCCTGGTGAGCTCGGCGAGCACCCCGACGCCGTACCGGCGCGAGTCGACGTGCCCTGCGAGCACGATGCTGCCGAACGGGTCACCCACCCGCGCTCCCCCGGTCCACCAGCCCACGCGCGACGGGTCGTCCGGGACGGTGAGCGAGCCGTCGTCCGCCGTGCCGGCCCGCTCCACCGCGGCCCGCCCGCCCGAGGGGAGCACGAGGTACCGGGGCACGAACGGCTCCGGGGCCGACGCGTCGCGGGCCGCCGCCGCGGGCGGCGGCGT
>NZ_MWLL01000221.1:5992-11193 GCF_002198675.1 Kineosporia sp. R_H_3 | reverse complement strand
GGGTCAGGCGCTGGTGAGAGCAGCCGGGTTGCAGTCGACGTCACGCTGCCGCGGGGGCGACGTGTACTGGGCGAAGGTCCGCCCGGGCTTGCGGAGCGCCTGCAGGACGCGCAGGAGCTCGTCGATGCTGCGGCCGACCCGGTCGTCGTAGAGGGTCTCGAAGCGGACGACGCCCTCGGGGTCGACGAGGAACACCGCCCTGGCCGCGCGGCCGTCCTCCTCGAGGACGCCGTACGCGCGGGACACGACCTGCGACCGGTCGCTCGCGAGCGGGTAGTCGAGCGGCCCGATGTGGAACTCCATCCACGCGATGTGCGCGAAGACGCCGTCGGTGCTGACCCCGAGGACGTCGCAGTCGAGGTCGGCGAACTCCGGGAGAGCGGCGTTGAGCGCGAGCATCTCCGTCGGGCAGACGAACGTGAAGTCCGACGGGTAGAAGAACAGCAGCAGCCAGCGCCCCTGGTAGTCGGCCAGGGTCGCCTCGTGCTCGAGGGTGTTGGGGTCCTTGGTGGTGAGCATCCGGAAGTCCGGTGCCGGCCGGCCGATCAGCATCGCGTCTCCTGGGAGGGAACGGGGCGGGGGGCAGGGACCGCGGCGGACTCCGGGTCACTGTGGTCGGGGGTGGTGCCGTGCTGCGCAGGGTGGCCGTCGGTGCCGCGGTCGTCGGTCACGAAGTCGTCGGAACCGCCCGGGCCGCTCGTGAGGCCACCCTCGGCGGCCGCGTCGGCCGCCTCGCTCGTGGAGAGCCACCGCTCGGCGTCGAGGGCCGCCATGCAGCCCGACGCGGCCGCCGTGATGGCCTGCCGGTACCGCGCGTCGACGACGTCGCCGGCGGCGAAGACGCCCTGGACCGACGTCGCCGTCCCGCCCGGGCTCGTGACGATGTGCCCGCTGTGGGTCCTGAGGTAGGGGGCGAACAGCGCGCTGGCGGGCTCGTGCCCGACGGCGACGAAGAGCCCGTGGACGTCGAGCCGCGACCGGTCGCCGGTCGTGAGGTGGCGCAGCGTCACGGCGCTCAGGCACTCGGTCTCGTCGGTGATGAGCTCGTCGACGACGGTCGGCAGCACGATGTCGATCCGGTCCTCGCCGCGGACGGCGTCCTCGATGATCGACTCGGCACGGAACTGCCAGCGCCGGTGCACGAGCGTGACCTTCGCGGCGATCCGGGCCAGCTGCAGGGCCTCGCTGAGCGCCGCGTTGCCGCCGCCCACGACCGCGACGTCCTGCCCCTCGTAGAAGGCGCCGTCGCAGATCGCGCAGTAGGCGACGCCACGACCGACGAGGTCGTTCTCCCCGGGCAGGCCCAGGGAGCGGGGCTTGGAGCCGGTCGCGACGATGACGGCGTCCCCGGTGAACAGCCCTCCGGCGGCGACGACGACGAACGGCCGGCGGGAGAAGTCGACGTCGATGACGTCGTCGACGACGATCCGGGTGCCGAACTCCTCGGCCTGCTCGCGGATCCGCCAGGACAGGTCGGCGCCCGTGATGCCCGGTGCGCCCGGGAAGTTCTCCACCCGGGCGGACTTGGCGATCTGGCCGCCGGCCTCGAAGCCCTCGATGCAGATCGGCTCGAGGCCCGCGCGGGCCGCGTAGAGCGCCGCCGTGTAGCCGGCCGGGCCGCCGCCGATGACGACGAGACGGCTGTGGTCAGGCTCCTGCACCTGCCACCTCCGTCGCCGTCCCGGCATGCGCGTTCACGATCAGGTGGTCGGCCTCGGCCCGGGTGAACTTGAGCGGGCCGCGGACTCCTACCCTGGGTGGAAGCAGACGCCCCCGGCCGACGTTGGCACCGGACGTCCCCCCACGGAAGGCACCACGTGACCGACGGACCGCTCATCGTCCAGTCCGACAAGACCCTGCTCCTCGAGGTGGACCACCCTGCGGCGGACGCCTGCCGCCAGGCGATCGCCCCGTTCGCGGAGCTCGAGCGCGCCCCGGAGCACGTGCACACGTACCGGCTCACCCCGCTGGGCCTGTGGAACGCCCGGGCCGCGGGGCACGACGCCGAGCAGGTCGTCGACGTCCTCCTGGAGCACTCGCGGTACCCCGTGCCGCACGCGCTGCTCGTCGACGTCGCCGAGACGATGGCCCGCTACGGCCGCCTCCAGCTGCTCAAGCACCCGACCCACGGCCTCGTCCTCCACGCGATCGACCTGCCCGTGCTCGAGGAGGTGCTCCGGAGCAAGAAGGTCATCCCGCTCGTGGGCGCCCGGATCGACCGGGAGCACGTCGCCGTGCACCCGAGCGAGCGCGGCCACCTCAAGCAGGTGCTCCTCAAGCTCGGCTGGCCCGCCGAGGACTTCGCGGGCTACGTAGACGGCGAGGCGCACGCGATCGACCTCGCAGAGGACGGCTGGGTGCTGCGCGACTACCAGCGGCAGGCCGTCGACAACTTCTGGCACGGCGGCTCGGGCGTCGTCGTGCTCCCCTGCGGCGCGGGCAAGACGATCGTCGGCGCCGCGGCGATGGCCAAGGCCCGGGCGACGACGCTCATCCTCGTGACGAACACGGTCTCGGCCCGGCAGTGGCGCGACGAGCTGCTCAAGCGGACGTCGCTCACCGAGGAGGAGATCGGCGAGTACTCCGGGTCCCGCAAGGAGATCCGCCCGGTGACGATCGCGACGTACCAGGTCATGACGACCAAGCGGAAGGGCACCTACAGCCACCTCGAGGTCTTCGACGCCCGCGACTGGGGCCTCGTGGTGTACGACGAGGTGCACCTGCTCCCCGCGCCGATCTTCCGGATGACCGCGGACCTGCAGGCCCGCCGCCGGCTCGGCCTCACCGCCACGCTCGTCCGCGAGGACGGCCGCGAGGGCGACGTCTTCTCCCTCATCGGGCCCAAGCGCTACGACGCGCCCTGGAAGGACATCGAGGCCCAGGGCTACATCGCCCCGGCGGACTGCGTCGAGGTCCGGGTGACCCTCCCGGAGCGGGACCGGCTGCTCTACGCGACGGCCGAGCCCGAGGAGCGCTACCGGCTGTGCTCGACCGCCGAGCAGAAGTCGAAGGTCGTCGAGAAGCTCGTCGCCCAGCACAAGGGCGAGCCGACGCTCGTCATCGGCCAGTACCTCGACCAGCTCGACGACCTCGGGGAGCGCCTCGACTGCCCCGTGCTCAAGGGCGACACGACGGTCAAGGAGCGGCAGCGGCTCTTCGAGGCGTTCCGTCAGGGCGAGATCACGGTCCTCGTCGTGAGCAAGGTCGCGAACTTCTCCATCGACCTGCCGGAGGCCTCGGTCGCGATCCAGGTCTCCGGGTCGTTCGGGTCACGCCAGGAGGAGGCCCAGCGCCTCGGCCGGGTGCTGCGCCCGAAGGCGGACGGCCGCTCGGCCCGGTTCTACGCGATCGTGGCCCGGGACACCCTCGACCAGGACTTCGCGGCCCACCGGCAGCGCTTCCTCGCCGAGCAGGGCTACGCGTACCGGATCGTCGACGCGGACGACGTCCTGCAGGCCTGACTCCTGCCGCTCTCCCGCCGCGTCGCCCGGCCGGCCGGTGCCCAGACGACTCACAGGTGATGGTGATCGGGCTCCGAGCCGGCCGCGGGACATTCGGCCCATGACCACCCACGTGCTCCACGTCGTCCGGGCGTTCTCGGCGCAGCCGACGCTCGGCGACGCCCTCTCGGCGGCGCTGCCGGGCGGGGCCGCCGTGCACGAGGCACCCTTCTCCGAGGCCCTCGTCTCCCACGACGCACCGGACGTCGTGTGGGTGAGCAGCGCCGACGCCCCGGCGGTCGACGCGCTGCGGGAGCGCTTCCCGACGGCGGCGCTCCTCGCGACGCTGCCGCCTCGTGCGTCGACGGCCGAGGTGGTGCTCCTCCTCGCGCACGGCGCCGACCTGGTGCTGCGCGACGAGGGCGTCGTCCTCGCCGCGGCCGGGATCGTGTCGCTGGTGCGCCGGCGGCCGCTGGCGTCGACCTCCTGACGGCCCTGTGCCGCGGATCACAGGCCGCGACGGCGCACGAGAACCTGGCGGATAGGTCCCCCACAGGAACCTCCCAGGTTCGGGCCCGACCGTTGATCTAGGAAGCAGCCGCGTCCGGCGGCCGCACGTCACGCCTCCAGGAGCCTCGCGATGACCATGACCGCTGACCGGCGGCCGCTCGGTACCGGTGACCCCCGGTACAGACCTGCGGACGCCGTGCCGACGTGGAGGTCTGTGCGGGTGCCGGTGTGGTGGCGTGACCTGGCCGGGTCGTTGACCTGGGCGAGCGTGCTCGTGGTGGTCGCGCTGTGGGTGGCCGGTGGCGGCCTGCAGGACCTGGGCGGGTGGGCGTCCGGGCTGACCAGCCTGGGCCGGCTCACCGGTCTGGTGTCGGCGGACCTGCTGCTGGTCCAGGTGCTGCTGATGGCCCGGATCCCGCTCGCCGAACGCGCCTACGGCCAGGACGAGCTGGCCCGCCGGCACCGCCTCGTCGGGTTCACCTCGTTCACCCTCATGGCCGCCCACCTGGTCCTCATCACCCTCGGGTACGCCGCCCAGTACTCCGCCAACCCGCTCGCCGAGCTCTGGTCGTTCGTCGTGGACTACCCCGGCATGCTCCTCGCGGCCGCCGGCACCGTCCTGCTCGTGATGGTGACCGTCACCAGCATCCGCAGGGCCCGCGCGAAGCTGCGCTACGAGTCCTGGCACCTGCTCCACCTCTACGCCTACCTCGGCGTGGGCCTGGCCCTGCCCCACCAGCTCTGGACCGGCCAGGAGTTCCTCTCCAACCCGGTCGCCACCGTCTACTGGTGGACCCTGTGGGCCGCCGCCGCAGCCGCCGTCCTCGTCTGGCGGGTCGCCGTCCCGCTCTACCGGACCCTGGCCCACGACCTGCGCGTCACCGCAGTCGTCCGCGAGAACCACGACACCGTCTCGGTCCACATGCACGGCCGCAACCTGCACCGCCTCCCCGTCGCCGCCGGCCAGTTCTTCACCTTCCGCTTCCTCACCGGCCCCGGCACCGGCTGGACCCGCGGCCACCCCTACTCCCTGTCCGCCGCACCCACCGGCACCACCCTGCGGATCACCGTCAAGGACCTCGGCGACGGCTCCCACGCCCTCACCCACCTCACCCCCGGCACCCGGGTCGCCGTCGAAGGCCCGTACGGGCGCCTCCATGCCGGCGTCCGCACCCGCCCCAAGGTCACCCTCCTCGCCTCCGGCATCGGCATCACCCCGCTCCGGGCCCTCCTCGAGGAGCTCCCCGCCCA
>NZ_MWLL01000221.1:0-5973 GCF_002198675.1 Kineosporia sp. R_H_3 | reverse complement strand
CTCGAGGAGCTCCCCGCCCACCCCGGCGACATCACCCTGATCTACCGCGCCCGCGACACCACCGACCTCGTCCTCAAGCACGAGCTCGACACCCTCGCCGCCACCCACGGCCACCGCGTCTACTACGTCCTCGGCCCGCGCGCCCGGCGCCGGGACGGGTCACCCTCCTGGCTGCCCGCCACCGCCGCGCACCTCACCGACGCCCAGGCCCTCACCCAGCTCGTCCCCGACATCGCCGAGCACGACGTCTACCTCTGCGGCGCGGACACCTGGATGGACGCCGCCCGCACCGCCGCCACCGCAGCCGGCGTGCCAGAGACCCGCATCCACGACGAACGCTTCACCTGGTAAGGAGAAGGCACCCCATGCGCAAGATCGCGATCGGCCTCATGAGCACCCTCAGCGGTCTCGTGCTGCTCTTCAGCTACCACACGAGCACCAACTCGGGGACGGCGCTCGCGAGCACCGGGACGACCGGCGGGACGACGGCCGGGCAGTCCGACGGGCAGTCCGACGGGACCGGCTCCGCAGACACGTCGGCCGACGGCTCGACGTCCTCGGACGACTCGACGTCGTCGGGTTCCTCGTCGGGTTCCTCGTCGGGTTCCTCGTCGGATTCGTCGTCCGGTTCGTCGTCGTCCGGCTCCTCGTCGTCCTCCGGCACCTTCACCGGCGACGCGGTCATGACCCGCTGGGGCGTCGTCCAGGTCGAGATCACCGTGAAGAACGGCAAGATCACCACATCGGAGGCGGTCCAGTACCCGCAGGAGAACCACCGGGACGTCGAGATCAACACCTACGCGCTGCCCGTCCTCGCCGAGGAGGTCACCGCCGCCCAGAGCGCCGACATCGACGCCGTCTCCGGCGCCACCGTGACGAGCATGGGCTACATCCAGTCCCTGCAGTCCGCGATCGACCAGGCGCACCTGTGACGTCCCGGACCGCCCGACCCGGGACCGACCCGGCGGCCCCGCCGGCGCTCGACGGCGCGACCCCGATCGTCGAGCAGCCCCGGCGCTCGTTCGTCGAGCAGGTGATGGGGCTGCCGATGAGCGTCCACGTCCGCGGGCCGCTCGCCCGCGACGACCGCGTGGCCCGCGCCGTCGCGACGGCGTTCGCCGACCTGCGGGCCGACGACGCGATGTTCAGCACCTGGAAGCCGCAGAGCCCGGTGAGCCGGGTCCGGCGCGGCGAGCTCCGCCTCGAGGACGCCCCCGAGCGGGTCCGGCGCGTCGCCGCCCTCTGCGAGGAGGCCGCGCGACGCACCGGCGGCGCCTTCTCCGCCTGGCTGCCGACGGCCGGGGGCGGGCACCCTGCGTTCGACCCGACCGGTCTCGTCAAGGGCTGGGCCGCCGAGCAGGCCTTCGACCGGCTCGTCGACCGGCTCGCCGCCCTCGGCCCGCACGACGTGCTTCTCTCGGCCGGCGGCGACGTCGTCGTCGCGTGCGCGCGCACGGACACGCCGGACTGGACGGTCGGCGTCGAGGACCCGCGGGACCGCAGCCGGATGCTGCTGACGGTGCCGCTGCGCCGCGGCGCGGTCGCGACGTCGGGCACGGCGGCGCGGGGCGCGCACATCGTCGACCCGGCGACCGGTGCCGCGCCGTTCCGGCTGCTCTCGGCGACGGTCGTCGGCCCGAGCCTGACCTGGGCCGACGTCTACGCGACGGCGGCCTTCGTGCGCGGCGCGGCCGCCGCGCAGTGGGCGTCGACGCTCGCCGACCACGCGGTGGTCCTCGTCGACGGGTACGGCGCCGTCCGGACGGTCACCGGCCCGCCGTCCTGACCGACCCGCGGCCGCCGGGCCCTCAAGGCGGGCCGCGCCGGGTCCGATCCCGTCAGCATGCACCTGCGGCCCCGGCACGCGTCGCCGACCGCCCCGGCCGTCCTCACGTGGGACGCCGCCCTGGGGCCGTCGGTGCTCCTCGTCGCCGCGATCGTCGCCCTGAGCGTGCCGCCGGCCGACCTCACCCTGCACACCGTGCACGCTCCGCACAGCAGTCTCCCAGCGAGTTCACAGCAGGACGAGAGAGACTGGTCAGGTGGCAGACAAGACCCCTGAGGCGCGGCTTCTCGTCGTCGACGACGAACCGAGCATCCGCGAACTCCTCACCGCGAGCCTGCGCTTCGCCGGTTTCGAGGTGTTCCCGGCCGAGGACGGCGCCGAGGCGCTGAAGCTCGCCGAGCAGCACCGCCCGGACCTCGTCGTCCTCGACGTCATGCTGCCCGACCTCGACGGCTTCACGGTGACCCGCAAGCTCCGCGAGCGCGGCCGGGAGATGCCCGTCCTGTTCCTCACCGCGCGCGACGAGACGATGGACAAGGTGCAGGGGCTCACGGTCGGCGGCGACGACTACGTCACCAAGCCCTTCAGCCTCGAGGAGGTCGTCGCCCGGATCCGCGCCGTGCTGCGCCGCACGGGCGTCGGCGGCGACCCCGACACCGGCCGCCTCGTCTTCGAGGACCTCGAGCTCGACGAGGACTCCCACGAGGTGCGCCGCGCGGGCAAGCTCGTCGACCTGTCGCCGACCGAGTTCAAGCTGCTGCGCTACCTCATGCTCAACCCGAACCGGGTGCTGTCGAAGGCCCAGATCCTCGACCACGTCTGGGCCTACGACTTCAACGGCGAGTCCGGCATCGTCGAGTCCTACATCTCCTACCTGCGCCGCAAGATCGACCACGTCGACCCGCCGCTCATCCACACCCGGCGCGGCGTCGGCTACGTCCTGCGGCTGCCCCCCGAGGCATGAGCGAGCCCACCCGCGGCATCGACGTCGCGGCCTTCGGGCCGGAGCCGGCACGTCCCGGCCCCCGGACCGAGCCCCCGGTGAACCTGTTCGCCGGCCCCGCCCCGGACGCCGTCGACGTGACCCCGGGGGCGGACCCGGCACCGGACGACGCACCGGACGACGCACCGGACGGCCCGGCGCCCGACGACGCCGCGGCCCGGCCCGCCGAGTCGCGGCTCGCGGCGATCCCGCTGCGCACCCAGCTCGTCGCCGTCCTCGTCGGCACCCTGCTCCTCGCGCTCGCGGCGACCGGGTTCGGCGTCCAGTGGGTGCTGCGCGGCTATCTCGTCCAGCAGATCGACGACCAGCTCAGCGCGACCTACGAGCAGGCGGTCGGCGGGGACAACCGGCTGCTGTCCGGCCTGACCCGCACCGACGACGACGACCGCCGCGGACCGGCCCAGTTCGCCACCCGGGTCACCGTCCCGTCCCGGCCGGACCTCAACAGCACCAACGGTTCCGGGCCCGAGCGGGCCACCCCGGTCTTCACCGACATCAGCTACGAGCAGGCCGAGGAGCTCGACGGCGCGGTCTTCCAGCTCGAGTCCGCGGACGGGACGCCGTGGCGGGCCGTCGTCGTGCCGGTCGGCGTCCGCCCCTCCCTGAGCCTGTCGTCGTACCCGGGCACGGTGACGCTCGCCCTGCCGACCTCGCAGGTCGACGCCTCGGTGCGCACCCTGCGGCTGCTCACGCTCGGCATCGGCGGCGCGGCGATCGCCGTTTTCGCGCTGCTCGGCTGGCTGGCGATCCGACGCGCCTTCCGCCCGCTCGTCGAGGTCGAGGAGACGGCCGCGCTCATCGCCGGCGGGGACCTCTCCCGACGGATCCAGGAGCGGCCCACGACGACCGAGGTCGGCCGGCTCACCGCCTCCCTCAACACGATGCTCAGCCACATCGAGGCCGCCTTCCGGGCCAGGGAGGCCTCCGAGGCGCGCACCCGCCGGTTCGCCGCCGACGCCTCCCACGAGCTGAGGACGCCGCTCGCCGCGATCCGCGGGTTCGCCGAGCTGTACCGGCAGGGCGCCGTCCCGACGGACGACGTCCCGCGCACCATGCGCCGCATCGAGGACGAGGCCACCCGGATGGGCGGCCTCGTCGAGGACCTCCTGCTCCTCGCCCGGCTCGACGAGCAGCGACCCGGCCGGGTCGAGCGCGTCGACCTCACGGTGCTCGCCGGTGACGCGGTCCACGACGCCCGCGGCCTCGACCCGAACCGCCCCGTGCAGCTCGTCGGGCTGCGCCCCGGTGTCGGACCGGTCCCGTCGGGCGTCGTCGGCGACGAGGACCGGCTCCGTCAGGTCGTCGCGAACCTCGTCGCGAACGCCGTCCGGCACACCGCGCCCGGTACGCCCGTCGAGGTCGCCGTCGGCACGGAGACGGGCCCGGACGGCACCCGCTCGGCGGTCCTCGAGGTCCGCGACCACGGCCAGGGCCTCTCGCCCGAGCACGCGGCGAAGATCTTCGAGCGCTTCTACCGGGCCGACTCCTCCCGCCAGCGGGGCAAGGGCGGCGGCTCCGGCCTGGGCCTGTCGATCGTGTCGGCCGTCGTGTCCGCCCACCACGGGCAGGTCGGCGTCCGGACGACGCCCGGCGGGGGCGCGACCTTCCGCGTGACCCTCCCGGCCGCGCCGTCCGAGTAGCGCCCCGACCCTCGCGAAAGTTGTTCACCAATCCGGTGATCCCGCTCACGGTTTGCCCGCAGGGCTCGTCCTCGAGGGCGCGGACGCCGACGGAGTGAGAGAATGAAAGCGTTCTCGGACAGGGTGACCGCAACCCGGCACCCCTGCCGAGGGCAGCGGTGGGGCCGCCTCGGAGCGGCCCGCCGAACCTCGCCCGGCGCGACGGCGCGCCGACGGGACCATCCTGGTCACCCCCACAGGAGTGATGATCCACATGTCCGCCCCGATCCACGCCCCCGCCACCACGCGTGAGGCCCGCACCGCCGACCAGCGGTCGCGCTGGACACGCTTCCTCGACGCGGTCGCGCCGGCGCCGAGCCCGAACCGGCTCGTCCCGGTCGCCGAGATCGGCCGCGACAGCCTCTACTTCGTCGAGGAGTGCCTCGCCGACGTCGGGCTGCACGCCGTGGTCCAGCCGGTGGGCTCGATGCCCGGCTCGACGGGCCGCTTCCGCGTCCTCGTCGCGGCCCGCGACCGCGACCTCGCGTCGCAGGTCGTCGGCGTCGCCTGAGACGACCGACCCACCCGCTCCACCACGGGGCGCTGCGGCCACGCCGCGGCGCCCCGTCGCACGTCCGGGCCCCGGCGCCGGACGTCGGCCGTTCGGCCCTCGGGCGTCCGGCGCCGGGCCGTCCCCCGTTGCGGCGTGACCGTTCCCACACCGTGGCGTCGGGCAGCCCCCGCCCGCGCCGGCCCGCGATGATCGTCGTCGGGGCTCCGACCGGCCCGGACGCCGGCGGGCGGAACCGTTGCACCGCAACGGGTCCAGGCCGTCACGAACCGGACCGGTCGTGGATCCCGTTGGGATGCAAGCGTTTTCGCGGACCGGACCCGCCAGGTGTGACGTTCGTTGCATCTGTGTTCGGGAACACAAGTTCGGGGTACGACCTTGACGAGGATGTTCCCGTCGGGAAACGCACCGGACACCTCGGACCGCGAGACTCCTTCCCGCGGGGGCGGCCCGACCGGGCCGCACCCCGCGCCAGCCGCCCGTCCGCACGGGCCGGGTGGTGCCCGACGTACCGCAGGACCGCCGGCTCGCCCGGAACAGCTCGAACCGACACAGCTCGACGAGGAGACGTGGATGACGAACACCAACCAGCCCGCCGACGACGACCGTTCCGTGGGCCTGACGACCGTGGCCAACCCGAAGCGGGTCCGGCTGTCCTCCCCGCCCCTGACCGACACCTCCGACCGGGACTGACCGGAGGACCGCTCGGCCAGGTCCCGCCCCACGGCGGACCCGGCTCGGCCGGCCGGACGCGTGAGCGTCCTGCCGGCCGCCGCGTTTTGGGCCCCGTTCTCCGGCTCGCCGCCCGGGGTGCCGCCGCGGTCACCGGCTCCCAGCCAACTCCCAGGGTCGTCGGATGGTGCGCCCAGCGGCAGGGGGTCATATAGAAGTCACCAAGTCCACGACAGAGGTGACCGCGATGACCCAGACCACGGACCCCCGCCCCGACCACTGGCGCGCCCCCTGGGCGGCGCCGGCCGGCGGCGGCACGCCG